>CASFGU010000050.1 GCA_949294395.1 uncultured bacterium
AGAGATTCTGAACAGCGGCAACTCATGTGAGCCTCAACGATTAATGTTTCAGAATGACATATCAAAAGATGAACCTTTCAACCATTCAACTTTTCACCCGTTCAACAAAAACTTCCCGTCACACGCCTGCAGCACCCACCCTCGTGGGGTATTAGTTGAACGCTTCACCCCTCACCCTTCACGCTTCACTTTCAGAAAGGCAGCTTTTACGTTGGCAGAAGTCCTTATAACCCTCGGGATTATCGGTGTTGTTGCCGCGATGACTTTGCCTTCCGTTATCCAGAAGCACAGAGAAAAAGTTCTGGAAACCGGTCTTGCAAGATTTTATACGACTATTAATCAGGCATTTAAAGCCTCTGAACTCCAGAACGGTGAACAGCAATACTGGGAATATACAGACAATTCATGTGAGTTTTATAAAAAATATCTGGCAAAATATTTGAAAACAACCAGTTGGGAGTGCGGTTATTATAATACAGTTCATAACGGTTCGGTATCCATGGTATCAAAAAAGAATGATGAAAGATTTGTCGGAATTTACCTGCCGTCAGGTGATATGGCGGTATTTTCTTACGGACGCGCTTTTACGTATATGGTAAAAGCTCAAAAACATTATAAGGCTTATGAGGCGCTTATGAGCGGAGGACCTACTGATGACAGAGCTTTATACGGCAGAAAGCTGTTTGTATTTCAGATTGCAAGAACCCGCGGAGAAGGCTGGGAACCAAAGGATGGAGTTGAACCATTCGCAGGCTATAAAAGATATTCTGATGAGCAAACTAGAGAGCGTTGTATTCAATATCCATCAATGTGTGTAGAAATGATAAGACGTAACGGCTGGAAAATCCCTGAGGATTACCCGTATAAGATTTATTAAAAGATGCTATTTTTCCTCCAGAACTTTTTTATAAGCTTCAACACTTTTGCACATATATTTAGGAATAAAATCAACACTGTATTTTTCCGCAATCTGACGTATGTTGCCGGTTGCGGAAATTATTACAACTTTTGTGTCTTTGTACTCTTTAAAAAGCTGAATCTGTTTTATAAACCACTCTCCTGCATAGAACGGCAGAAAATCGGTTTCCATCTGCATATCAGTGAAAATTATATCGTAAGGTTCATCAACTGACGCTGTGATTTTATCGTTTGCCTCCCGTGCAGAATAAGCTTTATCTATAATAACATTGTCACCGAATATTAATAAAAGCGCGCTTTCATGATATTTAATCCAGTTTTGCGAATCGTCAACTAATAAAATTTTTTTCATATACTGATGTTAACATAAAAAGACCTGACTTTTATATAAAAGTCAGGTCTTTTTATGTTGTGAGATTAAATATGGGCCGGACTACCTTCGTCCGGAAGCAGTATAGACTTATTCTGCGGGAACAAAAATTATGTATTCGTTTCCTTCTCTGATTTTAGTGATTTTGCTCAAATCAACATCATCATTAAATGAATAGCTCTGTGCAACTTTCAGGATATGTTCCTGCCCGTGGCGGTTGACCGCACCTGCTGCAGTTACTGTTAAGACATTTCCGTCTGTTGTGACCTCAACATTTTTTTCATCATTGTCAAAAGGTTTTAAGTCAATGATAATCTTGTAATTCTCACCGTCTTTTTCAGCTCTGATAAAACGTTCAGTTTTCTTTTCAAAGTTGAAATCTTTTTGCGCCTGTTTTTCAATCATTTTGCGCGCCTGCTGCTGCTCTCTCATCATCATTCTGTCAACTTTTCTCATTTGAACAAACGGATCGAGCATTCTTTTGTAATGCCAGTCAGTTACAACATAAAATGCCGCAAATGCACCCAAAAATACTAACAAACCTGTTAAAATATGTTTTAATACAGGATGTCCGCATAAAAAACAATCGGTAGTGTGATGTTCTTCCATAGGAAAGCTCCTTTCTTCTCTAACACAAATTATAATATTTCAAATCAGCAAAACTTGTCTATAGCCTGTCAGGACTAATTCCGCGGATTATATATTGCGTAAATTAAAAAGATATGTTACAATGTTAATACGGAGTGGTAGTATGGAGGGTTAGAAAATGGCAAAAATTTTAGTCACAATGCCCGATGAATTTTTGAGTAAAGTTGATGGTCTTGCAAATGATGAACAGCGTACACGTAGTGAACTTATACGTGAAGCTTTGAGAACCTATATGCGCAGGGTTACAGTAAGCCAGTCAAGAAAAGCTGTTGATAATGCTAAAATCCTTGAAAATCTTATTGGTTAGTTTTTTTATGGACTTTCATGTATTTCTAATACTGTATAACTGATGTAACAGGCGTTACACCTATATTTTCCTGCGGAACACTTGACAAACTTCTGAAAATCGTAAATAATGGTTATGTAGGGAGAACTCTAAGAAAGGTGAGTTCCTTAGAGTTCTACTTCATACCTACAAGAATAATAAAGCAATTTTAAGGGCTGTAATCACTGCAATGATTGCAGCTTTTATTATTTGCCTTTTCATACTTACCACCTCCTTCCGACTGATTCCTCCATATAATCGTGTGTCGTGTGGTAATAAGCTGTATGTACTTACCTACAACTTTATTATATTACAATCTGCCTGATTTGTCTATATTTTAGGGATATTCGCCTGCTAAAAGTTCTGTTACAGGCGGAGAATTACTGTATGTATATGTTAAAATATCAGTATTTACTATGAAAAGTCCTCATTATAATCAGTAAAATGTTATAATTTATGGATATATAATTAATTTATTTGTCAGATTTTTGTCAAGGGTGCAAAAACTGCAAAACCCGTCCGGAATTTTCAGGACGGGTTTTGACTTAGATTTAGTAATATTTTGCGCTGCAATTATGCGTTGATTAACTCTTTGCTTCTTTCAAGCTGGAGTGTGCATGTTGTTACATCGCATACACAGGATGGCCCAAAATACTGGATTGCACCAGGGAAGAGGTATCTGTCATTGAGTGCCCAGTCCTCTCTGTTTTCTTCAAGCTGTTTGAATACAGGACCGTCAAGTTTGACAAGAGCTTTTTGAATTACAGGTTTCATTTCACCGTGGCGTTTTTCCATATTCATCATCATTGTAAGAGGAACACCGCCTGCAACCCATTCTGATGCCGGAGCTGTCAGGTTTCTTACTGATGAAAGGTATCCTGTCAAACCAAAGTTAATCAGTGCAAATGCGTTGTAGCCTAGTGAATAGCAGTAATCTGCATCAAAGTTTGACGGGAATGCACATCTGCCTTCATAACCGAAGAAGTGCGACTGTGCTGAGAATTTGCCGATGTAATCTCCCTGTGATCTTAATTCGTCAAGTCTTGTTTCAATCATTTCGATTAAAAGTTTTTCTGTTTCGATTTTGGACACCTGAACATTGCCGTGCGGATCGCGGTCAGCAAGCAGCTGGCCTTTAATTAATACAGGAAGTGAGCTGTAAACTTTTGCGTTTGCAGGCTCTAATCTGTTTTCTACTATATCAAACTTGTCGCGGATTGTTGTCGCATTAACAAAATCAGGATCGCTTTCAAGTGATGCCATGATGTCGTTAAGGTTTGCAATCATAGATTTCATTTCAGGTATAAATTCAATCAGGCCTTCCGGAATGATTGCAATACCGAAGTTTTTGCCCATATCCGCACGTTTTACAATAATATCGCACATATAGTTAATAATGCTTTCGAGTGACATTTTCTTGGCTTCAACTTCTTCCGAAATCAATGTAATATTAGGCTGGGTCTGCAAAGCAGCTTCCAGTGCAACGTGAGAAGCGCTTCTGCCCATAATTTTAATAAAATGCCAGTATTTTTTAGCGGAATTAGCATCGCGCTGAATGTTTCCGATTAATTCAGCATAAGTTTTTGTTGCGGTATCAAAGCCGAAAGAAATTTCAATCTGGTCATTTTTCAAATCGCCGTCGATGGTTTTCGGGCATCCGATGACCTGAATACCAGTATTATTTTTAACAAACCATTCAGCAAGAAGTGCCGCGTTGGTGTTTGAATCGTCGCCGCCGATTATAACAACAGCAGTAATTCCTAATTTGTTGCATACGGCAAGAGCTTTCTGGAACTGATCTTCAGTTTCGAGTTTTGTTCTGCCGGAGCCGATAATATCAAACCCGCCGGTGTTTCTGTAAGCGTCCATAAATTCATCAGTAAACTCGATGTATTTTCCGTCGATAATCCCTGACGGGCCTCCGAGAAAACCGTATAATTTGTTGGAGGAATTTGCTTCTTTTAAAGCATCATAAAGACCGGCAATAACGTTATGACCGCCAGGAGCCTGACCGCCGGAGAGGATTACGCCGACATTTTTAGTCATTGATGCTGAGAGTGAAATTGAATTTTTGAAACTTACAACAGGTTTGCCGTAAGTATTTTTGAATAATTCTTTAATCTGTTCCTGATCTCTTACAGACTGGGTAGCAGAACCTTCAACCAGTTCAAGAGAGTTAATGCCGTTTGCAAGGCATTCAGGAAGTTTTGGCTGATACTTTAATCTTTCGATTTGTAATGGTGAAAGTTTTTTCATAGTTTCTCTTCCTTATCTTGAGTAATACTCCACGTTAATATTATACTACAAAAATACTATTTCAGACAGTATTAAGTTTTTATTTTCGGATAAATGGATTGAGGGAATCCCCCTGTTTTCGTGGCGGCGAAAACGTGGTCTTGCGGAAATTAGATAAATCGTAAACAATGACAATAATAGAAAATATAAATACGAAAGGAAATATGTTATGTCATTGAAAGATTTTTTTAACAAAGTTAGCGGCTCTGATAAAATTTACTATGCGGAAGAAATCGGGCGCATGAATCCTGATGAGTTTCAGCTGAACGAGCCTGCCATAGATTATCAGATAAGTAATCTCGGAATTCCGCGCGAAGCAGACCTTGCTGCGTCGGATGAAGTTTATGTCAGAAGTTACACCCGTGATGACGGCACTAAGGTCAGAGCGTATTACCGTTCAAAACCCGGTTCTTCAGGTAAAACCGGAATTTCAAATGATAAAATAACTCTCCTTGATGGTAAAATTGAATACAACGTTAATACTACACCGTGGAACACTCCATTTTTACCGGACATCAGCTTTGATGACTATGAAAATCCACTACCGGACATTTATAAAAATATTTATGATATTCCATTGGAAAACGGTATGAATCTCGGCGAAAAAGCAACAGATTTCACTGCTAGAATTGCAAGTAATAAAATGACCATTTCAGGAGCAAATTTGCAGAATGCTATGAGAGATTTCGAGTATGCCAGAGAGAATGAACATGCTTATATTTTAAATTCCCGTTCCGAAATAAAAAATGAAGGGTTAAGTAAACTTATGGATAAAGTTGGTATTCCGAAAAATTCAAGAGGGGTTATCTATGACAATAACTCAAAGCAGTCAAAACAACTCTGGAATTCTCCGGAAATACAAGAATTTATAACTAATAATTATTTAAAATTATTAAACAACAAACAAGATAATGCCGTAGAGATTGAATTTAAATTTAATCTAATTAATATGGATAATTTTTTAGGTATACAACACTGTCAATTATATAATCCTCACATAACATCTGACGGGTATTTTAATGGAATAGTTGTTGATTACTATGATTTTAGATACCGAACACCTGCTGGAATTGGTGATTTCCCTAATAATATCAACAACTGGGGATATTCTATGCAGGAAAAAGGGTTTTTAGAGAACCATTTTAACATATATGTTATTCACGAAAAATTATGATAGAATAGAGACATGAATAAGGATGTAAAAGGACTGCTTATATATTTGCTAATCATGTTAATTAACATATTATTACCTACAGTGTTGTTCTGGGGCGGTTTAATAGCTTTTTCACTGAGTTATTATAAACATTATACATTAACAGGAATAGTAACCGGTTTACTTATAGCCATTTTTATTCTCTATTTCCTAATTCCAATAATAATAACGCATTATGCAATAAAAAAACACTGGAGTGTCTATTTAGACAGGTTTTTTAATCAATGGCTCAGTCCTTCGTTAGTTCTTGTTATTTTACTTTTGCTGCCGCTGACAACCGGAATTAAGATACCGGAAATAAGCGAGACATTATGTGGTTCTTTGTATTTTTCTTATATTTCGATAGTACCTTGCTATTGCCTGATCTATATAGTAATATTCTGGCATAATTTATGGCGGCTTGTGAGAAAGATAGTGAAATTTATTTACAAAAAATTATGATAGAATAGAGGTATGAATAAGGATGTAAAAGGACTGTGTTTTTATATAATTTATAATCTTTTGCTGTCCGCCGGCGGATATTTTGTTATGCTTGCTGGAACAATACTTGCTCTGATGCTTTATGATTTTGATAATGCTGTTTCTGATAATGGTTTATTAGTATTTTTTACAACCGTAATATTAACCTCTGCTTATATTATTTTTAAATTTGTTGTACAGATTATTACCGGTATTATTATAATCAAAAAAAGTAAAAATCCTTTACTTTTAAAAATTTATAATAACAACAACTACTCGGCAAAAATAATTTTATCCTTGTTTATTGTTGATGTTTTTATATTTATATTAATTAGATTATGGGATACTTCATATAATTTTTTGAGTTATTTCATACTGTATTCATTAACTTTAACATTCCTGCCGTCATTTATAGTAACTGTTATTAATAACTTTTTAAAAAGAAAAATTTAAATACCGAACACCTGCTGGAATTGGTGATTTCCCTAATAATATCAACAACTGGGGATATTCGATGCAGGAAAAAGGGTTTTTAGAGAACCATTTTAACATTTACGTTATTCACGAAAAATTATGATAAAATAGAGATATGAATAAGGATGTAAAAGGACTGCTTATATATTTGCTAATCCTGTTAATCGTTTGTCTTATGCCAACAGGAATGGTATATTTTGTGTTTGGTGTAATGTTTTATGATAATAGTAAATTATCACATTTATGCTTAATGATAACTATATCCTTTTTTATTCTCTATTTCCTAATTCCAATAACAATAACGCATTATGCAATAAAAAAACACTGGAGCATCTATTTGGATTGGTTTTTTAATCAATGGCTCAGCCCTTCGTTAGTTCTTGTTATTTTACTTTTGCTGCCGCTGACAACCGGAATTAAGATACCGGAAATAAGCGAGACATTATGTGGTTCTTTGTATGTTTCTTATATTTCGATAGTACCTTGCTATTGCCTGATCTATATAGTAATATTCTGGCATAATTTATGGCGGCTTGTTAAAAACTTAACAACTAAAAAGCAATCAGGATGTAATAAGGAATAAAAACTTTTTAAAATACGGATAATTGAGTTTATTTTTCTTTCACTTTTCAAATTTTATGGTATAGTTTATTTGTAATCAGAACCGTGCATCTCAGGCGGCCGGATGGATGGCGCGGGATAGGATTACCGGAATTGAGAGATTTTTATGATGAGTCAAAACAAAAAAGTTTCCATAGCATTCTACTGGCACATGCACCAGCCTGTTTACCAGCTTTCGCCGGAAGGTGATTATCTTATGCCATGGGTAAGGCTTCACGCGGTTAAGGATTATCTCGATATGGTTACTATTCTGGATAATTTTAAAAACATTAAACTAAACTTTAATGTTGTACCGGTCTTGCTGGATGCTTTTATTGATTACGGTGAGAAAGGGCTGCACGATTTGCACTCAAGGCTTACCGTAACCCCTGTTGAGGAACTTAATTCGGATGACAGAGAATTCATTTTAAATAACTTTTTTGACGCGAATTATCAGACAATGATTTTTCCTTACGAGGAATACAACAGACTTTATCAAAAAAGACAGCAGATGGTGCAGGCAGATATTACTGCCTTTACGGAGCAGGAATACTCTGACCTTATGGCGCTGTTTAACCTTGCGTGGTTTGACCCTGTTTATAAAAATCAGTATATTGAACTTAAAAAGCTGTTTAAAAAAGGCAGAGGCTACACTTTTGAGGACAGATGCAAAATTATAGAAATCCAGCGCGATATTATACGAAAAATTATTCCGGCATACAGAAAGTACGCTGCGGAAGGTAAAATTGAAATTACCACAAGTCCTTATTACCACCCGATACTGCCTATTCTGCTTGATATAAAAAGTATAAAAATTTCAAACAGTGAAGGACTTCCTGCGAATTTGAAGATGCCGCTTGATGCGAAAATTCAGACGGTGAGTGCACTCGACAGAGTGGAAGAATTAATAGGCGTCCGGCCGCGCGGTATATGGCCGTCCGAGCATTGCGTAAGCCCGAAGGAATTGGAGCTGTTTAAAGAGCTCGGGGTTGAATGGACAATTTCCGATGACGGAATTCTTGCGGATTCTATTAACTTTGAATTTGTGCGGGATTTTAAAGGGTATCTTGAAGAACCGTATCATCTGTTGAAAACTTATGAATATAAAAACGGCTTGAAGATGGTGTTCAGAGATTCTCTTGTGTCGAATTTGATAAGCTTTGAATATCCGAATTACGATTCAGAACTTGCGGCAAACGACCTTTACGACCGTATAAAAGTTATGCAGAGCAAACTCTTGACCTCTCCGGATGAAAACCATCTTCTCACAATCGCAATGGACGGCGAAAACTGCTGGGAAAATTATCCGCAGGACGGGATTACCTTTTTAAAAACGCTTTATAAACTTATTGATGAGGACGATTCTCTTGAAACAGTAATGTTAAGTGATTATATTGAGAAGGATTCCTCGGTAAAACCTCTCAATAAGCTAGCTTCCGGCTCATGGATTAACAGAAACTTCAAACTATGGATTGACGAGCCGATGAAAAATCTTGCCTGGAGCTATTTAAAGCAGGTTCGCGACGATTTTTCAAACTTTGTTAAGGAAAATCCTTACAACCCGAATATAGAACTTGCAAGGAGGGAGCTTTTTATCTGTGAAGGCAGCGACTGGTTCTGGTGGTACGGTGCTCCGAACGATTCCGGCCGCGACAATATTTTTGATTATATATTCCGTGAACACCTGAAAAATATCTATATTTATCTTGGTGCTGAGGTGCCTGATTATCTGGATATTCCGTTGCTGTCTGCGGTGAGCAAACCTTCCAGATACCCGAAAGGCGAGATTAATCCTGTTCTGGACGGGAATGACAGAAGCAATGATTCATGGCTTAATGCAGGTTGTATAGGGATTCCTGACGGGCCTGTGATTAAGGAAAACAAGTTTTTTGATAAAATATGTTTCGGCTGCGACAGGGATAATCTTTATTTACGATTTTACATAAGTGAATACGTGCAGAGCAATCCTGAACTTTTGAAAAACACTTACCAGATGTATGTGTACACGAGAAGTTCGAACCGTCGGCATTCACTGTCGCCTATGAGATTGATTAACAAAACGGAAAACATTCTCCCTGTATCAAAAGAAAAATTTCACAGTGAACTTCAAATTACCGTATCTGACGGGAGGCTGAGGCTTATAAGGCTTATTAAAGCAATTCCTAACAACCTCTGGGCTGTGCAGAATTCCAAAGAAATTCTTGCGGTGTATGACAGAGTAATGGATTTACGCGTACCGTTCAGATGTCTTGATATTGAAACCGGAGAGAGCGTGGAATTTATTTTTGTTATTGCCTCAGGCGGTGTGAGTGATTTGTTTATTCCGAACGAAATGCTTCTGAATATGAAAAGGGAATAATGAGTGATGTTAAATATTGTAAAAAATTTGTTTCCCTGACTAAAGTTTTTTTAATTACGGCCGTTATAGCATGAGGAAATAAGGGAAATAAAATTGGTGGATTTTAGCAGCGACATATCATCAAATAAGGGGTTACCACAGCTGGACAAGGATTACTGGCAGCGGCAGAAGCCTGTTGAAAAACAGCAGGAAAACCTATTTGACAACCTTATTAAAACCAATTTTGATGTAGAAAGCCTTAAAAAGGTTTCCGTATTTGCGCCGGATTTAAAGGAGTAGATGTTATTTTTTGCGGAAGGCTGAGGCTATAAATGTCAGTACCCCTGCGCCTGCAGCAGTTGCGAGTCCGTAAATTACGCCGGTTTTAATTCTTGTATTGCGTGCGGCTTTTTTGACAAAATCTATTGTTTCCTGTGCAAGATTTTCGCCTGATTGCTTGTATTTTTTTGCTGATTTGTCGTAAACTTCTTCAAAGTAGTCCTTTGCAAGTTCCTCGTAATCAAGCTGCGGGCGATTGTTAATTTTGCCGGCAAGTTCATTTTTTACGGCTTCTTTTATTTCCTGTGTAGTTTTACCTGCGGTAAAGTTGTTTACCGCATCTTCAAGGGTTCCGTTTTCCTGCGGGAATATGCCTATTTCATCCGAGTGGATTGTCAGAAAGTAGTCTAGTTCTTCTTTTGCAAAAGCCGTCTTTTTTGCGGCTGCTTCTGCGGGATTTAGACCTTCTGCGCTGGCTTTTGCCGTTTCAAAAGCTGTAAGTGTTTCATCCGGAAGCTCATCAAGCGCCTCCAGAATTTCACCGGTTCTGATTATATGTTTGTTGTCCTCGTTTTTGATGGAATAGCCGATTTCTTTTATAAAACTGTCAGACGGTTCGCCGTTTTTTATGACCGGTTTAAAATAACCTGCGGCGCCTCCGGCAAGGAAACCTGCAGCAATTGATGTGCGGACAAGTTTTCCCTGTGAATTTGTATTTTCTACACGATTTACCGGCATATAAACTCCTTATGTTTGTAAAACAGCATATCTGAACCAGTTGATTGTTCAGCCATTATATGTAAAAACCGTGATAAAATAAAATTGCCCGGTCGGCCGGCAAAAGTAATAAAAATTAATTTATTGATAAAAAGCCCTCTGTAATTTTAATACAGGGGGCTTTCAGGTAAAGATTACGCTTAATTATTTCATCATAGTTGCGTAGCAAATGATGATTATTAGGGCTAGTACAATTAAAACTCCATAACCAATATTCTGGTTATAGCCGGTAAGCTCCTGACCGTCCGCATCTTTATATTTGTTAAATATAATGGAAATCAGGTCGATTAAATACCAGATACCGCAGCCGCCGGCTGTGAGCAGCTGTAAGATTCCAAGACCGATATAACCGGTATAAAATCTGTGAACACCTAAGCCGCCCAGTAAAAAACAAAGCAGCAATGTTACCGGAAAGCTGCGCTGTGCAGCAGGTTGTGAATTTGTCATACTTCTTATTCCTCCTATTAAAATTTACATTAAAATCTTAACAGGGGGGGCTGTCATCCTCTCAATGATTGAGATTTGAGGATTTGCGGAATAATAAGCCGAGCCACACAAAAATCATCAGCGGTGCAACGATAACAATTTTCGGGTTGTAGCGGTACGCCTCCATAAACTGCCCGCTGAAAAGTGCATTAAAAGCTCTTGTAATTCCGCACCCCGGACAGTCATGGCCCGTTAGAATTTTCCAGATACAAATTGATTTCATATCAAGGTATATAAGAAATTTTACGGCAATAAGGAGGCCTACCGGCAGCAAAAGTATGAAAATTCGTTTAATAAGATGTTTATTTCCCTGTAGAGCCAAAACCGCCGGCACCTCTAATTGTTTCAGTGAGTTCGGTTACAACTTCTATTTCAGCCTGTTCTACTCTTGTGATAATCATTTGTGCAATCCGCTCATCCGGCTGGATTGTGTAGGTTTCATTGGAAAGGTTCACAACAGGAATACAGACTTCTCCGCGGTAATCCTCATCGATTGTACCGACACAGTTGATTAATGTAATCCCGTGCTTAATCGAAAGCCCCGAGCGCGGTCTTATTTGAGCTTCATAGCCGTGTTCAAGTTCTATTTTTATACCTGTCGGAATTAGCGCCCTCTCTAATGGTTTTAATGTAACAGGCTCAGTAATTGCCGCGCACAAATCCATTCCTGCTGCGCCTTCAGTTTTGTATTCCGGCACAAACCTGTTGTGCGTCAATCGTTCTATTTTTAGTATCGTCATGTTATAAAATCTCCCTTGCCCACTGTCCTGATTTGCTCTACACCCGGAAAGTTTCGCCTTTTTTATTTTTCTTTCTTAAATTCTATACTATATCCGGCTGTAACGGCAATAATTTTAAATTCGTTTACACTTAATAAAGTAATTTGACAGCTACAGTTTGTCATTCTGAACTTGTTTCAGAATCTCATTCATGAACAGTTGTATTTATTTTCTCAACACGCTCCCGCCCTGCTCCCGTTTCGAAAACAAATACAACTCTTCATGAATAAATACAATGTTCTAGTATATTCATTCTTCTATAAATTCTATTTTGTACCCTAAAATTTTTGCGATAATTTCAACTTCCGTAAATGAAATTGTATCTCTTTTTATTTTACCATAAATTTTATGACGGCTGTATGGTTTTCCTGTTGCCTCAGACATTCTGCCGGCTAAATCCTGCATTGACATTTGCCTGAGCGCCATCAAAATTTTCAATTTTGTTTTTATGTCGGTGTTTATTTCCATGTAAAAATTATACTTTATTTGACACGAGTGTAAAAATAATATAAAATATGCGTTATATATAACGTATAAGTGTTTTCCATGACGCAACTTGTAAAGGGTAATACAATGTACAACTATAAAGAAAAAATAAAAAAGACCGGTACTAACTTACGCAGGCTCAGGCTCAAACGCGGGTTGTCCGTTGAACAGCTTGCCAGTCTGATAAATTCAGAGCCTGAACTTGTTTTGCAATTAGAAAACGGTCAGGCGGAAGAAATTTCTTTCAAACAGCTTGACCGTCTATATTATATTTTCAATTTAACTTCATTAAACGAGTTGATAATTTTTTAAATCGTCTTCGACTTTTGCAAGGATTTCGTCGAGTTTTGAGGCGTCTTTGATGCCGCCCTGCGCAAAGTTTGGGCGCCCGCCGCCGTTGGCGCCTGTAAAGCGTGCAATTTCGCCGACGATTTTACCGGCATTTACACCTTTCTTCACAAAACTGTCGGAAACTTTTACGGCAACCGTTCTTGCTGATGCCAGAACGATGATGCTTTCGCCGAGTTTCTGGGAGGCAAATTCAATACCTGTTTTAAGAGCGTTGCCGTCTACATCCTCAACTTTTGTGATAAAGAGTTTGCCGCCTTCAATTTCTTGCGCTTTTGATAGGAAGCTTGCAAATTTTGCGCGCGCGTTTTCTTCTTTTACGTGAGTAAGTTCTTTCTGGAGCTCTTTATTTTCTTCCTGAAGCTTTTCGACTCGTTCAACTACGCCGTCAAAGTGTGTTTTGAACATAAGAGAAAGCTTATCCATTTCTCTGACTTTTGCATTCATAAATTCAAACGCGGCTTTTGAAACGACAAGTTCAATACGTCTTGTGCCTGCGGCGATTGCGCCTTCCGTTACAATTTTCACAAGTCTTAGGTCGCGTGTGTTTCTTGCATGAGTCCCTGCACAAAACTCTTTTGAAATGCAGGTTTCGTTGCCGATTGAAACAACCCTTACGATGTCGTCGTATTTTTCTCCAAAGAGTGCTGTTGCACCTGTAAGTTTTGCCTGTTCAATATCCATAATATCTGTATGAACATTCAAACCCTTAGCAACCCAGTTGTTCATAATTTCTTCAACTTTGAAAATTTCATCCACAGTCATTGCACGTGAGAAGGTGAAGTCAAAGCGCATTCTGTCAGGTTCAACCTGCGAACCTGCCTGATGAACTTCTTCACCGAGAACTTTTCTCAGGGCTGATTGCAAAAGGTGTGCTGATGTGTGGTGAAGTCTGATTTCTTCGCGGCGCGGAACATCTATTTTAGCTTTGACTATTTCGCCGATTGTGATTTCACCGTTGATAACTTTTGAACGATGTACGAAAAGTTTATTAACTTTGAAAGTTGTGAGGACTTCTGCTTTCAGGTTATCGTTTTCAATATATCCGCTGTCGCCTGTCTGGCCGCCGCATTCAGCGTAGAAAGGTGTTTTATTTAAGACAATATCCACGTACCCGTCGCCTTCGATTGTGGCGAGAATTTTTGCATCGCATTCGTTTTCTTCGTAGCCGACAAATTCTGTTGAGCCGACTTCATCTTCAAGTTTTGCGTATTTCATATCACCGGTGACGCTAATTTTTGCAGTTGCGGCTTTTGCGCGGTCTTTCTGTTCCTGCATTGCGGTTTTGTAGCCTTCTTCATCAACGTTCAAGCCGTTTTCCGCTGCGATTTCTTTTGTAAGTTCAAGCGGGAAACCATAAGTGTCATAGAGTTTAAATGCACTTTCGCCGTCAATATCTTTTTTCTCTGTGATAAATTCGTCGAGAAGTTTGTAGCCTCTGTCGAGGGTTTTGGCAAATCTTTCTTCTTCTTTTTTGATTGTATCAATAATTTTTTGTCTGTTTTTGATTAAATCAGGATAAGCTTCGCCGTAATTTTCAATAACAACGTCAACGAGTTTATAGAGGAACGGCAAGTCCATACCGAGGATTTTCCCGTGGCGGAGTGCACGGCGTAAAATCATTCTCAACACATAGCTTCTGCCTTCGTTACCCGGAATTACCCCGTCTGAAATGAGGAAGGTAACGCATCTTGCGTGGTCTGTGATAATTCTCAGCGAAACATCAGTTTTTTCGCTGCCTTCCCTCGCCCCTTGCGGGAGAGGGTTAGGGTGAGGGGTTTTTGAATACAAAACGCCGCTCATCTCTGAAACTTTGTCCAGAATAGGTTTTAAAAGGTCAGTTTCAAAGGTAGAGGCAACTCCCTGACATACCATGGTGATACGTTCAAGTCCCATACCGGTATCAACGTTTTTGCTGTCGAGCGGTGACTGGTTGCCTTCTTCATCCTGATAAAGTTCTGTGAATACAAGGTTCCAAATCTCGACCCATCTGTCGCATTCGCAAGTATCTATACCGCATCCGCGGGGGTCGTCGCATTTATATTCTTCCCCGAGGTCGTAGTGGATTTCGGAGCACGGCCCGCAGGAGCCTGATGCCCCCGGAGGTCCCCAGAAGTTATCTTTCTTACCTTTTCTTTTAATTCTTTCAGCCGGAACGCCAACGCTTCTCCAGATTTCGTAAGCTTCGTCGTCTGTTTCAAAAATCGTAATCCACAGGCGGTCTTTGTCGAGTTTCAGAACTTCCGTTACAAATTCCCACGCCCACGGAATAATTTCTTTTTTATAATAATCACCGAAAGAGAAATTGCCTAACATTTCAAAGAAAGTATGATGGCGCGGTGTTCTTCCGACGTTTTCAATATCGGAATCTTTTCCGCCGGCTCTTGCGCATTTCTGGCATGAAGTTGCACGCGCCGGATCGTAAGGACATTTCTGTATCCCTAAAAATATCGGCAAAAACTGCAGCATTCCCGCTGTTGTCAAAAGCACCGTAGGGTTGTCAGGCACAAGGCTTGAACTTTCAACAACTGTATGCTGGTGTTTATCTTTAAAATAGTCTAAATACAACTTTCTTATTTCATTTCCGGTTAGCATAATTTTTAATTCCTCTTTCGTTTAATATATCTGATAAGATTTTATATTAAACAAAGACTTTATGCAAAGGAAATTTTATTTAGGCAGGTTTTTGAAATAATCCGGATCGCTCAAAGCCTTTGCCGTACATCCAAGGCCGTTCTGTGTATTGGAAGATGTTAGGGTGCAGTATTTATCCTCAGGAAATGCTGTATCCTCTAACCCCATAGGTAGAAGTTTCCCTGTGTTCTGATTTATTTCAAACATAAAAAAGTCATGTCCTAATCTGTTAGGCTTTTTTTTCCAGCCGTTTACGTCAATACAAATCATAAATTTTCCGGCCGTTTCCTGCTCTGGATTACTTATATCAAAGAAGATAAAGCTTCCGTCTGTAATGGACATAATTCCGTCATTACAATAAGTTGAACCCCCGGTTGTTTTAGAGTTATACGTATTATAGTTACTATTTATAAACTGGCTTCCTTCTGTTCCTGAGTATGTTTCCAACGGAAATATTGAGAGCGGACAATTTTTTTGACCATCAATACAGATGGAGGATTGCTTATACTGCTTTTGCATATTATTAACAAATTCTTTAAAAGCAGAGTTACTTGTTGTACTTCCTATATTCATCCCGCTGCCGCCGTAATCGCCGAGATATATGCTCTGTATTGCCTGTCCGAGTTGTGAATATGATTTTTTAAAAGCGGTTTCAAGCTCTTTATTCTTCGTATTGTTTATAACGGCCGGAAGGGTCATAGCAGCGACAACCCCGATAATTCCCAGCGTTATCAGCACTTCTGCTAATGTAAACCCGTAAGATTTAATTCTTAACATTAAATATCCTCCGTAAATTTAAAGTTCTTATTTATATAATATCATATATTACTTTAAAAAACAATAACATTTTAAATAAAAACTTTATGTTTTGCTCTTTTGATTTATCAAATAATAAATTACAGGAGCAGTGTAATGGATATTAAAAAAGAGCTAGGAAGCAAGATAAAGTCTATACGAAAGTCAAAAGGGCTGACGCAGGAACAGCTTGCGGAACTTATCGGAATTGAGCCGCCGAGTTTGAGTTATATTGAAACAGGCAAGTTTTCACCGTCAATTGAAACCCTGCAAAAACTTTCAGAAGTTTTACAGGTAGGTGTGTGGGAGTTTTATTATTTTGAAACACTTTCAAATGCTAAGATGATTGCAGAACTAAATGATGCAATGACGAAAGATGAGCTTCTCACAAAAGTTTTCTACAATTTATTAATGACAGTAAAATATAACAGAAAATCTAAAAACATTACAATTTATTGACTTTAATTTAATCTGATTATACAATTAACTTGTTATGGCAAAAGTTTCGGTAATTATTCCTGTCTATAATGTTGGCAAGTATCTTTCAAAATGTCTTGATAGTGTATTGGCTCAGACATTCAGCGATATTGAGATTATATGTGTTAATGACGGTTCAACAGATAATTCCGCACAGATTTTGAGTGAATATGCAAACCGTGACAGCAGGATTAAGATAATTACCAAACCGAACGGCGGTTTGTTTTCTGCCCGCCATGTCGGAATGGTTTCCGCTGCCGGCGAATATCTTCTTTTTGTAGATTCTGATGACTGGATTGAAAATACTCTTGTTGAAAAAACTCTTAATAAAATTACTGAAACAGGGGTGGATGTCGTAATTTTTGGCGCATATTCCGTTAAGGGTAAATTTGTTTCAAAAGGCATGTACAGCGTGAATAAAATCCCTGCAAAATTCAAGGAGAGAATTTTGTCGCTGGAAGATTATAAAAATAATCTGTTTTTGTTTCCGCCTACAGCGTGGTGCAAGCTTTATCGCAGAAAGTTTGTTGAGGATAACAACATCAGATTTCAGGAAATAAAAGACGGTGAAGATCAGCTCTTTTATCTGCATACTATGCTCATTGCAAAAACCGTTTATATTCTTGATGAAAATTTTTACTATTATGTTAAAAACCGCGCGGGAGCCATAACTTCCGATACCAGAAAAACTTCTGTTTCGCCTATTTTGAATTTCTATGCAGCAGAAGATTTGCTAAAAAAACTTAATCTGACGGAAAAATTTATTAATCCTGCCGCTGACAGATATTTTTCAAAGGCTCTTTCATGGTACGGAAAATGCGGTGATGATTTTAAATCTGAATATTACAACAAACTTATGGAATTAAAACAGCATCTTGATACAACCTATCCTTCCGGATGGTGGAAATATGTTAATCTTGATAAACGTGATAATTACCTGAGTTTAAAAATTAAAACTTTTATTGCCAGAACAAAACGAAAAATAAAGAAAGGCTGATTTGTATGTCTGCAAACCCTAAGGTATCAATTATAGTTCCTGTGTATAATGTGGAAAAATATCTTGAAAAATGTCTTGATACGCTCGTAAATCAAACGCTTAAGGATATTGAGATTATCTGTATTAATGACGGTTCAAAAGACAGTTCACCGGAGATTCTGAAACGTTACGCACAGAAAGACAGCAGAATAAAAATTATTGATAAACAAAATGCAGGACTTTCCGCCGCACGCAATGACGGATTGAAAGCCGCTGCAGGTGAATATATAGGTTATGTGGATTCAGATGATTGGGTTGATTTAAATTTTTATGAAAAGCTTTATGAGGCAGCACAAAAACATAATGCGGAAATTGCCTCGGGAAATATTATCCGCTGCGGGAAAAAGATTACAAAATATAAGGTTAAATTTGAAAAAGAAGAATTAATTACTGATAGTATTGAAAAACTGAAGGCTGTCAAAATTCCAAAGTACAACTATGTCTGGAACAAGATTTATAAACGCGAAAGTCTTGTAAATTTAAATCTGCCTTTCCCTGATGGAAGAGTTTACGAGGATATTTGCTGGTCGATAAAAGCTGTTTATTATCTTAACGGGCTGGTAACAGTTCCGGAATGTGCGTATTATTATAGACGTAACCCGTTTTCAATTGTTAAAACACAGTCGCCAAAACATGTGGCTGATGCTTTGCAGGCTGAAAAAGAGATGATAGAATTTGCTGAAGAAAAAAATCTTACCTGCGCACTAAACGGGCTGAAACTGGTCAGACGGGAGAAAATAAAGTTTTGCGGTGTAAATATTTTAAAAATATTTCATTACTATCCAAATACAACAAAATATACACTTTTGGGCTTGATACCGGTACTTAAAATTCACGGTAAACAGACGGCAAAGACGCCGGAAATTTTGACAGAGCGTTCGTAAGCAGGTATTTATTAAAGAATAGGTATAGGGATTTATATACAACTTTACATCAAATATGCTGTTTGTAAGACCCTGAAACAAGTTCAGGGTGACAATTTTAGCATTTTTAGTTAAACTGCGATATAAATCCCAAGGTATAACGACTTGCGTGAAAAAATGTTTATGTTAAGATAAAAACTATGAGGAATGAATACAGATACCCCACAGAAACCAAACATCTGGAAAGTTCCTCTGGATCCAGGCCCTGGTAGCTCAGCTGGATAGAGCAACCGCCTTCTAAGCGGTAGGTCATGCGTTCGAATCGCATCCAGGGTAAATAAAAAAAGACGGGTTTATCCCGTCTTTTTTATCTACTGATTAAGTTCCTTCTTTTAAAATTTCTAAATACTCTTTATACGCAAAAGTCCTATTTCTGCTTTGGGTTGAAGTTTGTTCAAGGACACCGATACTAGTCAGGTCTTTGACTATGCTTGACATTGTATTAAATGCTATATCAAGCTCTTTGGCTGTTTTTTGAATCTCAATAATAGGGTTTGACTCTAAATATTCAAATACTCTCATTGCATTTTTAGCTCTGCGCCACAAACCTTTAATTTTTAAGCAATAATTATTATGCAATGATGTCAACTTATCAATCGTTTCAACTGCATCTTTAGCGGATTCATAAACAGCTTCTAAGAAAAATTTAATCCATTGTTCATAATTGCCTTTTAACCGGACCTCATTCATTCGGTCATAGTATTCAATCCTATTCTTTTTCAAAAAGTAAGAAATATATAATGCCGGAGTGCTTAAAACTTTATTTTCCATTAAAAATAAAGTTATCAAAAGCCGTCCGATTCTGCCGTTGTCGTCCAAAAACGGATGAATGGTTTCAAATTGATAGTGAATTAAGCCTGCTCTAATTAAAACATCAATGTCATCATCACCATTAATATATTTTTCTAAATCAGACATTGCTTGTATCATATCTTCAACTGACGGCGGAATATAGCGAGCATTTTGCAAATTGCAACCTGCTGCACCTATCCAGTTTTGAGAATGACGAAATTCACCGGGACTTTTATTTTGCCCTCTAACTCCTGATAATAAAACTTCATGAGCCTCTTTAATTAAGCGGTTGCACAATGGTAATTCTTTCAATCTATTAATTGCAAAATCTGTTGCTTTAATATAATTTACAACATCTCCAACAGGTCTATTGGTATTTTCTTCAAGCATTGGGTCTAATACATCTTCTAAAGTTGCTTGAGTGCCTTCAATTTGTGAGGACATAAGAGCTTCTTTTCTTACATACATAGAAATAAACAAATGAATATTAGGAATTCTGTTTGAGATTCCTTCCAGTAATGCAAGTTGCTTATTGGCTTTTACCAATAAATCTACAATTTCATTATCAAGTTCTATCGATGGATTAGGCGGTAATATAGCCGGCATGAAAGATTTGTAGGCCATTTTCCCTGATAAATTATTTTTATATATTCCTGCTCTATTATTCATGGCAACTCCGAAATTGAAATAACATGTTTATTATATCATTCTTATTTCAATTTAGCAACTTAAATTGAAATAAGATTAAATAACTTGTTACAGTATTTCAATCTCATATCCAGTTCAACTGAATTTTGTCAAAAAGTAGAATATTTCTTTTGCTTGTACTTACAATCAATTTACGCAACATTTTCCAGCAGCCAGGTTTTGAACTCGTAAACTCTATGGTAAATAAAAAAAGACGGGTTTATCCCGTTTTTTTTTTATTTTTTGTGATAGCGATGAGAACGCCATTTTGCGTACGAGCGGATTTCCGTACGGACGACACGAGCGTTAGCGAGTTAGTCCGGATAGCGAGAATATTGAGCCGACTGAGCCGTCAGGCTTAAAGGCGAAACTATTCGAGCGTGGAGGAAATCCAAGACAGCGGGAGCGAGCTGAGGGCGGAGGAGCTTTCTTTGGAAGAAGCACCGCTTCTGAAAAGAAAGTCCGCAGACCCGTTAAACGCGAGCGACCAGGACAATCGCATCAGGTTTTTTTCTTTTTATAAGATATAATTGAATTTCAGCCGCTTTATAGTAAGGTTGATTTTTGGTTTTTAATAGTTTTTTATTGTAAAGCCGCAAAAAAGTTGCAAATTCATCTTTTAGTTGTTCTATAATAAAATCATTTAATTCTAGATTTATGTTATATTGTTACATTTATTTATAAATAGTCTTTAATTATTAAAGATTTTCGCTCAGATTTCGATAAATTTATAGTGTTAAATAATTTGGAGTGTAAAATGGATAATATTGATATTTCACATATTTCTTTATCAAAGCTTAAAAGAGAGGATATAAAAAAACAATTTGCAAATGACAGCAGGCTTGATAAGCTTTTGTGTATATTTGATAAGATAAACAGTTTAGATAGTGAAATTGGGGATGAATTAAGCGCCATGGATTTAGCGGAGATGAAAAGAGTTAAATCCGGAAAAAGGTCTGATGGTTCTTATAAAAAGGCTTTTCTAGAAGGGAAATGGGATGATATTGTTAATGATTTTGAGTTAAACGAGTATATTAAAGAAGCAAAAGGCTTTTACGGCGATGATATTGAAGTTGAAGATTTTCGTAAATTTTTAAATTTTGCAGCAAACAAAGGTCATACTTCTTACCAGAAGCATCTTGAGGAGGTTTCTCAAAAAACAGGAATGTCGCAAGAGTTAATAGAAAAGCTTGGCGGCGCATTTGTTGCGGAAAGTTACAAAGTTGTTGAAGAAAACGGAAAGAAATTTTATAGAAGGGAACTTGAAGGATTCTATGAAATTCGTGACGAAGCAGGCAATTTGTTGGAGCAATCATTTACCAAGGATTTAGCAGAAGATGAAAATACTCAAGAGATAAAAAAGTTTGATAACAGCGGCAGAGTTACATCCGAGTCATATATTAACAAACAAACAGGAGAACAGACAAGGTATATTTATAATAAGGATATAGACGGCAAAGATTTTAAACTGCATATAAAAAATGATGTTGCCATTCGTCAATCGTATTCACGATTAAATGATCCTAATGAGCGTAATATCAAGTTAGAAGATATTGTGTTTGGTGCAGGGACTACAAATTCTACGAAAGTTTCATTTAAATATGATAAAAATAACAATTTAACAGGGATTAAAATAAACGATTCTGCTATTGAGGATGACAAACCACATGGTTTTATAACTGACGGAGAAGTTTATTTGACTTATATCCCGAAACGAACAGCAATTGACGATGCAACTCTTGCTTCTATTAAACAAATGGTAGACGGTGGAGCAAGATACGGAGAAGATTATGAGCTGAAAATTGTTGACGGTAAATTACAGATTGTTCCGAAAATTCTAAATGAAGCAGGCACGGAAATCCCGCCGCTTTCAGGAGAAGCTTTTAACAAATATAAAGAGCTTACAGGATCCGGGATCCATGTTGGTGAAGATTTTGATGTTATATATGAGGAAAATGGTAATTTCCGATACAATTTGAATAATAACCAGGCAAAAGGATATGATGCTAATTACAGAAGTGAAATTTACGATAAAGCCGGGAATTTTGTTTCTTCAATCACAGTGAAAGATAAAGAAGTTATATATGAAACAATGGTTAATGGTAATAAGCAAACTGTAAAAATACCATTTGATAAGGCATTTTTGCAATTGATAACCGAGAAAAATTTTTGCATAGCAGGTGAAATCCTCGGCAGAGATGATGTTATTAGCGGAGGTTACAATATTTATCCTTCAGCTGAGAAATATAAAGAACTGACAGGGCATGAGCTTATAGAAGATGTATATGATGCTATTCAAATTGAAAAAGATGACAAGAAATTGGCGGGTATGCAAAATCTTATGTCAAAGCTACAGCCACATGGCGCGCCTTTGGATTTTACGAAAGATGAGATTATAAATAATTATTACGAAGGGTATAATCAATTTAAAGAAATATTGAATTTTAATCCACAAAATTCAAAAATTGCAGAGATGCTTCCGGAAATTCACAGAGTTCAAAAGGGTGAAAATGCTTATATTGAGCAAATAAACAATAATTCTTTTGATGTAAGTTTTTCAAACGGTAAAATAACTGTAAGTAAAAATGGAGCTACTCCAAAAACTATTGATGTAACAGCATTGCCTGAAGATTATGTTAAACAGGTTTTTATGGATCTGAATTCGCAGGTATTATATGATATAGCATCGCACGCAGTCCGGATAAAACTGGATGATCATATGAATGACCGATCAATTGGCGGCTCAACAAATGGTTACTATTCTCCATCAGATAATAGTATAACACTTGATCCAAATGCTTTAATTGGCAGGCGTGCTCTTTTGACAATTGCTCATGAAGCCGGTCATATGTGTGATTATATAGATGATAAGGATAATGCCATAAAAGTAATAAAAAAAATGATTAAAGATCCAAAGTTAACGCTTGGCAGAGATAAACCTCTTACAGTTCAGGAACTTTTGGATAACTGGGGCATATTTCAGCCGGTATCTGTTGCTGATGACAAATTAAATGAATTATTTGATAAAGAAATACAAAATTTTAGACAAAACTGTCCTGAGATAAGTCCAATTGCAGCTTATGCTTTAACAAACCTGCAGGAGTTTTTTGCAGAATCATATACCTTGTTGAATACAGGCCATTGCAAATCAGAATATGTAATTGCAACTTATTTCCCTGAATCCTTTTCTCGTATAAAAGAACTTATTGATATAAATCGTACGAAAAATGAGCAGTCAAATTAGTAGTGGTTTAATGGATTTATTATGGATAACTACCAGGTATTATGTCTGTCAGGATATATATTAGTATTGCAATCTTTTTTTCAAAGCCTCTCTTTCTTTTCTGATAATATCCTTTAGAAGACCTTCTACAAATTTTAATTTCGATTTGAATTTGAAATGTTTATACATGTCAATGCTTAATTCAAATCCGGATTTTAAATTGCCGTCTTTTAACAAAAACCGGAGTTCATCTCTATATGCGTTTATTTCTGTTTGGAGGGTGTATCTGATAATCTGTAAAAATCCTATAGCCATATCATCCGGGAGGTTTTTTATTAAAGTTTCTGTATCCGTTTTAATATCTTTCATTTTTAAGGGTTTGTAAATATCACCCAGAAATAGATTAGATATATAATTAATGATACTGTTGTCTTTCGGAATATTTGTCAGATTATGTTTGCGTAAAATACTATATTTCGGGTTACAAATATAATCAAAAAAATGTCTTGCTTCGTGAAAAGCTGTTAATTTATCCAGAATGGTATCTCTTTTGCTGTTTAGCGGCAAGATAATACGATACCCTTTTACATTAACGGTATAACATCCGTTTTGCCCCGCATTAAATTTTCTTGTTATATAAAAACTGCCGTCATTATCTTCGTTTATTTCTCTTGATATACAGTATTTTATACGATCGGGGTAGAGAGTTTTGTTTAAAGCTTTTTTAAAATCTTTAACACTGCAAGTATTATTTTTGCAGCGGCTGTTTAATTCTCTGTAAAATCTCCGGCTGTATTTATCTGCTAAGTGTTTTCTGGCAGAAACACTACCTTTTATCCGTCTAAAAGGTAATGCTGCCCGCGGAAGAATTTTGTTAATAAATGTTATATTTTCAGACATACTCTTATAAAAGTTCTGAATAAAAATTTTTGTGTGTTAACTTTGCAAACAGATAACATATCGGGGCAAAAGCCCCGATTGATTATAGCAGCGGATTTATCGCCGGTTTAAGCGGAGCGCCAGTACCCTCTGACTTCAGTGCCGTCCTGTCTTGTGTAAGGTCTAACATATACTAAACCGCCGCCTTGCAAACTAGCAAGTGTCAGATCCGCTTCGTAAGGGATACCGATAGTTTTTAATTGAGCCATAATAGCGGATTCGTTTCCAGAAAATTCTTCGCCTGACATTTGGGAGATAGCTTCGCGAGAAAAAATTTTGTCCTCTCCCGTTTCAGGGTTCAGGTAGCCTGAGTAGTCAACTTGAGGTGTTTGCGGTTTTATAAGTCCGTCTTTTAACTGCTGTTCAATAACGTGCAGATTTTTCTCAAACTCTTCGTTTGTCATATTACCGATTTCGTGCGGGGTGAAGATAGGATTGCCGTTTTTATCGACATTCATTTCAACGTGACCTTCAAGCAGGAAAGTCGGTGTGGTTTGCTGTTCTTGCTGTAGGAATGGAGGTATTATCACCGGCAAGGGGTTGAAGTTTTCGGAATTATCGTTTATAATATTATTGGGTTTTATCTCAAGCGCTGGGGCTTGGTCCCAGTATGCAGGGGTAGAACCCACTTCTTTTAGCTGATAAAAATTATATCCGGTCTTGTTTGAATTATTTCTTACTACATATTCATAGTTTTTATCTTTATAAGTGTTGTATAATTTGTAGAAATTATTTGCATCTTGCCTCCAGGGTTTATCATTACTATATTTTAACCCTTGTGCATTTTTGATTTGTTCAGGTATTTTGGGGATCATTTTCATATTATGGGCTCTTATTTCACCAGCTTGAGCACCTGAAAAATATATTTTCCCTAATTGTGGTGAAACTACATCACGCCATTGCAAATAATCCCAATAATATTCTTTCCCTTGTTTTACCAGTTTCTTAATTTGAGCTTTTGTAAGTTCATTTAAAGGTTTTGAGTTTTCAAGCTGGTTAGCCCGTACAGCTTTTTCCAGATAGCCTCCTGCCCCTCCGATTAATCCACCGGTGGCAAGCCCGCCAGCGCCATCCTGCAGGGTCGTGAACACAGGATTTTTATCTTCAATCAAGCCTCTGCCTGTACCGAACACAGCACCGGACGTAAATCCGGAGAGGGCACCGGCGCCGATTTCCTGAGAAAGCTTTCTACCAATAGCTTTTTGAAGCAATTTTTGCCCTGCTAATGCGCCTGCTTTTCCGGCTCCTCCGAACGGAATTGCAGCACTTCCTATTTCAAGCGCGGCACCTGCCCATTTTTTACTTAAATAGTTTCTTAAATCTTGTTCCAGTTTTTGCCTGTAATTGTTATAAACGAAATTAATCCGTTGAATCTTTTCATCCTGAGTCAAAGTTTCATTTTGCAAAATCATTTCTGCATAGTTTTTCGGCATAGTGTTTGTCATAAATTTTTCCTTTCATATTTTCATTATTAAATTGAGCGCCAGTAACCTCTTACTTCGGTGCCGTCCTGTCTTGTGTAAGGTCTAACATATACTAAACCGCCGCCTTGCAAACTAGCAAGTGTCAGATCCGCTTCGTACGGGATTCCGATAGTTTTTAATTGAGCCATAATAGCGGATTCGTTTCCAGAAAATTCATCGCCTGACATTTGGGAGATAGCTTCGCGAGAAAAAATTTTGTCCTCTCCCGTTTCTGGGTTCAGGTAGCCTGAGTAGTCAACTTGAGGTGTTTGCGGTTTTATAAGTCCGTCTTTTAACTGCTGTTCAATAACCTGCAGATTTTTCTCAAACTCTTCGTTTGTCATATTACCGATTTCCTGCGGGGTGAAGATAGGATTGCCGTTTTTGTCAACATTCATTTCAACGTGACCTTCAAGCAGGAAAGTCGGTGTGGTTTGCTGTTCTTGCGGTATGTATGGAGGTATGATTAGCGGAACAGGGTTGATATTTCTATCGCTATTCGTTATAATAGATTTATTAGCTGCAAGTCTGGAGATAGAGTTCCTGCCTTTCTCCGGCGAAAGGTTTGATGCAGGTGCAGAATCCATCAAACGCTTCGCAGCTGATTTATTTTGTTTGTGTGCAGTTATTATCCAATTTCTTGGTTTCCCAAACCAGTCTGTTGCTATTGCTATTTTATTTTTTATATCTTCAATGTATTTATTATTAGGACGTCTGGGATCATTTTGAGTAACAATACCGTTATCAATAGTTTCCGGTAAAGATTTTAAAAATTCTTCGATGTCAATGTTTTGTTTTTGTCGTTTTTCTATTAAATGGGCCATTCCGTATCCAGCTTCTCCGTCTTTTCCCCAAACCAAATCTGTCTTGCCTATACCTCTTTTATTGAAGGCATCAGGAACAAAGCCTTTCTGGTGTTCAAGCAGAGTGTTGATTGCTTTTTCCGGATTTCCACTGGCTTTTTGAAATGCAATCCCCCAGTCTTTCCGTTTATCTAAAATTTCATTTAATTGTTTAACATGGTTATTTAAAAGTACCTTGCCGTTGACTGCACTAATTCCTGCTCCTAAAACGCTTCCAAGTCCGCCATCCTGCAGGGCAGTGAACACAGGGTTTTTATCATCAATCAAGCCCCTGCCAGTACCGAACACAGCACCGGACGTAAATCCGGAGAGGGCACCGGAGCCGATTTCCTGAGAAAGCTTTCTGCCAATAGTTTTTTGAAGCAATTTTTGTCCTGCGATTGCGCCTGCTTTTCCGGCTCCTCCGAACGGAATTGCAGCACTTCCTATTTCAAGCGCGGCACCTGCCCATTTTTTACTTAAATAGTTCCTTAAATCTTGTTCCAGTTTTTGCCTGTAATTGTTATAAACGAAATTAATCCGTTGAATCTTTTCATCCTGAGTCAAAGTTTCATTTTGCAAAATCATTTCTGCGTAGTTTTTCGGCATAGTGTTTGTCATAAATTTTTCCTTTCATATTTATAGGTTTGTAAATCTGTTTACGTGTGTGCTAAATATATTTCTACTTAACGGCTTTATACTTTGCTGTATGTTTTAATATATTTTCATAAGCAGCACCGCCTTTCCCGTGTTTGTTATAAAAAAGAGTGCTATATTATGATACGCAACCGGTTTAAGCGGAGCGCCAGTAACCTCTGACTTCGGTACCGTCCTGTCTTGTGTAAGGTCTAACGTACACTAACCCTTTGCCTTGCAAACTTGCAAGCATAAGATCTGATTCGTAAGGGATACCGATACTCTTTAATTGGGCCATAATAGCGGATTCGTTTTCAGAAAATTCCTCGCCTGCCATTTGGGAGATAGCTTCGCGAGAAAAAATTTTGTCCTCTCCCGTTTCGGGGTTCAGGTAGCCGGAATAGTTAATATCATACAAATTTTGTTTAAGAAATTGATTAATTACGGGTTCTAATTTTTTCGGTGTAAGCGACTGTTCTTTGACAGGATCCGCAAACGGAATATCTTTCCATTGCTGCATTATTGTATTAGTGTTTTTGTAAATGTCATCTATTTTAGAAACGTGTCCTTGCAGCATTTTAGGTGTTTCCGGAAAATCGTATGCCGTTACTTCAACAGCATCCTTTAAGCTGCCCATCGTTGATAAATAATGCCTGCTTATATCAGGCTTATATAATTTTACACCTCTTTGTACTCCGTATATAACAGAGGAATTCAGGTTTGTATTTGTAATAAAAGTTCTGCCCGGTTGGGCGGCAAAATTTGCATTAAATATAATATCCTCAGGATTCCCATAATTAATAATATTTAAATCCTTGATATTCCGGTAACCTTCTGCTCTTAAAATATTACCGGTTCCGAAAGCATTAAAAGTAACTGCCGGAGCACCGGTATGAGCAGCCTCAATCTGAGCCAGACTCGCGCCTAAAGAATGACCGCCAAGTATAATATTCGCATGAGGATACATTCTTTCAGCTTCCAAATGTAAATTATGAGCTTCCTGTTGTTGATTAGGAACAGATAAAATTCCCATCTGGAAATCTGCTCCGAAAAAATCTTTTGCTTGATTTGTACCTGCATATATAACGATAACATCATTTCCTTTTTTATAAATAGCACCTTGAAAGCCTGTATTTGAATTCGGTACATATTTTACAAGCTTCCAGCCGTCAGGTAATTCAGAATTATCAGGAGTGTAAACTTTTTCTGATAACATTTTAATATATTCGTGTAATTTATATTTTTCCATGGTTTCTCCTTTGTGTTAAATTATAGTGTATGAATATTTTTAAAATCAGTAAAAATACATCGTTAAATGTTTTTTCATTTTTGGGGTTTTTTAATATTATCTGGCAAATTATTTTTATTAAACTTGTATTTAAAACCTTTACTATAATTAAAACAGACGCCTCCGCTGTAACCGGTCTTACAATACTTTCCGGATTGAACATTATTATAACTGTTTTTATAGTTGTTTTATGTGGTGTTGCATCATTTATTGAATATATGATTAATCACAGCGCAACGTATAAAATTAATGATGAATATAAGAATAATAAATTTGCTATGATGTATTTTTATTGTGGAATAATTGGTAACATTTTACCAATTATAATATCTGTTTTAGTTTTTAACTTTTCATAAGCAGCACCGCCTTTCCCGTGTTTGTTATAAAAAAGAGTGCTATATTATGATACGCAACCGGTTTAAGCGGAACGCCAGTAACCTCTGACTTCGGTACCGTCCTGTCTTGTGTAAGGTCTAACGTACACAAGACCTTTGCCTTGCAAACTTGCAAGCATAAGATCTGATTCGTAAGGTATCCCGATACTCTTTAATTGGGCCATAATAGCGGATTCGTTCCCTGAAAATTCATCGCCTGACATTTGGGAGATAGCTTCGCGAGAAAAAATTTTGTCCTCTCCCGTTTCTGGGTTCAGGTAGCCTGAATAGTCAACTTGAGGTGTTTGAGATTTTATAAGTCCGTCTTTTAACTGCTGTTCAATAACGTGCAAATTTTTCTCAAACTCTTCGTTTGTCATATTACCGATTTCCTGCGGGGTGAAGATAGGATTGCCGTTTTTGTCAACATTCATTTCAACGTGACCTTCAAGCAAGAAAGTCGGTGTGGTTTGCTGTTCTTGCGGTATGTATGGAGGTAATATCACCGGTAAAGGGTTGAAGTTTTCGGAATTATCGTTTATAATAATAGTATTAGGATGCACGAGGCTCTCAGTGCCGGTTGCATTGAGAGTGTTCTTCTGTGTATCCTTAATGGATACCTCTTTGGAGCCCGTGCTAGTTGCATGTGGTGTACCATTGTAGGTATCCTTTGTTATATAATACCTTTTGTAGCCATCTTTTAATACTTCTATGTGATGTAGTCCATTTTTCCCCTGATACACCTCGTAATTTTCAACAAGCTGCTTTTGCTGCGGTTTTAAATTTGGAGCATCCGGCAGTTGCTTTGCATTTTTTATATCTTTAATTAATTCTGGGTAATTTTGTGCCTGTTTGGGATTCCAGCGCAGTTGTTCCTGAATACCTCGTTTGGAAAAATTAATTCTTCCGTTTTTATTTAAAATTATTTCTTGAATATAATCTTTATAAAAATTTTTAGCATTCTGCATATATTCTTTTCTTAAATCCTTAGACAACAAATCAATATCTCCATAGTTTTTTAAAGATTGTCCTTTAATAAAGCGTTCTGCCTGACCTGATATATTCCCGCCAAAAGCTCCTAAAACGCTTCCAAGTCCGCCATCCTGCAGGGCAGTGAACACAGGGTTTTTATCATCAATCAAGCCCCTGCCAGTACCGAACACAGCACCGGACGCAAATCCGGAGAGGGCGCCGGAGCCGATTTCCTGAGAAAGCTTTCTGCCAATAGCTTTTTGAAACAATTTTTGTCCTGCTATTGCGCCGGCTTTTCCGGCTCCTCCGAGCGGAATTGCTGCACTTCCTATTTGAAGCGCAGCCCCTGCCCATTTTTTACTTAAATATTTTCTTAAATCTTGTTCCAGTTTTTGCCTGTAATTGTTATAAACGAAATTAATCTGCCGGAGCTTTTCATCCTGAGTCAAAGTTTCATCTTGCAAAATCATTTCTACATAGTTTTTCGGCATAGTGTTTGTCATAAATTTTTCCTTTCATTATTTATAGGTTTGTAAATCTGTTTACGTGTGTGCTAAATATATTTCTACTTAACGGCTTTATACTTTGCCGAATGTTTTAATATCTTTTCATAAGCAGCACCGCCTTTCCCGTGTTTGTTATAAAAAAGAGTAAGACAGAATTTTAAAATAATTTAAAATATCTTACCTTACTCTTTTTATAATTTTATTAAATTTTATACTACTATCATAACATTTGTATCAGAAATCCGTCAAGTTAGAAATTTCGGGAATTATATACAAGTTTACACTAAATGTGCGTAATATTTTCATGCTGAACTTGTTTCAGCATCTTTACACACCGAGACCCTGAAACGAGTTCAGGGTGACAAATTCGATATTGTTTGGTGTAAACTTGTATATAATTCCCGAAATTTTTGTTTTATAATATAAACTATGTTATACAAGACCTTGTACAATTCACCTTTAGGTGTTTTAACCATAGCCGGTGACGGGAAAAATATTACAGGCGTCTGGCTTGAAGGTCAGAAATATTTTTGTGCCACGGTAACAGAACCCTTGATAGCGAAAGATGATTTGCCGGGGTTTATTAAGACTAAAAGCTGGCTTGACAGATATTTTCAAGGGAAAAAGCCTCTGATTAAAGAACTTCCGCTTGCCCCTCAGGGTAATGATTTCAGGCAGGCTGTGTGGAAAATTCTCTGCGAAATTCCCTACGGAGAAACCCTTACTTACGGAGAAATCGCTAAAAAAATTGCAGCTCAGATGAACAGGAAATCTATGTCTGCACAGGCAGTCGGCGGTGCTGTAGGTCATAACCCTATTTCAATAATTATTCCCTGCCACAGGGTTGTCGGCTCAAACGGCAGTTTAACCGGATATGCAGGAGGAATTGACAAAAAGATTAAACTTCTGCAGCATGAGGGCATTGAGATTTAAAATAAGGCAATAAGGTGATTTCGTTTGATACGCCGGTATTATCCTCCGCATTTCTTGCAAGGGCGTCCGCCGCGTTTTATTGCATCCTGCTTATCAATTTTAATACATACTTTACAGATTTGTGCTGAGTGGCAGGAAGTGTTATGGTAAATTTTTGAATTAGTGTTAAAAACAACGGTTTCAGCAAATGCTGCTGTTGTACTTAAAATAAGTGCAGAAATTAATGTTAATAAAAACTTTTTCATAAATTTGCCTCTTTTTGTTGTTTGAATTACCGGTACGGGAACAGATAAAAACTTGTCTTATTTTTATATTTTATATTAAAATTACAATAAAGGGAAGAGTTTTATGATTATAAATTTTTTGAATAAGCTAAACGGATTTAATGAGTGGTTATTTCACGGGTTTGACAGTTTTGTGGAAAATTTTGGTTTTCCGGAATGGATTGCCGATGCAATAATCGACAGTTTTCATATTCTGCCGTTTCTGTTTGTAGTTTTTGTGTTTATAGAACTTTTTGAATACTATTATGCGCATAAGATTAATCATTTTATGAAAGAAACAGAAAAAGCCGGCCCTGTTATAGGAAGTCTTGCGTCAATTGTTCCGCAGTGCGGATTTTCGATTATTGCAAGCTCTCTGTATTCCGGAAGGTTAATTACAAAAGGAACCCTGATTGCAATTTATCTTGCAACATCTGATGAGGCGATACCTGTGCTGCTTGCAAGACCGGATAAGGTCTGGCTCGTTGTACCTGTTATTACGGTGAAACTTGTAGTGGCAATAATTGCCGGGTATTTAATTGATTTTATTTTTAAGACAAAAATTGATAAAGATGCAGTGGAAGAAGTTCCGGAGGAAGGCTGCTGCAAGCACGATATACTGTCCGGAAGCAAAAATAATCTCTGGCTGCATCCTCTGGTGCATACGGTGAATGTATTTGTGTTTGTGCTTGTGATTACATTATTTTTGAATTATTTTGTGACAGATTCTGTGATAAGCGCATTTTTTACAAATACAGGTTTTAAATACAAAATACTTGAACCTGTTGTAACCGGAGTGCTCGGTCTAATTCCTAATTGCGCGGTGTCAATTGCTTTCACTATGATGCTTATAAAAGGAACAATAAGTTTCGGTGCTGCAATGGCAGGTTTGTGTTCAAACGCGGGGCTCGGGCTTCTGGTGTTAATCAGGAAAAACAGCAGTCTGAAAGATACGGCGCTTGTAATTTCTTTGCTTTTGCTAATAAGTATTTTCTGCGGAATTGTGCTCCAGTTTTTGTGGCGGTGATGAATTTTGTTTTAAAAATTTTTATCTGATATAATAAAAAATAAAGGAGATCAAAACTATGAAAACACAGTCATATCAAGTAAAACGGGGGGGGGGGGCAACCTGATTTAAGCCCTGACCAGCACAATAATGAAAAATCTGCGGCAGGTAAAATTTATGATTGTTTTAGTTTTTTTAATGAGCTTGATATTTTAGAGATTCGTTTGAATGTTTTGAATGATATTGTTGACAAATTTGTTATAGTTGAGGCAACAAAAACTCATACCGGCAAAGATAAGCCGCTTTATTTTCTGGAAAACAGGGAAAGATTTAAGGAGTTTGAGGATAAAATTATACACATTGTTGTGGATGATATACCGCCTTTGACATCTACATGGGTTCTGGAAAATTACCAGAGAAACTGTATATCGCGCGGGCTTAAGGACTGTAAAGATAATGATATTATTATGATTTCCGATGCCGATGAAATTCCTGACCCGAAAGTTATTTTGAAAGTTAAGGACAAACCCGGTATCAAATCATTAAAGATGTTCGGATTTTATTACTGGCTTAATAATGTAGCGGCGGGCATGAAGTTTAATCATGCAACAAAAATTCTTTCATACAAAGATTACAAAAATATTCTCGATGATATAGAGGTTAATCATCCCGGTGTTCTGCCGGAGTGGAACAGGTGCACAACTGCCACAAAGATACGGCTTTACGACGGTCTTGAACGTCAGAAATATTACAACTATGCCGGCTGGCATTTCGGGTATACCGGAGGTGCGGAGGTTCTAGCAGCAAAACTTCAAAGTGTAGCGGTTCACGGGGATGAAGTTTTAGTTGCACAGCAAAAAAGAGATTATACAAAAGATGCCCGTATGCTCCCTTCCTCTCAAAAATTTGAAAATTACGATTTAATACCTGTCAGAGTTGATAGAAGTTTTCCTGAATATCTTGTCAAAAATAAGGCAAAATATAAGCATCTTTTTACAAAGGAAACGAACAAAACGATATTCTGGGATTGCATAGTCAAAATTAAGCTGATAAATCTTCTAAGGAGCAAGAAAAACAAGATACGGTAGGATACTTGCCAGATTTGTAATTAACTGTTATTATTGACATATTATGAATAATATTTTAAATCTTACCTCATTTAAGAAAGACTTTCTTGCTTCAATAATAGTATTTTTAATAGCAATGCCGCTTGCTATCGGAATTTCCATAGCATGCGGGCTTCCTGTATACAGCGGTCTTGTGGCAGCTGTAATCGGCGGAATTGTTGTCGGGGCGTTTTCAGGGAATTCTCTGCAGGTCTCGGGGCCGGCAGCAGGCTTAATCCTGATTATTGTGGATATAATTGCGACACTCGGTGTTGACAAATTATTTTTGATAATTTTTGTAGTCGGGCTTATGCAGATAATTTTCGGGCTGTTTTCTCTCGGGAAATGGTTCAGGGCGATTTCGCCTGCGATTATTCAGGGAATGCTTGCGGGTATCGGGATTTCTATATTTCTCTCGCAGTTTCACATAATGCTTGACAGCAAACCGCAGAATACTTTTTTTGAAAATATCGGTGATTTATGGTCTGTTATTTATAATTCTGTCCTGCCGTTTGACGGCTCGCAGCACCACCATGCAGCGTTTATCGGGATTCTTACTATCGGCTGCATAATCCTGTGGAATAATATTCAGGATAAAAGGTTCAAAGTTATTCCTGCTGCGCTTGTGGCTGTTCTTGCTGCATCTCTTGTTGCCGGAATTTTTCATTTTGATATAAATTACATTCAAATCGATGGAAATTTCTGGGAGAATGTCAGGCTTATCAGTATTTCAACTTTCAAGGATGTTTTGGATTTTAAAATTCTTTTGAGCGCGTTAATCATTACTTTTATTGCAAGTGCGGAAACTCTTTTAACCTCAAACGCTATAGATAAAATGTGCGAGCGTTCAAAGACCGATTACAATAAAGAAATTATCGCACAGGGTATAGGAAACTCCCTTTCGGGACTGGTCGGAGGGCTTCCTGTAACAGGAGTAATTGTGAGGAGTGCTGCAAATATTAATGCGGAGGCCGAGACGAGATTTTCAACAATTATGCACGGTATCTGGATTTTGTTATTTGTGACATTTTTCCCGCAGATTTTAAATTACATCCCGCAGGCATCGCTTGCTGCAATTCTTGTTTATACAGGATATAAACTTGTGGATGTCAGAGCTGCTAAAAATCTTTTTAGCCTTAGCAAAGGCGAGTTTGCAATTTATATGATTACCCTTGTCGCAATTCTGTTTACGAATTTGTTTGAAGGGATTCTCGTCGGTTTTGGTGCGGCTATTGCAAAAAGCGTATTCAAAATGCTGAAGGTTCATATTACGGTTGAGGATGGCGAGGAAGAAAACAAGGTTATCGTAAAACTTAAGGGCAACATAATTTTTCTGCAGCTGCCGCAGCTTATAGATATTTTTGAGAATCTTCCGGAGGATAAAGAAATCTATGTCTGTGCGGACAGACTTCATTTTATGGATCATGCGTGCGTGGATTTTATTCGCGACTGGGAAGCTGCAAAGCAGGCTTCCGGCAAGAATAATGTAGAAGTCGACTGGAGCCGTATCAGAAGAACTTACCCGAATTTTAAATGGAGAAAATTTCATAAAAATTAATTATACTTTCCGCTAATTTATCTTACTTATCGGATTGTGCTTTTTTCCGATTTAATCACTGCGGAAATCTTCTATAATAACTCTGTCACTAAATTTGAAGGAGTAAATTATGGAAAAAAATCACGACGATAAGGAAACACTCAAAGAAAAAGCCGAAAAAACTGCTGGTAAAATTAAAGCAGATGTAAAACACGGTGTTGAAGCCGCCAAAGAAAAAGCTCACGATGTGAAAGAAAATATTAAGGAAGGCGCTGAAAAAGTAAAAGATAAAATTGCCGAAAAAAAAGAAGAGCTGAAAGACAAAAAAGAACATAAAAAAACAGCTTAATTAAAAAGAGGACGGCCGGACAGTTTTCCGGCCGTCCTCTTTTTAAAAATTAAACGTGCAAAGGTTAAGTTGACTGCATAGTCTGCGGTTCAATTTTGCGGTAAGCGTTTTTTGAAACACATTTTCAAATCTGTTTGAGGATATTCTGCTTATTATTGCCGCTGTCACGTACATTTTACGAATTTTCCCGATAAATTAATTCCAGAATTTCTTCTCTGCATTCAACTTTTTTATGCAGCGCTTCAAAAACTGAAGCAACATCTTTTTTAATTTTTTCCCTGTCAGGAATTTTTCCGTCAAAACTTTTATAAAGAAGTTTCATCTTTAATTTTTTTAAGGGGTTTGGAAAATAATAGACGAAGTCCAGTTCACTGCAGCCGAGTTTTTTGTAAAAGTTCATCCGTCTTATTGTTTGAGGGTAATTTTCATCTTCAGGTTCAACCTCAAAGTAGCAGCCCTTCAGGTGTGAATATTTTTCAAACAGTGCATTAAGAATTTTTCCGCCGTAACCTTTCGAGTGAAACTTTTTCAGTACGGCAATATAATCCACCCAGATAAAATCTTTTTCCAGATAGAGGATATATCCGATTAAGTTGTCATCATCAAAGACAAGTCCGGGTTTGTAATCTCCACTGGTAAGCAGAGTGTTGTATTCCGCATAAGGTTTCAATTCTTCCGGCGGAAACTGCTGCTGCATATCAGAATAAATTTCTTCATCAATCGTGTTTTTATTAACAAATTTCAGTGTCATGCAAAAATTATATCATAATTGTTTTCTGATGTTGAAGCTATATTTTTTGACAATGGAATTATAAATCCGAAAGAGTTCTTGTTGTTTTTTTTGCTTTCTGCAATTAGACTGCCGCCGTGAGCTTCTATAATTTGTTTTGCCAGATGAAGTTTCAGGCAGAATCCGATTTTATTGTAGGAGGAGTGTCCTCTGTATTTGTCAAACATTGCGGAAAGTGCTTCCTCTTTAATAAACGGGCTGTTGGTGATTATTCTAAATTCTAAATAGTCATGATTTTTTTTGATAATAATTTCAGCTTTTGTTCGCTCAAAAGCATAGGAAATACTGTTTTCGAGAATGTTAGAAATCGCACTTTGTAAAAAGTTTTTATCCCCGTTAATTGTATATATATTTGAATTTGGTCTAATAATAATTTCAAGATTTTTTTCGTTCGCTTTTTTAGCGAGATTGTTGCAGCACTCGGCTGTAAGTTCCACAAGATTGACGTCATCATGCTGAAGTTTGATTTCTTCGTTTTCAAATTTATAGGAAAACAGAACGGTTGATACCATATCGTACATGTTATTGCAAGAGTCGAGGATTAATTTAAGCATTTCCCGCTGTTCGGCATTCGGTTCTCCGAACATTCCGCTTATCAGCATTTCAAGCGACCTGACCTGCGCTATTACCGGAGTTTTTAAATCGTGGCTCAGAGTTGCAACAAAGCGTTCTCTCTGATGTTCGGCTTCCTTTTCTTTTTGAATATTGAGTAAAAATACGGTTATCCCTATGACTTCTTTCTGTGCATTTATAAACGGAACACGGTATTCTTTGTACCATGATGGATTTTTATCTGGGAATTTATATATGTGTTCTGTGATAAGAGGTTTTTTTTCTCTCAGTACAATATTATTTTCATCAATCAGCATTCTCTCATCGGTTTCTGTAAATGTTTTTGCAATATTTAAACCTGATAATTCTGCATTACCGGCAAGTTCCAGAAATTCACTGTTACCTTTTATGTATCTGCCTTCTTTGTCAGTTACAAAAAATGCCATAGGAAGATTATTGAGCATCCCGCTTATTTGTTTATTTTTTTCCATAAAGTTAAAGCGCATGCGCTCTCTTATTGTAATATCTCTTGCAATTGTAATAATCCCTGTTACTTTGCCGTTTTTTATAGTGGGAGCCGAGATAATATCATAGATTCTTTCGCCCTTGCCCGGGTATTTAACCGGAAGGGTATATTTTGTACTTTTGCCGGTTTCAAGAACTTTTTTATCATTTTTTATAATTACGGCAGCGGTTTTTTGCGGCAGCAATTCAAACGGTGTTTTGTTAATAATTTTGCCGAGATGTTTTTGCTGCAACAGTTTAAACACCGCCTTATTACAACCGATATAGCGGAATTCTTTGTTTTTATATGTTATAAGATCCGGACAGTTTTCACTGAAAGTATCAATCAATTCTTCAAGCCGGTCAGTTTTAATTTTTAAACTTTTAAGCAGTTTTTTATTTTCAATGTAAGCAGTAAGCAATGCCAGTATCAGACCTACTGTCACGAGTGTATCGGGGCTTGAACTTACTGCAGCATCTGCATAGACGCTCCAGATTATAAAGCCCGCAAAAAATGTATAGAAAATACTTTTTACTACTTTTTTGCTCATATTAAGTTTTCTTTTCAATTATTAATTTTTTAAAAGGTCATACTTGACTGCTTTTACGGCAGCCTGAACTCTATCCGTTACGGACAGTTTAGATAGGATTTTGCAGACGTGAGATTTTGCGGTATGCGGGCTTATCATCATAATATCACCTATTTGTGTGTTAGATTTGCCCTCAACCATAAGTTTTAATATTTCGAGTTCTTTTTCTGTGAGATTTACTTTAAGTCTTTCTTTTGTAATGTAAAGGTTATTAAAATCTGTTGATTCCGGTACCGGAAAAACAGAAAGAGCCATTCTTGCAATTCTGGAATCAATCCAGACCGCGCCTTTGTGGACTTCTTTGATAACATTGCAAAGGTCAGGCATAGACAGATCTTTTAGCGCGTAGGCACTTGCACCGGAGGATAATGATGCAAAGATTTCTTCTTCCCTGTCATGGGAAGTGAGTACAATAACTTTTGTCCGGGGAAACTTGCGGCTGATTATTTTAGTAGCCTCAAGACCGTTCATATAAGGCAGTCCGAGATCCATTAAAACGACATCGGCCCTACGTTTTTTCATTGCTTCAAGACCTTCTTCCGCTGTTTCAAAATCCCCTAACACTTCAAATTCATTATATCGGGTAAAATGATGTTTATAAGTTTTTCTTGTCAATAAATAATCTTCTATAATGTATATCGTAATTTTGTCAGTCATCTATCCAGTTATTACCTCCATAACTTTCTAATGATAAACTTGACAAATAAAATTTTCTATCACCCGACTGGGTATTTATTGAAAAGCCTCAATCGTTTTTCAGATCCTAAGTTGTAACAACACGGTTTCTGCCGGTATTTTTTGCCTGATAAAGCGCCCTATCTGCGCTGTCGAGGAATTCGCTTGCAGTTTCTATATTTTCTTTGTTAGCATTTACACCGATACTCACGGTTATTTTTATCGGGGTGTGATTGTATTTGAACGGATAATTCTCAATACGCGAGCGGAGTCTTTCAAGAGGAATAAGAGCTTTTTCAAGCGGAGTTTCTGTCAGAAGCGCAACAAATTCTTCCCCGCCGTATCTGAAAATTAAATCAGTTTTTCTGAAGGTTTCCATAATCAGATAAGCCGCCTCTTTCAACACGTAATCCCCGCAAAGATGTCCGTATGTATCGTTTATTTTTTTGAAAAAATCTATGTCGATAATTGCAATACTCAAATCATTTTTATAGCGTTTTGCTCTTAAAAATTCTCTTTCCAGATGAACATCAAGGCTTCTGCGGTTATACAATCCGGTCAGAGCATCAGTAACCGAGAGGTGTTTTGTGTGTGAATACATAAAGTTGATTTTTCTGATTACGTCAAGTTTATTGCTCTCCGGCACCGGAAAATTTGTTATAATCTCCTCAATATTTTTCTGTATTTCGTCCAGAATCTCCGGCGGTATATCAAAGCTAAGATTATCTAAATCTGTTTCGTTTTTATCAGCCATAATCTCCTCTTTACTAAACTGATTATAACATAAAATTTGATTAAAAAGAGTTTTTTTGCTAAAGTTTACACAAGATGAAATTAAGAACGGAAGAAATTTTAGCAAAGTTTTCTAAAGACGGTTCTCATCCTCATGAAGTCAGGCGTATAGCACTTTTGTTGTTTGATGAATTAAACCGGAAGGTTAAGGAAATGCCGCCTCAGGACAGAAAAATTCTTGAAAGTGCAGCACTTCTTCATGATATAGGGTATTACGTGGAGGCAAAATCCCACAACAAGCACTCCCGCAGGATTATTCTTGAGAATGGGCTGGAAGAATTTTCTCCGCACGATACAAAACTTGTTGCCTGTATTGCACGTTTTCATAGAGGAAGCCTTCCGGATAAAGAAAAACATGATTTCTATGCCGAGTTTGAAAAAAAAGACAGAAAAAGGATAAAGCGTCTTGCAGGAATTTTACGTGTTGCAGACGGACTTGACGGTTCTCACCTTTCTGCAATTAAAAAAATTACCGTGAACTATGATGAAGAAAATAATATTATAGAAATATACCTGACACCGGAAACCCCTGAATTCCGTCCGGATATTACGGCTGCAATAAGAAAAAGAGATTTGCTGGAAATAGGGTTTAAATGCCAGTCAGTGCTTAGGTTTTCGAATTTCTAACACTTTGTAACAAAAAATTTACAAAAACACTAAAAATTGTAACATTTCTTTATGAAAAATACTTTATATATATAAGGGAAAAATATAAGGAAAAAAGTTATGAGTGGTTTCGATGTAAATGTTTTGAGTACAAAACCGGTAATCAGAGAAGCCGCAAGCATGCAAAACGACGGCGGCGCTGGTAATCTCGGTTACATGCAGCAGGGTGAAAGCGAACAGGAGGAGAAAAAACGCCGTCTTGATGAAAGCATTTTTTCTAAAAAAGAAAAAGACGTTTTTGTTTCCGAAAAGGATTTGAAATTCAAAGAACCCGAAGAAAAATTTTCTATTGCGAAATTTATTGCACAGATAATTTTCACTTTTAAAAAATTTTTCAATATTAAGTAATATTTAAAAAGGCTTTACAACAGAAAAATTTCATAATAATATTATTAGTGTAAATAGTACACTAGTTAAAGGAAATTTTATTATGAGAATTGATTTTAAACCCCAGAGATTAGTTCAGCATCTTGCTGTTGAGGAAAAAGTTGCGGGTACTGTACGACGCTTGATTGCAGCCCCGAAAGGCAAAACTATTGATATGACACTTACAAATATTGACAGTTTAGGTAATGTTTACCCGAAAGGATACTACATATCATCTTACAGAACTTATGATAAAACCGGAATGCTTGAAAAGTCCATGGACAGAAACGTTACAGGCACTGCAAATTCCGAAAGTGTCGTTAAGAAAACTAAGAAAGATATGACCGGTAAATTTGCGGGCTACAGTACCACAACTATTGTAAGAAATAACAAAAATATCACAATGTGTGAAGCGGCTAAGTAAGCCCTTTGAGAATAAGACGTTAGGCCGCCGAGTTAATCAAAAAAGTTCTTTTGCAGAGCTGGTTTTTAAGTTGAACTTAGCGGCTTATTGTCATGTATATGAAAGTATTATATAAAATTTTCTTTTTATGTTACTATTAATCTATGGAAAATTGTGATAAAAATATTCTGCCTCCGGTGCAGAATGACGGAAAAAAGATTAAAGTCGGCGTAATCGGTCTCGGAACTGTGGGTTCGGGGGTTTTTAAAACACTCAGGGATTTTGAGAATATTGAAGTTGTAAAAATTGCGGTGAAAAATATCAACAAACCGCGTAACATTGACGGGCTTGATGTTTCGATAATTACGGATGACCCTTACGAGGTTGTTAACAATCCTGATGTTGATATTGTTGCGGAATTAATCGGCGGGGTGGAGCCGGCGTTTGATTTGATTAAGACGGCTATTAAAAACGGAAAACATATTGTGACGGCAAATAAGGAGCTTCTTGCCAAGCACGGCGAAGAACTTTTTAATTTTGCTGAAAAATATAACAGGGTTGTTCTCTATGAAGCTGCAATAGCAGGCGGAATTCCGATTATTATGCCGGTTAAAACAATTCTGGCTGGGAATAAAATCACAAAAATTGAAGCTATTCTGAACGGTACAACAAACTATATCCTTACAAAAATGGATGTTCAGGGGGCTTCTTATTCCGATGTATTGAAAGAAGCGCAGGAGCTGGGTTACGCGGAAACCGACCCGACAGGCGATGTGGAAGGGTTTGATGCTGCTTATAAGATTACAACCCTTGCAACTATTGCGTTTAAAAAGAGGATTAAGCTGGAAAATGTTTACCGTGAAGGGATTACGAAAATTCGCGCACAGGATATGCAGGCTGCAAACGATTTAGGGTATAAGATAAAACTTATTGCCTCGGCTTATCTTGATAAAGATGGCAGGGCTGATGTGAGGGTTCACCCGATGCTTGTTTCCAAAAAGTCAACGCTGGCGCATATTGATTATGTGACAAATGCGGTATCACTGAGCGGGCATCCGGTCGGGGATATTACGCTTTCCGGCCCGGGGGCGGGAGAGTTCCCGACAGCAAGTTCAGTTGTCGGAGATATTCTTGCTATTGTATCGGAACTCGGCAAGACAGATTATCTTCTTCCGATGATGAGATGTTTGCATAGCGAGGATGCTGTTCCGCTTGATATAGCAGATACCGATAATAAGTATTATCTTTCGATTAACGCCAAAAATAACAAAGGTGTTATCGGCAAAATCGGCAAGATTTGCGCCGATAACGATATAAGCCTTGCAAGCATTGTTCAGAGATGTGTTTCTGATGATAACACGGCTGACATTACGGTTATCACCGAACTTGTCAGAGAGAAAAATATGCAAAACGCTGTCAGGGCCTTTGAAAATGACGAGGTTATAAATAGGGTTAACAGCCTCATCAGGGTTCAAATATAGTGAAAAAAGACCGGCTATACACCGGTCTTTTTATGTGAATGTTAATTCCACAGTCTATCTTGGATAATATTCATTGGAGATGTTATTTTCTCTTCTGATTGTGGAATTTCTGATTGTATCATTTTCGTCTGCTCTGATTGTGCCGTTGTTTGAATTAATAATTGATATTTTGTCTTTGTTGCCGTCGCGGGTATCAATGTTATAGTCCTCACAGTTGTATAAGGAGTATTTGTCATTTCGCTCTGAGCCTTCAATTGTTAAGCCCTTGAGCTTAAAAAAGGCATATTCGTAATCTTCTCTGCCCATTCTATTAACCCGTGCCCCGTTGTTTTCGTCCTGATCTTTAAATGTTAATCTGGTTCCATCGCGTAAAAGAACGGAATTTATTTTCTCATCGTTTTGAATATTTACTGTATAAGACTTAACGTCATTCCGGGAAAATTTTACATTCCCGATGTTTATAGGTTCTGTCATAATTAACTCCTTTTGAATGATCCTGTTTCAATAAAACGCTGTACACCAAGCTTGCCTTTGGTAACTAAATCTCCGCCTAATGCAAGTCCGCCTGCAACAGGAATAAGCCCTACAAGATGAAATCTCAGACCTTTCATAAACGCACTGCTCGGAACTTTATATCCGAATTCCTCTTTAAATGCTGCTTTAGCTTCTTTTTTAGAACATCCGGTTTCTTCTCTGTATGCTTTAAGCCATTCTTTTGCCTGTTTTCTGGTGAGCTGTTCCGGTTCTTGTTCCTGTACAGGTAATTCTTCCGGAATTTCTGCTTCAGGTATTACAAGTTTCGATTTTTGTTCAAAAACGCTGTTTGGATTTGCTGATTTTGCTGCAGCAGCGTCGTTTGAAATCCCTGCAGTTTCAGTCTGCGCAATTTTTGTGGTCTGATTTACTCCATTGATGTCCATTGTAATCTCCTTTCATATCCTCTATTAACTTAGTAGTTAATAGTTATTAAATATTATTTACATGTTAATAAACGTTATTTAATTGTTAAAATTTACTGCCGGTGAATTAATTGTTACAAAAATTAATAGTTAATAACAGGTATAAGCTGCTTATTATACGTTAGAAATTTGTTAATACAATTCCTATAATAGTTATTATGGAAAAGAATTTTGACATTGAGAAACGTTTTGGTGCAAAGCTTGCGTATGTCAGAAAATCGAAAAAGCTTTCGCAGATGAAACTTGCTGAACTTGTCGATATGAATTTTAATTACATAGGCCAGATAGAACGCGGGGAGGCTAATGTGACTATTAAGACTATGAAGTGTCTTGCCAGTGCTCTTGACGTGGAATTAAAAGAATTGTTTGATTTTTCGTTTTAAAATTTTTCTATGGTAAAATTACTATATAAAAAAGCGAGGGAAATTTTATGTACTATCAGGGATTAATAAACACATTCAGAGAATACCTTCCGGTCTCGGATAAAACACCGGTAATAACACTTAACGAGGGTAACACTCCTTTAATCAAGGCTGAAAATTTAGCTAAGAAAATCGGACTTGATGCTGAGATTTACCTGAAATTTGAGGGCTGCAACCCTACCGGAAGTTTCAAAGACCGCGGTATGACAATGGCGGTTTCAAAAGCCAAAGAGGAAGGCTCAGGCGCTATTATCTGTGCTTCTACCGGAAATACATCGGCATCTGCTGCGGCTTACGGGGCGCGGGCCGGCATGAGAACTTTTGTTCTTATTCCGGACGGTTATATTGCGCTGGGGAAACTTTCTCAGGCAATGATGTACGGGGCTGAAATTATTGCAATTCAGGGGAATTTTGACGAGGCGCTTGAACTTGTTAGAAAAATTGCTGACAAATATCCGGTTACCCTTGTAAACTCCGTAAACCCGTATAGAATTGAAGGTCAAAAAACCGGCGCTTTTGAAATTTGTAATGCGCTCGAATGTGCACCTGATTACCATTTTATACCGGTCGGAAACGCAGGCAATATTACCGCCTACTGGAAAGGTTACAAAGAATGGCATGCTGCAGGTAAAATTTCATCGCTTCCGAAGATGATGGGATTTGAGGCTGAAGGCTCGGCGGCAATTGTTCGCGGAGAGAGAATTTTAAAACCTGAAACTCTTGCCACCGCTATTCGTATCGGCAACCCTGCAAGCTGGAAGCAGGCGGAAGCTGCCCGCGATGAAAGTAACGGTATGATTAACTCTGTTACTGATGAGGAAATAGTAAAAGCTTACAAACTGATTGCCTCCACTGAGGGTGTTCTTGCCGAACCTGCAAGTGCTGCCTCGGTTGCTGGGTTAATTAAGGTTAAGGACAAGATTAAAGAGGGTTCAAAAATTGTTTGTATCCTCACAGGCAACGGCTTAAAAGATCCGGATAACGCTATTAAATACTCAAATGCCGACGTTAAAAAGACTTCATCTGACATGACTGAAATTTTGAGGGTTATGAAGATTTAGCTTTAGGCGATAAGGTGCGTACGCTTTTGTTTTAAGGTGTTACACATACGCCATGGTGATATTAGAGTAAGTATAATGGCAGAACTGATTAAAAAAGTTCTAATTTATGCTATAATTCTGATATGAAAAAATTTTTGTTATCAGGATTTTTGAGTGTGTTGTTGGTTATGCCTGTATTTTCAAGCGAAATGACAGAGGATTACCTTGATATTGCCAAAAACTACGCAGTTATGGGGGATTACGCAGGTTCGATTACCTATGTTGACAAGGCTCTGGCACTTGAGCCGGATAACAAAGATTTCCATGATATTCGCAGTATGCTGATACGTCTGCTGAATGTCAACAGAAAGTCCTATATAACCGCGGGCAATCAGAAACTTGATGCCGCAATTCAGGCAAGAAAAAACGGAAACCGGCAGGGAATGCTTGATGCGCTAAATCAGGCTGCCGCAGGCGGAAATTTCTGGGTTTACAGCTTTCTCGGAGATTATTACAGAGAGAACGGCCAGTATAATCAGGCAATTGACGCCTACTCAAAAGCTTTTGAAAGCCAGCCGGGGTTCACTCAGGCTCTTTTGTCGATTGCACTGTGTAATATTGACGCCGGACACTATGATGCTGCAATTCCTCCGGTTACAAGGTTTTTGTACTATAACCAGCAGGAGGATTTCGGATATTTTGTGAGGGCAAAAGCTTATATGGGCATGTCACAGTACAACGATGCAGAAACCGAGATTAACACGGCAATAGCACTGAATGATGATATTGAATACCGCTATGTGCACGGTATTATTCTCTACAATAAAGGCAGTTACGCCAGAGCAAAGGAGCTTCTGGAATCTTTGATTGGAGATATTCAAACTTCCGATATTTATAAATATATCGGGCTTTGCTATTACGGGCTGAAAGATTACAACAACGCTCTTATTAACCTTGATAAAGCACTCATCCTCTCTGATGATGATAAATTTTTACTTTTAAAGTATAATGAAGTTAAATCCGCCATGAACGGCGCAGCGTCAGAGCAGTCAGAAGAGAAAGAGTAGTATGGCAAGAAAAAAACATAAGAAAAAAGAATCTTTCTTAACCGGATTGATGAATGCACTAATCACTCTGGCTCTTACCGGTGTTATGGTTTACGGGCTGCAATGCTACAGCGCATCAAGCCTAAAGTTTGCACAGGTAAGCGATGTTCATTTCTTGAAAGAAGGGTCAAATACAACCTTTAAAATGACAGGTGAATCGCCAAAGCTTCTGGATGACGCCATACAACAGATTAATGAAACCCCGAACATAAATTTTGTAATGTTTACCGGCGATTTGATAGATAAACCGTTTGAAAAAGAATTAACAGCCGTACTCCCGCATGTGGAAAAACTTACGGCACCGTGGTACTTTGCATTCGGCAACCATGACCGCTGCGTCGGAGGGTTTTTGACAAAGGCTTTATACCTTGATATTCTGGGTTCGCATAACGAAAATATGCGCGGCAAACAGAGATACTACTCTTTTGAGCCTAGAAAGGGGTATAAGGTTATTGTTCTAGACACTATTATCAGCGAAAGGCTTACTTCGCAGGGGCTTGTTGATGAAGAACAACTCAAATGGCTTGATGAAGAACTTGATGAGGCCGGAAACGATACCGTGTTGATATTTATGCACGTTCCGGTGCTTGAACCGTTTCCGAGCGAAAGCCACAGGCTTCAAAACGCAGGTGCTGTACAGGGAATTATTGAAAAACATACAAACCCTATCGCTGTTTTTTCCGGACACTATCATGCCGCTAAGATTTTCCAGAAAGGAAATGTTCTGTATGTAAATTCTCCGGCACTTGTGTCTTATCCGAATGCTTTCAGAATAGTTACCGTGACAAATATGCGTAAGAAAGTCGTTTTTGATATTCAGATGAAAGAAACACGCGAAACAGGTGTACAAAAAATGGCTAAACTGCTTGTGTTCGGCTCAAATATTTATGCGGGCGACAGCAAAGACAGAAGTGCAGTTTATGAAATTAAAAAATAACAGAGGTTAAAAGAATATGAGTGAGTTTAAAATAAAATTCAGAGGTGTTAGAGGAAGCTACCCTATTGCAAAAAAAGAATATCTGAAATACGGCGGAAATACTTCCTGTGTTGAGGTTCTGGCAGGTGGAAACCTTATTGTACTTGATGCCGGTACCGGTTTGATAGATGTAGGAAATGACCTTCTGGAACACTATATTGCCTCCGGTGTTGATAATGACAGCCGGACTCCTATCAGGGCAACCGTATTGCTTTCACATATTCATCAGGATCATATTCAGGGGTTTACATTTTTCAGACCGCTCCATATTCCGTCAACTGTAATAAATGTTTACGGCAACGTAAATTACAACGAATCTCTTTCTGATGAGCTTGCGGAACTTCTGTTTGGCAAATCCTTCCCGCTCGATTTAGGCGATATTGCCGGTAATCTTAACATAAAGGATATTGCTGAAACAGATGCTATTATACTGCGTCAGGGAGAAGCCCCTGTGATTAAGAGAATTGAGCGTCAGGAGGATCTGGCGTCTGCCGGGGAAGATGATGTTGTGATTACCTGCTATCGCTCTTACGCTCATCCTCAGGAAGGCGTGATTATTTATAAGATTTCTTATAAGGGTAAAAGTCTGGTCTACGCTACTGACAAAGAAAGCTATCTCGGCGGGGATAAAAAGCTTGCAAACTTCGCCCGCGGATGTAATCTTCTAATTCATGACGCGCAGTATACAACTGAAGATTATATGAATTCATTTGTGCCGAAACAGGGTTACGGACACTCAACGTTTGATATGGCTGTGGAATGCCAGAAGCAGGTTAATGCTGAAAAGCTGGTATTCTTCCATTTTGATCCGGGGTATGATGATGAGAAGCTTGATGAAATCAGCGAACACTATAGAGGCCTCGGTGATAAAGCAATATTGGCTTATGAAGGGCTTGAGATTAACTTGCTCTAAACTCTTGACCGAGCTCTTTTAATCCTTAAATAATATACGGGTAAGATGTATGAAAAAATTTGCTGTAATATCACTTATTTTTTGTGCGGTGCTGTTTTCCGGCTACCGCAGACCTGATTATTACACGATTGATTCTGAAAAGAACGCTTATTATCATAACAATCTGGGACTGTATTATCTTGAGGATCACTGGTATTATCCGGCAATTCAGGAGTTCAAAATTGCAATCAGCCTGAGCCCGAACAGGCAGGCTTCGGCGGTATATTACAACAATCTCGGGGAATGCTATATGAAAATGGGGTATCCGGACATGGCTCAGGACTGTTTTGAGCGGGCCATAAAGCAGTTCAGCCTGAACTTCAGGTACTATGAAAATCTGGCAGACTGCTATCAGGAACTCGGGCTTGTGGACAAAAAGATTAAACAGACTTATGAGAACGACAACCCGCTTAATCTTATTATGCGCGGGCTTCTTTTACAGCGCAAAGGGAATTTACGCGATGCAATCACAACTCTTGATGAGTTTACCGCTAAAGAACCGGATTTGATAATCACTCCTGCGGTTAAAGGTTTGATTAACCAGCTTGTGAGCCGGCTTTATTAGGACGGGGCGGCAGAATACTCGAAAACTCCGGACTTTTGAATGAACCGGCGCTGCGGAACTTTATACCTCGCCGGCGGAGATTTCTGCGGGAAAATTTGTATGTTCCTCCCTCTCAATGTGAACTTTACATCATCCATTACTTGCGGCAACAGTTTTAGCCATTATTAGTGGAATTTACTATATAAGTCCCACCATTTAGATATTGTTTTAGTATAAACTTGTATCTAAGCCTCCAGCCGTAGTCTAGCTGTGAATCTGGAACGAACACTTTGAACAGTGGGCACGCGGGTGAAGGATTAAGTTATCTTCAAGATCATACATTTTTGCTATCCTTGTCACGAGCGGCGCCCCGCACTGAGGGCATTTTAACCCGCCGGCACCGTTTAAGATAAGTTCTTTCAGGCTGTCTATGATTTCCTGCGATACGAGAACATTTGTAAAATCTTTCTCAAGTTTCTTTATCTCGGCGGGATTGCATTTTAAGCCCTTTGCCAGATTTTGTCTGACAGTTACGGCAAGAAAAAGTTCCTTGCCGGCTTCGATTTCCTCGATGACGGAAACCGGCAGGTTGCATTTTTCAGCAAGTCCTTTCGGGGAAAGCCCCAGATTATCTCTTTTTTTCTGTACAAATTGTGCTAAAGTTTTCATAATTTTATTATATCACAACAAAAAAGCCCTCCGTAATATGGAGAGCTTTTTTGTTGTTGTGTTTGGAGGTTAATCTTCATAGTCCTCAGTTTTACTCGGGGAATCTGTTGATTGAACGCTGAGTGATGAGTATCTGTACTTATCTCCGTAAATGTTCTGGAGGATAATTGATGATGGTATATCGCCCGGCAGGAATTCACCTCTGTCCCCGGTTGAGTTGTCATCATTAAGTTCATATCGTTTAACCTGATCGGAATAGATGTCGTAAATATAGTATTCAACAGGTCTCCACTGATCATCTCTGCCATCTTCCGGTTTGCCTTCGATTCTCGGTTTTTCAAATATGAGAGAAAGAGCGTTGTCATTAATTTTAGAGAATTTAAGTCTGTAGTATTGTTCGTTTTTGCCGAGAATAACGCCTCCAGCGTTTTCATCAAACGGAGTTTTTGTGATGTTAAATGTCATCTGGTTAATAGAGGAGCTTCTGCCGTCAAACACGGACTTGTTGTATGAGCCGTCTTTTTCATCTGTCCAAACCATTTTAACCGGAATACGTCCGCTGCCAGGATTGATATTTAATACTTCGTAGAATTTCTTAATAATAGGTGCAACAGGAGAATTATATTCAGATGCCATAAGGATTGTATCATGGATTAAAGAGTCTTTCCAGATGATGCTGTCTTTGCCTGGAATGATAACAGGAACTTTGACTGTATCCGACCCCAGAACTATCGGAATATATTTGTTTACTGTATCAACAGGTAATGGAATAATTGTTGTAATTTCAGTATCAAATTTGTCGCAGCTGCTCATTCCCGCACCAAGAAGCATTGAGGCTGCAAGTGCGCCGACGCTGTATTTTGCCGCTTTTTTCAGCGATTTATCTCCATTTTTATCGTTGTTATTGTTTTGTCCTTCAAACTGAATATTTGGAGCGCTAATATTGTTGTTTGATTTAGTTTGTCTGCTGCCTGAAAAATTTTTTGCCGGCATGTAGCTGTTGTTTATTGAGTTTATTCGCATAAATTGCCTCCGATTTCCTGTTTTGCTGGTTAGATAAAAAAAGAACATGTTTTTTCTTGCTACTTTGTGAAGAAGAAAAACATATTCTTTTACAATTCTTAATACAAAAAATATTTTACTGGGCTAATTTTTCTCTTACTTTAGTTTCAATTTCGCTCAGCAGGTCAGGATTCTGGGTGAGAAATTCTTTAGCTTTATCTCGACCCTGCCCGAGTTTTTCTTCATTGTAACTAAACCATGAGCCTGCTTTTTTCACTATGTCCAGATTAACTGCAACGTCAAGAATGTTGCCTATTTTACAGATACCTTTGCCAAAAATAATATCAAATTCAGCGGTTCTGAAAGGCGGGGCAACTTTGTTCTTAAGAACTCTTACCTTGACGTGGTTTCCGATGTCTTCTCCATCACCCTTTACTCCATCGGTACGTTTGATTTCAAGACGAACTGATGCGTAATATTTTAATGCGTTACCGCCTGTGGTTGTTTCAGGATTCCCGTACATTACACCGATTTTCATACGGAGCTGGTTAATAAAGATTACGGTGGTATTGGTTTTTCCGATAACACCGGTTAATTTTCTTAACGCTTTGCTCATCAACCTTGCCTGAAGTCCCATCTGTTGATCTTCCATAGAGCCTTCAATTTCTGCTTTCGGAACGAGAGCGGCAACAGAGTCTACGACAACAACATCCACAGCACCGGAGCGTACAAGTTCTTCTGTAATATCGAGCGCTTGTTCGCCTGTATCAGGCTGCGAAATCAATAGATCATCAACTTTAACCCCGAGGTTTCTGGCATATTCCGGGTCAAGCGCGTGTTCTGCATCCACAAAAGCTGCGATACCGCCTCTTTTCTGGCATTCAGCTACAATATGCTGTGCTAAAGTTGTCTTACCTGAACTTTCAGGCCCGTAGATTTCAATGATACGTCCGCGCGGCACCCCTCCTATACCGAGTGCAACGTCAAGCGCCAGTGCGCCTGTCGGGATTGCCTCTACGTTAACGGAAGCTTTGTCGCCGAGCTTCATTATTGAACCTTTGCCGAAATCTTTTTCTATTTTTTCTATCGCAAGCTTAAGCGCCTTGCTTCTTTCATCAGCGTTTGATGTCGTTTCTGTTTCTTTTTCTTTAACCGCCATTGTCTAAATTCCTTATCTTATATGCTGATTACCGGCTGTAAAAGTATTCCGACCTGCAATATTTGCCGGACATTTCTGTCAACCTTGACTATTCCCATACGTGGCGTTCTTTTTTCCTGTATAAGCCAAGTCCGATAGGTTTAAAGCTGTTAAGATCGTTTTTAAGCTGGTAAACTTCTTTATTCAAATCTACAATTTTTTGTCTGAGAGTTTCGTTGTCTGTTTTACATCTGATTAATTCAACAACAACTTCATCCATCCCCTCAAGTTTTTCATCAATAACTTTTGCGATTTTGTCGCTAAGCGTATTTTCCATTTGCTGTAATGAAGCGAGAATGCTTCTCATAGCAGAAGGTTGTTTTTGTACCTGCGTAACCATAGGATTAGTAACACTCCTTTTTTGAGCTTGTACTCTCCTCAGATTTTTCACTTCATCATAAGAAAAGTAGGTTTGACCTTTGCTATTTTTTCTCGGCAGAATAGAAGCACGTTTACAAAGTTCAACGATTTCTTTGTTGTCAGTATTTAAAATAGCTCTGACCTGCTGCGGAGATAAAGTCTTCTCTTTTAAAGCTTCTTTCAACATAATTTTATAGTTCCCTCAAAACTTCCCATTAATATTTTATTTTAGACGCAAAAAAAAGACAAACATTTTACAAATGTTGTAACATCACTTAATAATTTAAAGAGAATAAAAACGTGAAGGGTGAAGGGTGAGGAGTGAAGCGTACAACAAAGTTGAAAGGTTGAAGGGGTGAACGGTTTAACACATTAGATATGTCAATCTGAAACATTAATTGCTGCCGCTTGCATGAGTTGCCGCTGTCCGGAAGCTACTAATCCGACACAACTCCTTTGGCTATTCAGGAACAGTAGTATTTGTTTTCGAAACGATAGCGGGAGCAGCGCGGGAGCGTGTTGAGAAAATTAATTACTACTGTTCCTGATAAGAATCAAAGCTTTGTCGGATTAGTAAATCCGACCTACGTTACTATCCGGCGATAGGGCTATAAGAACATATCTAATGATAAACACTTCAACCATTCAACTTTGTTTGGCTTGTCTGGCAATTGCCTTACAATAAATACCTTCCTAAAAAAAATTTTCTGTGCTAATATGCAGTTAAATAAAGCAGCCGGATAATCGCGCAAGAAGGTCTTGGCTTCCGCAAACGGGGCTGGGCTGATAAATGTGAGGAAAGTCCGTGCATCCAAGGACAGATCGCCGGAGAAACTCCGGACGGCGTAAGCCGGTGGATAGTGCCACAGAAATGAATACGTCTCCGGTGTGAGTGTGGCGCCGGTTTGCGAAAGCAAGGCGGGCAGACACGAACACTACAATGCCGCCGTTGTGACTGAAGCGAATGCTGAAGGAACGAAGCAATACGTTATCGGATTGTACAGGCGGCTAAAAAGCAAAGACGTGAGACTGCCGATGGACGAAAGTCACAGGCGATGGTGCAACGGTGAGTTAAGAGCTTCACCGGCAATATCGAGAGGTATTGGCCAGGTAAACCCCGATAGGATGCAAGGTTGAATTGAAGGTTCTAAAGGTTGTCCGCCCACTTCTAAGTAACCGCTTGAGATTGTGAGTAATCACAATACCAGACAGATGATTATCTAAAACAGAACACGGCTTACGGGCTGCTTTATTTTTTACAGGATTGCGGATTTTAATAAAATAGTTTATAATAAAAAAGACAGCGGAAAAGCCAAAGGGATGCTGAACTAAATTCAGGTCAGGCTCAGAAAGCAGTGTCATAAAAAAAGTATATGTCATGCTGAACTGGTTTGCCTTCTTTTGCCGAAAACTTGTTTTTCGTGCAAAATGGCTCCCGGTGACAGGATCTCAAGAAGAAAAAAAGCAAAGGAGAATAAACAATGGAAAACGCAAGTATAGCAAGGATTTCGGGGGGGGGGGCAAGTAGTTTAAGCTCTATACAAAGGTTTTAAAAATGTAAAAAAGCAGTCAATATTTATTGGCTGCTTTTTATCGTATATAAAAGTAATGAATAATAATTTATAGATTGAAAAAATACAAGTTATAAGATATAATAGTATAAAGAAAGGAGCAAATCGATAATGAAGAAAGGATTCACTCTGGCGGAAGTTCTGATTACACTTGGAATCATCGGCGTTGTAGCTGCAATGACTATGCCGACACTGATAAACAAGCATAAGGAAGTAGAACTCTGCACCAAAACTAGGAAGTTATATTCAAATATTCAAAATGCTGTGCTTCTGGCGCAGAAAGAAGCCGGTGTAGTCGGGGACAATTCGGTTTTCTTTGATGTTACAAAATCTTCTGTGGAAAATGCCAAAAGTTTTGCAAAGCTCTTTAACGGGGCAAAGGTCTGCGAAAACAAATCACAAAAAGGCTGTTCGCAATACTACTACACCCAGAAGTATGCAACGAAATATTCCGGTTCAGGTACGACAACAACGGCAGCAAATCATACTTATCCTAAAATAATTCTAAATGACGGTGCGATTATTGCACTCCAGCAGATGACAGCATGCGAAAGAATAACAAATGATTGTAAGCAGGATTCTACAGGCAGCTGTATCCTCGATGAGGACGGAAATAAAATTCCTACAACCGGTAAAAGTTCTGTTTGTACCTATCTGTATATAGATGTTAACGGGCCGAAAAACCCGAACCAGTTCGGGGCTGATACATACCAGATAGGGATAACTCAAAATAAAGTTCTGGCAGGTACCTGGGCTCCTTATGGCGGTACAAGCTTCAGGAATATTCTTGCAGGGAAAAACGAACTTCAGTACACAAAATACACTGTAGGAAGTGCAAGGTAAAAAAAGAGTTCCCGCGGGAACTCTTTTTTTATTTTTAAAAATTAAACTTATCTCCTTTAGAATATTTTGAATAAACCGGATCTTTTCCGCTTAGAATTTCATTCAGGCTGCTCCATCCAGTTTTGCCCCAGCCCCATAATTTGCTGTCATTTCGAACACGCAGTTCAAAGACGTCTGCTCCAAACTGGTTTGGTTTTGCCGGCCCGTTTGTGTCAAAATATATTGAGCCGCAGCTGTTCTCGTTATAGGTGTGTGTTATTACATTACCGTCTGCGTCTTTTTGGGGAGTTCCGTCAGGATTATACACTGTTGATGTTGTTGGATGTATACAAGAGCTTTTTATATTAATCCCTATTAATGCTCCATCCGGAAGAAGAAATTTCGGGGTATACATACCTGAAGCTGTCGCTGAACCTTCATCATCATATAAAGGTGACGCATACGTAACTTCATAATAAAATTTGCCACAGCCCTTCTGGGTTTTAGAAGTACAGACTCTGGTTGCTTTAAAATATTTTGAAAAGGCGGTTGTAACGTCAGCCGAGCTTTTAGACGTATCAAACAGGCCTGTTATATCACCGACTGTTCCGTTGTCAGACTGATATTTTTGAAGCGCCTGACTTATAAGCGAGTAAGTCTTTTTTGCCCGTGTTGAAAGTTCTTTATTTTTGTAGTTGCCGACAAGCGTTGGTAGTGTCATAGCGGCAACAACGCCGATAATTCCGAGGGTAATGAGGACTTCTGCCAACGTAAAGGCTGCCTTTCTGGAAGTGAAGGGTGAAGAGTGAGGAGTAAGGGGAACCGTGGCGAAGTTGAACGGGTGAAAAGTTGAATGGTTGAAGGGTTTATCATTAGACATGTCATTCTGAAACGAAAATCGTTGCGGCTCACAAGAGTTGTGACTGTTCAGAATCTCTTTGTTATTAGCGCCCGCAATGAAAAAAGATTTTAAAAAATCAAAGCGCTTAATATATTCTAAAATTGTCCGCCTAAAACCCTTGTCCTGAGCGGATTTACAGAAGGTCGAGCCCCCCCCCCCCGCGGTGTTTTGGAGCGATAACGGTGGGTGGCGTATATATCCTCCTTGTTGTTTTTATGGTTGCATAAATAGGGGGGTAAATCTATGTG
>CASFGU010000051.1 GCA_949294395.1 uncultured bacterium
GTACCCTTTGTATCACAAAGAAAGAGGGTAATAGCGAACGCTACTCTCAAAACAAAGAGATTCTGAACAGCGGCAACTCATGTGAGCCTCAACGATTAATGTTTCAGAATGACATATCAAAAGATGAACCTTTCACCCATTCAACTTTTCACCCGTTCAACAAAACCTCCCCGTCACCCGCCTGCAGCACCCACCCCCGTGGGGTATTAGTTGAACGCTTCACCCCTCACTCTTCACCCTTCACTTCCAGAAAGGCAGCCTTTACATTGGCAGAGGTCCTCATTACCCTCGGGATTATCGGAGTTGTTGCGGCGATGACTTTGCCGGCGTTAATACAAAAGAATAACAACAGAGTCGTTGAAACCCGTCTGCAGAAGTTTTATTCAACAATAAATCAGGCAATTCTTATGACAGAAAAGGATTACGGGTATAAAACCTACTGGTATGAGGACTTGAAAGGCGCTGAACTGGATGAAGATGGCAATATTATAGAAGGCTCATCTGAGGCAGAAAAATGGTTTAATAAATATTTGAAACCTTATCTGAAAGTTACACGGACGGACACACTTTCAGATGGCTCCTTAATTGTATATTTTGCAGACGGTAGTGCATTAAGACCTGCGGCAGGCTATACTCGTGACTGGTATTTTTACCCCGGAGATCCGAATAAATGTATTGCTAGATACGGCGTATACCATAAGAATTCTGCCGGTATTTGCATGTTTGCTTTTAATTTTTATCCGTCAGGTTTGTCAGAAAGCTGGCGATACCATTACAAGAAAGGCATGGAGCCATACAAAGCAGGCTGGGATGGTGACATAAAAAAACTCTATGAAGGCTCAACATATTCCTGTAAAACCGGTAACAGACTCTATTGTACTGCAATAATACAGGAGAACGGCTGGAAAATCCCTGACGATTATCCGTATAAGGTTAGTTATTAATATTTATATCAGGGAGCCGGTGTCCGGCTGCGGAAGAAATTTGTACAAACTAAAAACCCTCCCTATAAAGTAGGGAGGGTTTTTTAGTTAATTATCAAGATGTTCTTTTTCTTTTATTGATTCGCTTTCGTTGACGTAATTTGTAACCTGTTTTAGTGCGGGTTTGTATGCGTTAACAGTAGCGTTGCCGCCTAAGCAGCCACCCTGACACGCCATTACTTCAATCAGGTTGCCAATATCACACATGCCGTTTTTAGCGTATTTTTTCAAATCTCTGATTGATTGCTTTGTAAGTCCGTCAATTAAAACAGGGTGCGCCGGAATTTCTTCCGGAAGCAGCGATTGAACAGCTTTTGCAACTCCGCCGGTCACGCAGTAGTTTCTGCCTTCGGCGGAAGCCTGTGTCTTAAATTCGCTCTTCTCGCATTCCGCAACCTGAATATTAAGCGCAATAAACCAGGCGCCGACTTCTTCGTAATTCAATACGTAATCTACATTCGGATTTTGGAGAGCTTCACGTCTTTTTGCAACACATGGGCTGAAAAATACGGTTACAGCGTCGGGATTTTCTTTTTTTACAATTTCAGCAGTGTAGTAAAGCGGAGTTTTTGTATCCGAGCGGAACGGTTTCATCTCAGGAATGTGCTTTTCCACAAGTTCGTTATATCCTGCGCAGCAAGATGTTGTCATAAATTCTGCACCGTTTTCAAGGCGTTCGGTAAATTCAGCCGCTTCTGTTTTTGTTGTTACATCTGCGCCCTGTGCAACTTCATAGACATCATAAAAACCGAGTTGCTGAATAGCTTCTTTCAATTGTTCCGGAGTACAAGGCAATTGTCCCATCATTGCAGGTGCAAGCATTGCAATGACTTTTTTACCTTCTTTAATTGTTTTTAAAACGTCAATAATCTGGCTTTTTTCATGAACAGCGCCGAAAGGACAGGCGGAAACGCATTTGCCACATGAAATACATTTTGAAAAATCAATCTGTGCATGACCGTCTTCTCCTTTTGCGATAGCGCCTACAGGGCAAGCATTTTCACAAGGAACTATAATTTTCTGGATTGCCTGATACGGGCATACCTGAGCGCACATTCCGCAATTTTTACATTTTGCAGGATCGATGACGGATTTGCCATTTATAACACTTATTGCACCGAACTTACAGGTATTAACGCACGGTCTTGCAACGCAGCCCTGACACAAATCGGTTACGTAAATTCTTGCAGGAACGCAGCCTTTGCATGCTGTTGTCAACACAGTCAGTGGATTTTCTTCCGGTTCTGTTCGTTCCATAGCTTTTTCAGCGAGAGTGGAAAGCAGTTCACTGTCGCCGGTTTCTTCAATAGAAAGCCCTAACCCAGCAACGGTTCTATCGCGCAGAATTGCACGTTCTTTGTATATACAGCATCTGTAAGGTACTTCATGACCTTTCGGACGCATATCGTAAGGTATTAAACGCGTATTTTCTTTGAAATTATCGCTTAAAAAAGCTTTTATAAGTCTTACTAAGATTTCACGTTTCAAATGAGATGTCTGTTTAGGGGTGTTTATTGCCATATTTTCTACCTCTTTACTATTCTTTAATATATTCAATATTATGACATAAACACAAAATTTTTCAAAAATCAGTGCAAACCTGTATACCTTTGTAAATTTTAATGTAGAAATAGCAAAAAAATTTTTTTGTGGGTTTAGAGTAGAGAGCAGGAGGTCTTATATGCTGGCAGTAAATAATAACAGGCAGAATTTTACGGCACGTCTGGATCTGACTAATATAAAACTTAACAAAAACAGATGGGATAATATTTCTAAAATGTTTGCGGAGAAAACTCAAGCATTTCCTTATACATTCGAAATTTCTGATAGCGGCAGGCAGCTTGATATTTATGCGTTTTCTGATGAATTGGATATTATGAAACGCGGCTGTACTCTCTCAAAATCGGGAACGAAAAAACTTATGGCCTTGCCGGATGAAAAAATTACGCAGAAATTTATTGATTTACTCGATAACTTTAAGTATCAGGATGAAACTCTGGTTACTTCTCTTGAATTTTTAAATAAACTTAAAGATAACGACAAATACGGTACACTTCTTTACCCTTATTTTCCGGATGACCAGAGCATTTTCTCAAGAATTTTTCATCAGGTATTGGTTAAGATGAATGTAGATAGAGTGTCCGTTACAGAGAATGATGCAATTTTTAAAGACGCAAAGTTTCTCTTTTATATGTAAAGTTTAAACTGTGTAGAATTTGTCCTAAGAAAATTCTATGATAAGGTTTGAAAAAGAGAATTTGTAACCTGTGTCACCTTAAAAAGCAGACCTGCTTTGAGTAATCTGCTTTTTTAAGGTACCGTCAAAATTGTCATGAATTGTATGAATTTTATTTTTGCAAATGTTTATGGAGCTTATAATTGTCGCCAAGAGCGTCTTTAAGCTGGAGTTCCTGTTCGCTTGTGCCTTCTCCTTCAACTTCAAGAGTGCCGACAGGGGATTGAATTTCAGTTTCTGTGCCGTCTTTATCTTTTATGGTTACCTTTGTCTGGTTGTATGATATTTCTGTTTTGTCCGCCTCATCCATGTGAACAGTGTTGTTTGAGGTGCCAGGATACAGTTCGACAGTGTCATGACGCATATTTTTATTTACGTACCAGCTTTCTTTTTGATCTATAAATATTTCATTTCCGCTGGATTTTCCCCACATGGTAATATGGTCGTCTTTATTTTTTGTTCCGTAGATTTTTGCGTTTTCAAGATCATTTATAATAATATGTGAACGGTCGGGATTGTACCATTCATCTTGCAGTCCCATACTTTCGACAGTTGGTTTCTTGTTGGGATCTGTTTGATCAGGAAATTCAAGTTTTAATCCTGGCTTTAGAAATACAGTGTTAATTTTTTCTCCATTTTTATTACGTATACGGCTTTCTTTAATTTCGTTTTTATTAAATAAGACGCCTCCGATATTTACTTTTTCTGTTTTCTCGCTTTTTGCTGAAGCCTTTTGTGTTTCAGCCTGACTTTTTGCGCTGATAGGTTTAACCGGTTCCATACAAATCTCCTTTCTTAAGATGTTTCGTGCTTTAAAATCTTCACTATGCGGCAAGACTGCTGCAATAACTATTACTCTTTTATAAAAACATTTGGCAGAGTAAAATTGCTAAAAAATTAGATATATTATATTGAATTATTCTAAAATACTGATATGCAATGCCGTTTAGGGTTTACAAAAATTAATATATTATGATATGCAGCATCTATTTTAGATTGAAATTCAATATAAAGGATAAATATGGATATAAAAAAATCCTTCGGGCAAAAGTTAAAACGTATCAGGAAAAAGAAACACCTGACACAGGAACAGCTGTCTGAAATGATTGATATTTCACCGAGAAATCTCAGCAGAATTGAGGTCGGAAATTGTTTTGTGAAAGCTGAAACTCTAGAAAAACTTTTATCCGCGTTAGAAGTTTCTGTTGAGGAACTTTTTGCAAGCGATCATATTAAAACAAATTCAGAACTTTTAGACGGAATAAATTATTATATCAATTCTGCAAAGGATGATAACAAAATGCTTGAAAAAATTTATAAGATTATACGCGATTTAGTGGAAGATGTATAATAAAAAGATTTACTGTAAAAATCCCGCACACTGCAGGTGCGGGATTTTTTGTAATACCAATAATATTTATTCTGCAGGGGGTAACTTATCTCCCACCCCCCACGTTTGAAAAAGTTATTTTGATGCAAGTTTTTCGTCAATTGCTTTGAGAACTTTTTCAACAGTTGCTTCTTTTATGACATCCTCGTCAACTTTTACGTAAGGAGCTTTGGAAAATTCCCAGTCGATAGAGCATAAACCCAGACATGGAACACCCATAACTTCTACTTTGTCGCCGTATTTAGCAGGAACAGTTTCAATTAATTCCTGCAGGTTTGCAGACCCCATAACAAAACATGTTGTTCCTAAACAAACCTTAACACTCACTTTTTTGTCCATCTTTTTCTATCCTCTCTATTAATTGTTGTTATACTGTGACGGCATGCGCCGGAAGTTTAAATATGCGGTCAGGTTTACATATATTGTACCGTAACCTTTTTAAAATATTTATCCTGCAAAATGTTTGCCATCTTTTTGATTATATTTTTGCGGATTTCTATTTCTATCGGCAGTGCCGGATCGTAGTGTGCCTGATTTAACTTTGCTCCGACCATAAAGTTAATGCAGTCACTATCTAATAAAAATTTTACCAACTTTCCTGCTGCATTGTCAATATCTGTAGTACCATTTTCTAAGTATTCTAAAGTTTTGGTCAGAGTAAGAATGCCTTCGGTAACCAGATCAACCCCTTCCATATAAGAGCAGGCAGGAAGTTTCCCGATACTGATTGTTGTGTCCATTGTAATAGGACGGTTAAGTTCGCGTGAGATAAGATTTGCTGTTGTACCGCCGGCTATGGCTTTTTTGCCTTTAAAATTTGCGAACATTTCAGCGTATTCTTTGTCTTTCTGCTGGTGGTAAGGTGGGCCTGTGAAAATCAACGCTTCACGCGGTTCTCTGAAATACAGTACACAGGCTGATATGTCATCTTTAGGTTTGCGGTCGGACTCGATATTTTTTGCCTGATTAACAAGATACTGGGAAAGTTCCGAGCTTGAAATGTCAGGATGTTCTGCAAGTTTGTCTTTCACCAGCACAATAAGCCCCTCGCGGCGCAGTCCTAGTTTAAGTCTTTTCCCGCCTAGTCCTGCCTGTGTAACTCCGTCGGAACAGAAGATTAAGCGGTCGCCAAGGCGGAGTTTTAGTTTATATATCCTGAGTTTTCTGTTTTTGAAAGTCTTTGATTGAATCGTTTCATAAGGAGGATCCATGATTTCGTTATTCCTAATCCACAAAAACTCAGGGTTACCTTCTTCAACTATTTTTGCATTTCCGTCATCGTTCACATCAATTGCCGAAAAAGTTGAATAGCTTATTCTCCTGACCTTGCATACTGGAAGCGAGTTCATAATGATTTCTGCAGCCTCGCGGATAGGTATCTGCTGGTTCTCAATAAACCTCAAAAGCATTGTGGCTGTCATACAGGATAGGATATTAGCCTTAATCCCGCTGCCCAGCCCGTCAGATAACACAGCAATCAGACGCGCCTCATCCGGATAACGCTTTGACACAAAGTAATCACCGTACGCGTTCTGGTTATATTTTTTCATCTGACTGCAATCTATATCTATAAACATAAGTTTTTAAGTGAATGGTGAAGAGTGAAGTGTGGATCGATTTACACTAACTCTCGCTTTTCACATTATCCTCCTCATCTTTGTCGTCAAAGTCGTTGGCAATTGAACTTAAGAGCGTTTCGGTTTCCACCATGTGTTCGCCCAGAAGGCAGGCAATTTCCTGAACGATTGAGATGTTTTTGGAGATAACCTCATGTGCTTTCTGTGCAATTTTTTCCCTGTTTGTTTCGGATTGCGTAACATCAGAGATAACTGCGCCGACAAGTTCATTTTCTTCAATTGTAAAAATGCTTATGTCATAAAGACAGTTTTTAACCGGATAGCGTTCTTTGTGAAGTTCTTTACCTGATTTTAAAATTGTTCTGAACAGGTCAGCAAAGTCAATAATCCTGTCAAGTGCAGCTCCGGCAAGCCCTTCGGGTCTTGTTTTGAATATTTCATACATATCGCCGGTGAACATTTTCATAAAGCTTTCGTTTGCTTCTACAATATTCATATTACTGTCAACTACAACAACGGCGGCAGGCATACAACGAACAAGTGCCGCGGCTTTTTTCATCGCAATTTTTCTCATATATGAAACGCACATTGAAATCTCTGCATCTCCGTCAAGAAGTGCTTTGGCAAGATCCCGGCATGTTGCATAACCGCAGCCTCCGCAGTTCAGTTCATCATCAACAGTGTGTTTTCCGAGTTTTTTAAGTGTTTTTAAGATTTCTTCTATAGGGTACTGGGAATCGACAATTTTTTTCTCGTGAATTTCATAAGGCACAACAACCGATGGTGATTTCGGAATATTTTCTCTGTCTTTCACGTTTGTAAGAACATCCGATACAATACTTATGCCGGCTTTTTCAGTTGAGATACAAGGGCCGGCGACGCAGCCGCCTTCACAGGAGAGAGCTTCCACAAATACAACGCGGTCAAGCTTGTCAGGGTTAAGATTGTTGAGTGCCTTTTCAAAAGCTTCCAGCCCTGCTATGTCTAAAAGCTGGACCCCTTTTTTTACTCCAATACGTTTTATGGTTTCATTCATTCCGCCGTCAATCGGGTAAAGCGTACCTTCGCAGGCTGCCTCGGGTACAAATTTGCTGTCGGCTTCTTCAGGTACTGTTGATGGGTCGACAAGTTCGTCATGTATCCAGTATTTTAACTCCTCAAACGTCAGTGCAACGTCAAAAAGTCCGCTGTATTTGACTTCATTTTTTTTACCTATGCAGGGGCCTATAAAAACTATGGCAATATCATCGCCGTAGTTATTTCGGAGCATTTTTGCATGAGTCATTGCCGGAGAACCCAGCGGGGTAATATATTTTGTAAATTCCGGATGATAAATCCTTATAAAATCTACAATAACAGGACAGGCGCTGGATATAAAAAGCCCTTTTTCAGCTTCATTAAGTATCCCGGTAGTTTTTATTGAAACCTCCTGTGCGCCGAGAGCTGTTTCTGACACTGCTTTAAATCCGAGTTTTTTGAGAATAGAAATCATCTTTTCAGAAGAATATTCAAACACTCCGCTCCAGCTTGGTGCAAGTGATACGTAAACCTCTTTCTGTGCAAGAATCAAATTTTTTGCTTTATCAATATCAACCCTTACCCGTTTTGCATTGGACGGACAGGTCTTAACGCAGTGTCCGCAGGCAATACATTTTTCCGGTATAACAGAGGCGTGTCCGTTTTCAATTTTTATGGCTTTAACAAGGCATTCCCTTACGCACCTGTAGCAGTCATGGCACTCATTTGAAAGTGTATAGACCGGATATTGATTATTCATCTTTTTCAAAACTCCTTTTTATATTTTCATAATTTATTAAAATACAGCAGGTTATTTAGCTGCGGTTAATATTTTTTCCAGTTTTTCTTTATCCATTTCTGAATATTCAACCCCGTCTATTATAATATTGGGACCTGTTGAGCATTTGCCTTCGCAGCGGTTTCCTGCAAGTTCTATTTCCGCTTCTAGTCCGTGTTCTTTTATATAATTTTCAAGAAATTCAAGATTTTGGTCGTTGCCGCGGGCAAAACATGAACTTCCCATACAAACTGTTATTTTCATAATATCCTCTCAACTATAATTTAATTGTATCTTATTTAATCAGATATGGCAAGCTTAATCTTGCATAATTAGCAAAATAATGATATAATAAAAAAGACAGCAAAAAAGCCAAAGGGATGCTGAAACAAGTTCAGCATGACAAAATAAAACATTGTCATCCCTGAACTAAATTCAGAGCAGGCTCAGAAAGAAAGAGTACACGAAGAGGAATATCTATAAATGTTTTCACGAACACGCTCCCGCTAACGTCTCGAAAACATATATAGATATTCCAAAGAAAAGTAATAAAAAAGAAAAAGCAAAGGAGATTAAACGATGGAAAACGCAGGTATAGCAAGGA
>CASFGU010000052.1 GCA_949294395.1 uncultured bacterium
AAAAACCTTTGTTTAACAAGAAAAATTAAGAAAATGAAGCTGGAAGTTATAAAAAAGGGAGATAATAAAAAATGATAAGAAGGAAAATAAAATGGCATTTTATGAACAAATCAGTAAATTTACTTATAGATTAACCGTTTGCCAGGGTTACGACTCCAAAGGCAAAAAACTTCGCAAAAGAAAAACAATTAAACTAGACGAAACATTAACTGCTAAGCAGGCTGAAAAAGAGCTTAACCGTCAAATGGTGATGTTTGAAAACGAAGTCTTAAACGGAGTTTACTTAGACGGCGAAAAGATAACATTTGAAGCCTTTACACAAAGGTGGTTAGAAGATTACGCAGAGAAACATCTTACACTTACAACATTACAATCATATAAAATTATGCTCAAACGGATTTTGCCTGCTATCGGACATATTAAACTCGGCAAATTACAGCCTCATCACTTGATACAGTTTTACAACAATCTTGATGAAGCAGGAGTGAGATTAGACGGCAGGTTTACCCCTACCAAAGCCCTGATAAAATATCTTGAACCATTGACAATTTCTCACATAATCAAAACTACAGGTATATCATCTAAAACTTGCAGAAGGTTGAAAACCGGCATGGCAACAAATTACAGCACAGCTCAAAAACTCTGTAATTGCTATAAACTGGACTTTAACAGAATGTTTAAGGGAAATTCTGAAAAGAAGTTAAACCGAAAAACAATCAAAAATCATCACATTGTAATTCACTCAATACTTTCAACCGCTGTAGATTGGAACATCTTAATGAATAATCCTGCTGAAAGAGCCAAACCACAGAAAGCAACAAAACCCAAAGCTAAGTATTACAATGATGAACAGGTGGCAGATATGTTGGACTGCTTGAAAAGTGAACCATTAATGTATATGACAATGATTTATCTTGCAATAGATATCGGTTTAAGAGAGGGTGAACTTACAGGCTTGAAGTGGGAAGATATAAATTTTGACACCTGTGAAGTGAATATCAATAAGCAACGACACTATATTGCAGGTTATGGCAATATTGAAGGTAAACCAAAAACAGAGGCAGGTATCAGAACCGTTACAGCCTCAAAAACGGTTATATCTCTATTAAAGGAATACAAAAAGCAACAGAATGAAAACCGATTAAAATTTGGTACTGCTTGGCAAAACGGTAAATATGTATTCCTGCATGAGGATAGGAAGCCGATAAGTACACAGCTTCCTTATAAGTGGTTTACAAAATTCTTAAACCGCCATAACTTACCGAAAATAACATTCCACCAACTCCGCCACACAAATGCAAGCCTGCTGATTTCATCAGGCGAGGATATTGTAACAGTAAGCGGTCGACTCGGACACGCTGATAAAAATGTAACCTTGAACACTTACTCTCACATTATCAAATCAAAAGAAGCACAGGTCGCTAATAAAATGGATGAGTTTTATGCGAGATTACAAGTTTGTAATGTTAAATCTTAATTTTTAATTAAATTTTATTAAATCTTTTCTTATACAGGTTATAATTTAAATGCATATTAGATTCAAAAATTATTATAAGTATGGAAAGGATGCAATGACAATTAAAGATATTTTTGTAGCTATGCCATTTGGTATAAAACAGGCTAAGAAAAGACGTTATAAAATAGATTTTGATAGAGTTTATGATAAAGCTATAAGACCAGCTACAGAAGAATTGGGGTTACAAGTTATGCGTGCCGATGAAGAACAGGATGGAGGTATTATTCATGCTTTAATGATTGAACGGCTAATTTGTACTGATATTGTAATTGTTGACATTACAAATGAAAATCCTAATGTATATTATGAGCTAGGTATTCGTCATTGTGCTAGACCTTATTCTACAATACTTATTTATGATAAAAATACAAGGTTACCATTTGATATTCAACCGCTTAGAGCAATTCCTTACGAACTTGACAAAGGAGTAATAACAGAAAAAGCTGCTATAAATTTAAAAGATAAATTAGTAGAACGACTCAAAAATGTAATTAGTTGCGACTGTAAATGTGATAGTCTTCCGTTTGCATTGATAGATAATTTTCCTAAAACAGAACTTGATGATACAAAACTACATATATATCAAGACTTACAAAAACAAAGAAACGCATTTAAATCACAATTAGAAAAGATAGAAGATATTAATAACCTTTATTCTATAATTAAATCAATGCAAGACACCTATTTCCCTTTTAAGTATTTAATTTTTGAAATCATTAAAGGTTTTCAGAAAATAAAAGCTTGGAATGAATTACTTGATTTTATTCATAATAGTTTAGACAATGAGGTCAAGAACTATGTATATGTCCGTCAACAAGAAGCTTTAGCTTATAATAAGAGGGGACAAGAAGGAGATGAAAAGACTTCTTTATTCTTATTAGAAGAAATCTTAAAGGATTATGGTGAATCAAGTGAAACATATGGTTTAATTGGTAGTGCTTATAAAAAACTTGCAATAAAATTTCAAGAAACAATTTCATTTCCAAGTTATTTAGAGAAGGCGATAAATGCATATCGAAATGGTTTTGAAATGGATTCAAGAAATTATTATACAGGTATAAATTTAGCAACTCTGTTACTTGTACAGAATAAGGATGAAGCAGAAGAAGAACTTACTAAGATTTTACCTGTCATAACGTATAATATAGAACTTAATGATTTCTCAATAAGCAACGATTATTGGTTACTTGCAACTGCTTACGAGTTATATATACTCAATAAAGACTTTGCAAAAGCTGAAAATGTTTTAGGCATTATATCAACCTTACAAACTCAACCTTCAACATGGATGTATGAAACAACGATAAAAAATCTCACTTTAATAAAAAAAGTTTATGAAAATTATAAAATTAAAACCGATTGGTTTGATATGTTTATTACAGTTTTACAAATTAAGGAGAATTAAAATGTCAAGATTAAGAAAAATTTTTATTTCACACTGTTGGGATTATGATAATGACTACAATACAATAAAAACGTGGTTAGATAATGCGTTATACTATACATTCTCAGATTACAGTATTTCTATAGAGAAAAAATTATTAGGGCTTAATAATTCAGAACTAAAGACTGCTATTGCAGAGCAAATTAGGCAATGTAGTGTATTTATTGTTCCAACTGCAGTATATTCTTCATGTAGTGACTGGGTAAAGTTTGAAGTTCAAACCGCCGTAAATATGGGTAAACCTATTTTAGCAGTTGTTCCATGGGGGCAAAAACATAATTCAGTATTGGTAACAACCTGTGCAGATAAAACCGTTGGTTGGAATTCTAATAGTGTTATAGAGGGTATTAAAGAATTAACAAAGTGATAACTTGGAAGGATAAGTATGTCAAACATAAGTGATGAAGCTAAAAAATATGACTGTTTCATTTCTCATGCCTCAGAAGATAAACCTGATTTTGTGGAGGCTCTTGTTAATAATCTGGAATCAAAGGGAATAAAAGTTTGGTATGATGCTCATATCATGAATATTGGAGATAGTCTACGCGAGTCTATTGACAAGGGATTAAAAAATTCTTTATGTGGTGTTGTTGTTTTAAGTAAAAAATTTTTTGCAAAACAATGGACGGATTATGAATTAAATGGATTAGTCGCAAGACAAAATAGCGATGGTAAAAAGACTATATTACCTATTTGGCATAATGTTACAGTTGAGGAAGTAAGGCAGTATTCTCTCTCTTTATCAGATATATTTGCGGTGGATTCTAGTTCAGGAGTAGAAACTGTTGCAAGAAGTATTATAAAAACAATAAACAATTTAAAATCTACAGAAAATCAAGTAGAAGAGAAAATTTACAGTGATGTTGGCAAGGAGTCTTCAGCTTTAATCGAAAAATATGAGAATGACAATAGTCATAATATTCAAACAAAAGATGCAAAGCAAATAATAGAAGATTTAATTTTAGATGATAAAAACATCATTCGTGTTCATAAATTTATAAATGGACAAGCAGAAGAATTAATAAATACATTGACTGACGACTTCTCAAATTTAGCTAAAATTCAACAACCTTTATATAACATATTTTATGAAAGAACATTGGCTTATGATTCATATTGTGAAAAAATACTTTCAATAATAATCACTGGTGCTTATTGGGGAAGTGAAAAATATAATAATTTATGGATTAATTTATTTAAACGTTTTGCAAATCTTAAAGTAATTGAATCAGGGTATACTTCACTAATAGATTTTCAAAAATATCCATCATTATTAATTTATTATGCTTTATTAATAATTGAACTTATTAAAGAAGATTATGAAATGTTATATAAAATATTTCATGGATTTGACATAAATGATTATAATACCAATAATAGTACAGAACCTATAGGGATATATAATCCTAATAATATTGTTCGTCCAGAAGTCTTTAATAATATTTTACAGCAACGCTATAAAACTCCTATTAATGACCATTTACATGATGTATTACGACCATTATTTGCTGATATTATTCCCGATGACAATGAATTTGCAAATATCTTTGATAGAGTAGAATATTTTATAGGCTTAGAATTTAGTAATGTTAGATTAGATAGTTCATATGGATTTTGGGCTCCTACAGGACGTTTTTTATGGCGATATAATAATTTCTATGGAATAGATTCTGATTATACAAGTAAATTGCATCCTGCTAAATTTATTGATAAGTTGGCACAACAAGGAACTGTTTTTAGTTACAACCTTTTGGGAAAAACAGAAGAAAGATATAATAAAATATCTGAAAAATACATAGAATTTATTAAAAGAATTAATTTTTATTAGTTCAATAGTATCTTTTTATGCTATAATACCAATAAAATCAGTATAAAGAGGTCGCATGTTCTTATTCTATATAGATGAATCAGGGGAGATTGCATATAATTCAGGTTCAAAGTATTTTGTATTTAATGCGTTAGGCATAAATGCAAATGACTGGAAGGCAATTAACCATAAAGTTAATGTGTTAAAAACGGCTGTTTTCAAAACTAACTCTGCTCCTATCTTAGAAGTCAAATCTAACTGGATAAGATTTCCAAAAGAAAGAGAAAAACATAAATATCTTGCAAACTTGTCTAAAGAAGAATTAATACAACTTTCCTGCGGATTAATGGATATTATTATCAATAATAACTGTACTTTAATTTCTACAGTTATTAACAAAGATTCTCTTCTTCGCCATTATGGAATAAATAAGCCTGAACCGAATATTTTTGCTATTCAGTATTTGTTAGAAAGAATTTCACTCTTTATGGCGTTTAACCACCCTGATAAACAAGCAATTGTCATAATGGATAAATGCTCAGACAGCATAGAAAAGATGCTAAACAGAACTCACACATTGCAGGTTGAAGAAGGTTATTCTTGGAAAGGAATCAAAAATATTATTGAAAACATTATGTTTGTTGATTCACAATATAATAATTTCATTCAATTAACAGACTTATGTGCATATAATGTAAATCGTGCTTTCAAGGATGATAACCCTGATTATCCATTCTTCAAAGCATTATTGCCGAAGTTTGCTTATAATCAGAAAACAAGACGTTTGAACAATGCAGGTATAACATATAAATTGAAAGAGTTCTTTGATAAAGATAATCCTAAAATGTATCAATTCTTAAATACTTATAAAAATGAAAACAGTGTACTGCCAAATGGCAAGTACACCGCTTAATTATATTATACCCTATTTTTGTAAAATTTCAACACAGAATCATATAAATAATTTACAAAATTTAATTTGTGCTATAATTAACACGTTAATTAAATGAGGTAAGTAATGAAAAAAGTTGTATGTATCTTAAGTATTTTTATTGGTCTTGGAATGTTTAATGTTTGTTTTGCGGAAAAGAATCCTGCTTGTACATCAGGCTCAAAAGTTTTGATACTACAAGTATTGGATGAAGGAGCTCTTGGATTTATATGTCCTCGTGTTAATTGGAGTTATAGCAATTACGAAACAGCTTGCAAGTTAGATGGAAGATTGGTCTATTTAATTCAAAATAATAATTATGTTGACGAACAAATTGTTAAAATCAAAAGAAGTGAATGTTTTGCAGAAAGCGGAACTTATAAATATTTTAATAAAGAAGGCGATAGAAAAACTGTTAGAGCGATTGATATAATCAATAAAAAATTATAAATCTTGATTTTACAGATTAAATATTTTTCAGGGGACTAAAAAGGGACTAATTTTACAAATAGTCCCTAAAAATTATTAAAAGTTACTAAAAGAAGGAACTTCCAAGATTAAATAATACTAGAGGTTACGGGATGAAATTTGAAACTACAAAAAGCAAAAATATTTGTTCGAATCCCACCTCCTCCAATAAAAACGGGCTGACTTTTGCCAGACCCGTTTTTATTTAGTTTGGTGAGGATGAAAACCCATTTCAAGACGTTAGTCTTGATTGGTTCGAGCGCGAGGCGGCAGAGGGCGAAGGCTTGACGACAAAATGCCAACGGCATTGACGGCGTCAACCGTAGACCTGTTTATCGCCGCCGAGCAAAACAATCCCACCTCCTCATCCATTTTGAAAGAACCTGAAAAGGCTCTAAAAGATACAAAATTTTTAGATTTATATATAAATGCTGAAGGAAGGGTTGGAATAGTTGATAAAAATGGTGAAGATATTATGAATACTATGAATAAGTTTATATATGAGCCTTTTCAACATTCGTCGGGTTCTAAATATGGCTACATGGCACCTAGCTATAATAGCATTCAAATTAAATTGAAGCCAATGAATGATAGGTATGACATGTCTAGTCAGGAGTTGTGGCTTGACTTTGAAGATGCTCAGGTTGCTGAAGATATAGCAGATAGTTGGAATAAAGATTTATCTAATAAATGTATTTACGGGCAACCGATAGGTATTATAAACAGAATGGTAGAATATCTGAAAATAATTGAAAGATCTATGTCATATATAGAAAGAAATTCAAAAGTCGATGATTTTATTAAGGAAAATCTTAATGAATTTATTATATAAAATTAGTAAATTTTGTCGGATTAGTAAATCCGGCAAAATTTAAATGATAGCCTGAAGTTTTGGAGTGGATCTATCTCAACTTTACCCCTAAATAGTTAAAATATCTGAACTAAAAAATCAAACCTGTGGTTCTTTACATCTATATTATGTATGAAACTCCGGATGATATGAAAATACCGGGGATTGAATACTACAAAGCCGTTATAACAGATAAAATAACTACATTACCAGAGCTTATAAACCTGCACAATAAATATTGCAATTCCGGAAATATAATTGAATGGCAGCACTGAACACATATAATTATAATGCTTGACAATATTCAAAAAAAAATGTAGTATACCAGTATGAATAAGAATATTAAAAAATATGTATATACTCCTATAGTGTTTATAATACTTGGAATATGTGTTTTGTCGTTACCGTATTATTACCAGTATAAAGCATACCTTTCATACGCCAACCCTAGTATGGAATTTGCTTACAGAAACTCTGCAATAGGAACGTCTATCCTTCCTGCAACAAAAGCTGAAATGATACGCGACAGGGCAATGTGGTTTTACGTTAACGGTCAGCATGAGAACTGCATAAAAGACCTGTTGAGAATTGACCGGATGAAGCTTGCGTCGGCGGATGATTACGCATTACTTGCAAACTGCTATATGTCTAAAAAGAACTGGACAGTAGCGCTTGAATATGCACAAAAATCCGGCAGACCGAACGAGATTGCAAAAGTTTATCTTGGAATGAACGAACTTGATGTGGCGTTAAAGTTTTCAAATAGTGCGGTAGATGATGATACAAATAAACAGTATTCAAAATACCTTACAAGGGCAAAAATCCAGATGCAAATGGGCAGATACTATGATGCACTGATGGATTTGAATAAGCTTGTAAGCTACATTCCTGATGAAGCGTGGCCTTATTATGAAAGAGCCAAACTGAAACGTGCTTTAAAAGATTACAAGGGTGCGGATGAGGACTTGAAAAAGGCGCGTGAACTCGATAAAAAAATCGAAAAAGCCGAACAGGATTTTAAAGATTCAATGTTAGCGGAAAAGATGTAAATTATGAAAGTATTGTTATTTAACGGCAGCGCACACAAAGAGGGCTGCACATTTACGGCACTGACAATTGCGGCAAAAGAATTAAACAATGAGGGTGTCGAAACAGAGATAATTCAGCTTGGAGCGGAGTCAATTCGTGACTGCACAGGCTGCGGGGCGTGCAAAAAGAACGGCGCGGGCTGCGTATTCAAAGATGACCTCATCAACGAAATAATAGAAAAAGCCCGAACAGCCGACGGATTTATATTCGGATCACCGGTATATTATGCACATCCGAGCGGGCGGCTGCTTTCTGCAATGGACAGACTTTTTTATGCCGGAAGTTCTGCCTTCAGATATAAGCCGGCGGCGGCTGTGGTTTCAGCAAGACGTGCGGGAACAACCGCATCGCTTGAGGCTATCACAAAACATTTTACGATAAATGAAATGCCGGTAGTATCTTCAAATTACTGGAACATGGTGCACGGCAACAGACCGGAAGATGTTCTGAAAGATGAGGAAGGCTGTCAGATAATGCGGGTTCTGGGGCATAATATGGCGTGGATACTTAAATGTATTGAAGCCGGCAAAAATGCAGGAATCCTTCCGCACACAGAAGATAAGGTCTGGACTAATTTTATCAGGTAATAGCCTGGTAGGCTGAGCTATTAGAGTTATTTGGGAGTCGGAACTCCATTCTCCGGTCAATTGTAATCAGCCGTAAAACTGAATGACAGCCATTAACCATTATTTTCATATAATTTAAAAAAAATCACTTAATTTTATCTCAAGCGTATTGCAAATTTTTTCCAGAGTAGAAAGTTTTATTTCCCGCAAACCTCTTTCTACTTCACTTAATCCGCCTTTAGAAAAATTACTTTCATAAGCAAGTTTTTCTAAGGTTTTATGCTTGCGGGTTCTTAATTCTTTGATTAATGCACCAATTTTTTTATCCATAATTCAATTTTTTGTTTCGTTATTTTTTACGTATTCCTTAATCAGTGTTGCCCCCAAATTTCCAGCAGTACGGTTTTGCTCTTTAGCCAGCATTTTAAACTTTTCATAAATTTCATCTTCAATAAGTAATACAAACCTTTTTTTCTTCTCGCCCATTTATACCTTTATTATAATTTTATTGTAACAATATTGTAATTTTATATGCTTATAACACAAATTTCAATTGCAAAAAAGTTACAACTTTATTACAATAAAATTACAATCAATTTTGGAGTTAAACAACATGGACAAAGACCTGACAGACTTTCACGCGGATATGCACGAAATAAAAACAATTTTCACAATACTTAACCACACCTACAACTGGTGCGAACAGGAGGACATTTACCCGTATCACCTCGCCTACCTTCTGGAAATCCTCGACGCAAAAATCAAAGGATTAACACGGGAGTACGACAGATACCTCCTCCAGCATAATCTGTAACTACTTAATCACTTCCACAGAGTCGTAATCCGCAAGATACGGCAGATGCGCTTCCGTAATCAACTCTCCCGGAAGAAGCACCGCAATCCCCGGAGGACATTCAGCTATGACTTCTCCTGAAATCCTGCCTACAGCAAGCTCCTTCGGTATTGTTTCCTTCGGCGAATAGTACGCATCACGCAAACTCATCTTTATTACAGGGGTAAGCATCGGCATGTGCTTTTTATTCTCAAGGTAACAAATGTCTGAATACTTTGTCTTATCAATCTTTTGAAGGCATTTGACCAGATATTCCATATCGCGTCTTGTGTTTCCGATGTTTGAAAGCAAAAGCAGCCCTGCATCAGAAGCGCTTTCCACCTCTATGTTAAAATCAATCTCTAAAATTGATTCCAGCCTTTTGCCCGAAAGTCCGTCCGCCCTGATAAACACCTTTGTAACATCGGTCATATACCCGAAATCAGGCTTCAAATCGTGAATATGCTCAAGTTTTTCAATTTCGCGGCGGAGATATTTGGCATTGGAAATTGCACGCTCAAGCTGTTTTTTCCCGCGCGGACTGTCAAGGTTTGCCCTTGCAGCATCCAGACTTGCAAGAAGCATTAATGAAGGGCTGGTTGTGTGAAGCAGTTTCAGAGCTTTTTCAACAGCATCCGCATCAATCATAGAGTTTTCCGCAATATGAAGCATTGAACTCTGACTCATGCTTCCGCCTGTTTTGTGAAGCGAATGAACAACCGCATCAGCACCGAGCTGCAACGCCGGCACAGGCAAATGTTTGCTAAAATTCCACAGGCAAGCATGCGCTTCATCAACAATTAACGGCACACCGTAACGTTTACAAACTGCGGAAATAGATTTTATATCAGATACAACGCCCTCGTAAGTCGGGTTTGTAATCCAAACCATTGCTGCATCTTTATTTTCTTTAAGCATCCGCTCAACACTTTCAGGGGTAACATTTCCCCAGATGCCCCATTCCTCAAATTTTTCAGGAATAAGCCACACAGGCTCGGCTCCGGAAATTATCATGCCTGTTAAGATTGAGCGATGACAGTTTCTGTTTGTAATAATTTTTTGTCCTTTTTTAGTCAACCCCATTGCAAGCGCAAGGTTTCCGGCAGTTGAACCGTTCAGAAGGAAAAATGTCTTTTTAGCCCCGAACGCTTTTGCAGCAAGTTCCTGAGCCTCTTTTATCGGGCCTGTGGCAGGATGAAGCGTTCCGAGATTGTCAAATTCATCGGTTGTATCTACAGACAGCGCCTTTTTACCTATGAGTTTTTTAAACTCCGGCAAAGCACCGCAGCCTTTTGTGTGTCCCGGAATATGAAACTGGTATGTCGGGTTTTCACAGGCTTGTTTCAGGGCATCTACTATCGGGGTTTTTACTTTAAGCTTAACAGCTTTTTTATTTTTTATTACATTTGTCATAATAAAAATATACAATAAAAAAATAATGTTTTGCAAGTGTTTTATGGTATAATTAATATTTGTGAACAGTATTTTCAGAATAGCATTGATATTTTTTGCTGTAATGCTTGCGCCGACAGTGTTTGCGGCAGAGGAGCTCCAAGACGCGGATGAAGAAAAAAACAAAAAATCCGATGTAATTTTGCTTGATGTTTCAAAAGACGACATTCATTCACTGCCCAAAAACTCATTCACCCCTAGAAATGATGATGATGTTCTGGATAACACAAATGTTGAATTTTCAATATTTGACAGTCTTATAGATACAAATAAAGAGGACGAACACCCGTTTAAGATAGAAGAAGAATCCCTTTTCGGCAGGATTTACAAAAAGAAACTCGAGAGAACTTCAATCCCGTCTTATCTTCTTGAAGATGAACTGACACATAAATTTGAAAAAGGGCCTGTGGATAAAATAAGGTTTTACGGGGCATTTCAGGGGAATTTCAACAGCTTTTTTGAAGGAAGCGATTACGATACCGAATACGATTTAAATATTCTGGAAGCTGGTGTTGTCGGAGATTTCAAAGATCAGAATACCGATTTCAAACTGCAGTTTAACTTTAAGCCCGCAAGCGACCGCAGCTTTATGCAGAATTTAATAACAGACGCTTATATTGTTAATTCAAAGATACCGCACCACAAGGTTATTGTCGGGAATTCCCGCAATCAGGTAGGTGTTGACGGCGGCGCAAGCTCTTACACACTGCCTTTTGCTTTCCGCTCTCAAATTGCAAGGAATTTTGCAAACACAAGAGCGCTCGGTGTCCGTGTTGTCGGGAATTATGACCTTGTAGACTACAGCCTTGCACTGAACAGTTCAGGAAGATTCTGGCGGCAGTTTTTTCCGGGTGCTGAATTTACAGGCTGGATGAACTTCAAACCTCTCGGCAAGACCGACGGACGCTACGGAACTTTAATTCTCGGCGGAGGCTTAAATGCCGGACACAATGATTTTACCTATACGACAACCGGTTTTTACGCAGCATATCACTACAAAAAATTCATGGCAAACTTTGAATACTCTTACGCGGACGGTTACAACGGGAGAACTCTGAGTCCGAACAGGGCTGACGGCTTTTACAGCACAATAAGCTACAGGATTACGCAGAAACTCCATGTTCTTGCGCGCTACGACCAGTTTGATCCGAATATGGACACAGGAGGCGACCTGAGGCGGGAATACACTGCCGGCATAAATTATTTTATCAAAGGACAGGCGCTCAGATTAATTTTGAATTACGTATTCTGCCAGAACGAACGAGAACAGGACAGCCACAGAATTATCCTTGGCACCCAGATTTTGCTGTAAGACGGGACAATAGGGCGATGAGGCGATAAGTGCAATAAAAAAGTAAAAGGTGAAAGGCGGAGGGTGCATTAGTCGAACTCTTCTCGCCTTTTTAGCACCCCTTCACTTTTTACAAGGTTCATGGTTGACATTTTCCGAAAAATCATTAAAATAGTCATGACTTAAAATATGAGGAGAGCTTATTATGGCAAACTTAAACGGAAACTCATTACTCACAGGAATTTATGCGGGTCTGACAAACACATATTCATATCTTGCAGCCCAGTATCCTGACGGTCTAACTCTGGATAACATAACCGAGGCAAGAACAGATACAACCAAAACCCCGTACCTGAACCAAACTTTTGCATCTTACCTGCAGACAAACTTTAACAGTATAGATAAAGACAATGACGGCATAATTTCTGCTGATGAGATGACAAATCTTACCAACCGCATGTCGAGTCAGGGGCTCACAAGACAGGAGCTCACACAGATGTACGCCTCCGGTGCCAGCGGGATCTCTACGGATACGATGAGCAACATCCTTGAACATTTTGACGAAATTGATGCAAATAAGGACGGAAGGATTACCAGTGAAGAAATCACTGCTTATAACGTTGATTCCGCAAAACAGGAAAAAATGGATGAATACGCTAACAGACGTGCAACTGATATGTCTGTATTCTACGGAAGCGAATCAAGTTCCGATGACAGCTACAGTATCCTGAGCTACAAATACAGCAAGAACAACAGTTCTTCATAAAGCTTTATTGTCGGGCAGGTATGTCCGAACGACATCACCGGTTATTCGGGAACAGTAGTATTGATTTTCGAAACGATAGCGGGAGCAGCGCGGGAGCGTGTTGAGAAAATTGATACTACTGTGCCTGATTAAAAAGCAATCTTTCGTCGGATAGAAAATCCGACCTACGTTACTAAGGCGGTGGCTGCATGAAATAAAATCCCCCCCTACCCCCCTTTAAAAAAGGGGGTTAGAGTAACTCCCTCCCTTGTAAGGGAGGTGGCGCGAATGCGCCGGAGGGTTTACCCTCACCCGAATTTAGTAAAATTTTGTCGGATTGGTAAATCCGACCTACGTTACTCCTTATCAAATGATAAGCCTTTAAACCATTCAACTATTCACCCGTTCACCCCTTCAACCTTTCAACTTTGTCGAACCCTTCACCCCTCACTCTTCACCCTTCACTTTTTTGTTGCACTTAACGTCTTATAACATTTAGTGACATATTCTGATACGGCACTCTATGTGCTGAGAAAAAGGGAAAATTTAGTAAGATTTATCTTTTTAAGATAAATCTTATTTTTTACTTACCGCAATCCCTTTTTTAGTGCAGTCCATAATCCTCAGCAGCATTTCATCACAGAGCCGTAACTCTTCCTGTTTTTCTGTACTTTGACGGGCTTTCCAATTTTTCAGAGCCTGCCTGAACTCGTCGCCGTCAATCAGACAGTCGCCTGTTCCCACAAGCGGAGCGTACTTTTTAGTAAATTCTCTGTTAAAGTCCGCATAAACTTCTGTAATTAAATCCGACGCGATTTTGGCATTGTTGATAATTACACGTTCATCATCTTCTATGATAGACTTCATTTTGTCAGACAGATTTTCATCATCCCCTATAGCCATTTTACCGGTTTTTGCACCCATACCCATGACCTTAACCATAGTTTCCGCGCAATCCCTGACACTTTCCATATCACAGCTTATACCGTAAGAGCCTTCCATACCGTAAAACAGGCTTTCAGCAGAGTTCCCTCCAAATGAAGTTACAATAGTTGAAAAGATTTTTTCAAAAGAAATTTCTTTATTTGTATCTTTGCCGTGGTAAACAGCACCGCCGTAGAACCCCCGCGGATCAAGCGTTACAAAGTTTACTTTGTCCGGAACATGCCACGGTCTGCCCATTGTTTTGGCAAGATTATTCATAACCTCAATATTTGTTGCATGACCGCATTCGTGAGAGGTCGTAATTAATTTTTCGTGTTCGTTAATTTTTGATATAGCAGGTCTGCCGGTAGTAATCTGAAGATAGGCTTCCGTAAAATCAGATTTTTCAATCGCCCTGTGACCTCTTTCCATAGCGACCGACTGCGCCTTTTTAATCAGATTCTTCAGGTAAATAAACGGGAATCCTATGGTTATATGCGCTGCAGAATCTATTGCAGCGTTCTGCTCCTCTTGAGTTCCGGCTAGCTTATATTTTTCATCCTTAAGCGCTCTTTCAATAATTCTTGCACGTTCTTCTTCATTAAATGCAGGAGAGGCAACCTCCATACTGTCAACAAACTTGAAAGATTTCATTGTTGCCTGTCCTATCAGATTAGGATTTGCGACAGAACCTATTACAAGAATATTTAAGCCGGCCTCATCGGCTTTTTCCATTTCTCTTAAAAGCTGCGCCATGGCTTTCTGGTGGTACATCGAAATCATCTCGCCTATTGAAAAATATTCAAAATTGTCGATAAACAGAACCGCAGACTTATTAGCATTTGCCTCTGCCTGAGTAGTTACAATAGAGAATAATTTTTTCATAGAAGCTTCCGGAGAGAGTGAACCGCCGCCAAAGAGGTCAACTTCTTTGGTGCCGAAGTCCATTGTATTCATCTCTATATACGGAACACGCGCAGCTCCGGCTATAGCCTTTGCAGTGTATCTGCGTCCGCTTCCCGGAGAGCCGTCCTGCGAATAAATTACAACTCCTTTTGTGCCCATTTTGTTTGACTTAATCTGTTTTACTATTGCAGCTGCTTCTTTTTTGGTAGAAGTTTTGCCTATTATATCATTAAGCTTCTTGCCTGTGTCAAAGATTACCTCGACCGAACTGTCGTCATTGTTCTTTTTAAACAGACTGGTGGCTTCTTTAAGATAGTTAAGGACATCTTTGTCATTAATATCTTTTTTATCAATATAATATGTGACAATTTTTTTCATCAAATTCTGCGTCTTTTCCGGAAATGCCCCGTCAAGCCGTGCGGAAGCTTCAACAGTTTTTTCAACGGCATTTCTTGAAAACGGCTTTTGTATGTCCTTCATCAAAACAGGATTTTCCTTAAAGGATTTTATCATCTGCTTTGTGCTCAAAGACGGTACCGACGCTTCTTCAAAGTCTGCGTAAAAAGGTGCAAAATTTGATGCCATTATTGTATAATAGTTATTTTTTGTATCATAAAAAAGGAATTTTACGTTAGACGGCGGATTAAGCATTATGTCGGCAAATTCCTGTGACAGATTATAAACACCATTATTGAGCTGTTCCGCAGTACTGTCTCTCATAAGCATCATCAGAGGACTTGCTGCTACTATATGCTGCCTTGACTTGTCTTTTGCAAGAGTTTTAACAACATGATTAAAATAGTCAGGCTTAGCAAGCGTGTTCAATTCTGTATATGTTACTTTGTCGCTGTTTTTCTGATTAACTTTATAAACGGTATCCAGAAAATTCTCCGGAGATTCTTTTGATCTGTCGAATGTCAAAAAAATGTTTGTACCCAGAGAGAGATTTTTCAAAACATTTTCTGCTTTTTTTTCATACTCACTGAAAGGAGCTCTTTCTCCAAGGGATTTATTATTTTGCATCAAAACATTCTCCAGTTCAATAACAAAATCATCTACTGTCTGACTGGTAATTTCATCAGAGCTTGCCAGCGCACCATGGATAAATGTGTAGTCATCAACAGGTTCATTTTCCTTACGCATACTCCAGATAGAATCGATTAAATCATCAGAAAGTGTTATTTCATCCTCGGTAGTGTTTAAAAACCCGGGCTTTAAAGTATAAAGCAAATTATCAAGAAGCTCTATTTCCTGCTTAATAACCGGTTTGACAAGCTCACGCTGGGAGGGTTCTACAAGCATTTTATCAGAAGTTTCATACACTAAGAACAACCCGAGCGGAGGAACGGTTTCTGCATTATAATCTTTCTTACCGCTGTCAAGATCTTCTATGTGCCTGTCCAGTTCAGCAAGACCGTATCTAATTACATGCAGCGTTGTAATCTTATCAAAACCTGATTTTTGTGCCTCCTTTTTCAGGGTATTAATCATATTTTTGGTAGGGGTGTCAGCATAATACATAATATTTTCTAGCTTTGACATCCGGTGCGCATTGGCTTTTTTATCATTTACACCGCCGGTAAACGGAATATAAAAGCTTTGATAAGCCAGCCCCTCCCCCTGAAAAGTTTGATTAGACAACATTTTAGAGTTATTACCTCCGGTTCCGGCTTGTCTGTTATTAGACGGCTTTTTGTTGCCGCAATTTTTATATCTTGTGCCAAAATCAATACCTGTTTTATTAACAATCATTATACTTCTCCTAAAAAAATACTTTCTATTAGGAAAGCACAAAAATTAAGCTTTTTGCTACCTGCGTAATAAAAATTTACAAGAAGAATTTTTAATGATACTTTACCACCCCATCACACGAACCCTCAGCACATACATGGTCACCTCGAGCACGGGCACCCCCTCTCCCGCCTGCGGCACATTCCCCGCAGGGAGGCGTCTGTTAATTTTTCATTGTGATAACCCCTCCTCGAAATCCAAGAGCCGTTACCAGCCAGTTGAACAGTTTAATGGTTGAAGGGGTCAAAGGAGTAAAATTTTGTCGGATTAGTAAATCCGACCTACGTTACTTTGCGTATTATCTTCTTTTTAACAAAGAGATTCTGAACAGCGGCAACTCATGCGAGCCTCAACGATTAATGTTTCAGAATGACATATCAAAAGATGAACCTTTCAACCGTTCGCCCGTTCAACATTTCAACCTTTTAACTTTGTCGAAACCCTCACCCTTCACTGTTTTTTGCGGCTCTTATCGCCTCATCGCCGGATTTCCTTATCGCCTTTTTTAATTTTTTGTGGTACGATAAAGAAAAGACTGGGGCAGGATAATGACTTTTAAGGAATGGATTTATAATACGGATACAACCGGCGAAAAGTCTTTGATAAAAAGACTTCTGGCGTCACGCGGAATTAACGGAGAAAAAGAGGTTGAGGAATTTTTAAACCCGCTTTCTGTAACCCCTTCCTCTCCGGAGGTGTTCACGGATATGCCAAAATGTGTTGAAAGGCTCGCTAAAGCTATTGATAATCACGAAAAAATCGTTATCTACGGGGACTTTGACGCAGACGGAGTAACATCAACCTCGCTTCTGTACAGAACTTTTTCATACCTCGGGGCTGACGTAAGCTACTTTATCCCTGACAGGGAAAAAGAAGGCCACGGTTTTGACACAAAAGCTCTCGTAAAACTTATGACCGCACTAAAACCAAAACTTATAATTTCTGTCGACTGCGGAATTTCTGATGTAGATGCGGTAAATTTTATAAACAGTTTCAAAATTGATGTCATCATAACAGACCACCATGAAGCGCCGGAAGAACTTCCCCGCGCATACGGAATTATAAACCCGAAAGCACAAAATGCACTGGACGAAAATCTTTCCGCAAAAGAAATTACCTCTCTTACATCGCTTGCAGGTGTCGGGGTAGCGTTTAAAGTCGCGACAGCAATTTTGCAGCACTACGGGAAAACTGAATTTATCTCATCAATATTGCCTTACGCCGCAGTCGGAACCGTTGCCGACGTTGTGCCGCTTGTCGGTGAAAACCGATATATTGTTGCAAAAGGTCTTGATTTAATCTCTGAAGGCAAGCATTACGGCCTTAAAAGACTAATTGAAAACGCAGGCTACAGCGTTGAAAAAGGACTTACCGCAGAAACCATAGCCTTTGGCGTTGCACCGAGAATTAACGCCTCAGGCAGACTGGATACCGTAGAACAGGCAATTAAAGTTATGATTTCCGACAACCCTCAGGAAATAGATATGGCCATACAGAACCTTGAAGAATTTAATAAAATTCGCCAGACACTCTGTCAGGACACTTTCCTTGAAGCTGATGAGATGGTACAAAAAGAAGGAAACCGCAATCCGGCTATTGTTCTTTTTAATTCCAAATGGCATGTCGGCATAATCGGAATTGTTGCCTCAAAACTTGTCGAAAAATACTACAAACCGGCATTTCTAATGACTTATTCCGAAGAAACCAAACAGATAAAATGTTCCGCAAGAAGCATTGAAGGCGTTCACCTTTATGAGGTAATAAGTTCAATTTCGGAAGTTCTAGACGGATTTGGCGGTCACTCGCTTGCTGCAGGGCTGTCATTTACGCCTGATAAGACCCCTTTCAAAAACGTAAAAGAACTTCTGATAAAAACTGTAAAAGAAATGACAACCGGAAAAGAACTGAAACCTTTTCTGAAAATAGACCTTGAACTTATGCCGGATGACATAAGCACGGATTTAGTGGAAGAAATCTCGCGTCTTGAGCCTTTCGGCGCCTCAAACCCGAGCCCTGTCTTTGCTATGAGAAATCTCAAACTCAAAGAAAAAAAACTTATGGGGGAAAACAAAAACCACCTGAGGCTGACAGTTCAGAAAGACGGTTCCGAATTCAACGGTATCTGGTGGCAGAAAGGCGATATTTCGCTTGTTAACGGGGATACCCTGGATGTTGCCTTCCACCCGCAGATTAACGAATTCAGGGGAAACACAAGCGTCCAGCTTATTATTGATGATATTCATTCGGAATACCTCAAAGAAGAAGAACCCGAAACCGCAAACAAAATGAAGATTTATGACCACAGAAAGAAAACAGGAATCCTTCCGCAGGTCAATGATTATATAAAAAATACAAAACAGAATATTATGGTATTTGCCGAAAGCAGGCAGATAATTGAAATGCTCAAACCGTTCAAAAATATTACCGAAAAAATCTTCACCCGCGAAGAAGCCCCGCATTGTGACGCCGTAATGTTTTTTGACTACCCTGCAGACAGAGAAACATTTGAAAATATTATAAGAGAAACCTCGCCTCAAAGCATTCATCTTATGAATTACACAATAAAATACTTTGATGAAAAAGAGTTTCTGAAAACTTTCACGGGAATGCTCCGTTATGCCGCCCACAACAATGCAGGCAAAGTGGATTTAAGACGCTGCGCAAGCCACCTAGGGAAATCTATCCCGTTAATTACAGAACTTCTGGATTTGTTTGACGAATGCGGATTTATAAAAATAAATGAAAAAACTCCGTCATTTTTTGTAATAGAATTTATCGGCGTTGAAAATTTTGCAAAAATTTTACATAATCCGAAATACGCTGAAATCCTTGATATGGCAGAAGAATGCGAACTTTTTCAGAAAAGTATTATGGAAGATGATATTTCTGAAATTGACAATTTGTGCAATATTAGTTAAAATATTAACAGGGTACGGAATTTTGGAGTGATTATGAAGATAAAAAATCCTAGACTTTTCTTTTTGACTGTAACAACAATAGTCTTAGCTATTATATACATAATAATAGCAACACCGTTTTCATCGGTAAGTGTTAATAACATCTGCATGGATACCGAGCTTGCAAATGAACATTACACAAAAGATAAAGACGATATTCTTGCGCTGAAAGCTTTTGCTCAGAAACGCACAGATCAGTGCAAAATTCTCCTAAAAGCGCACAAAAATGAAACAAAAATCTATAAAAAAATGGAAAATTGCGATATGTTTGCATCAGCAGCAAGCGCTTCCGGATTTTTAATTAACCTGTCCGCGCAGTATCAGGATTACAAAACACTGAAAAAAGAGCTCGAGGATGCTGAAAAATATATGAAACCGTACGCATACTGCCCGCAGTATAACGGTGTAAAAATTCTTTTTGACAGCATTCGCCAGAGAAACGCAGATAATCTTAAAAAATATGAAGAAAGCTTAAAAAAATAACTTAAGCTTCCACATCAAATTTTTTTGCAAGATTTATAAACCTGTGGACGGTATTTTCTTTGATGTCTGCCCGAAGTGCTTTTTCGGCAGCCGGAATAGTATCGTCTAATCTGTCAGCGTCCACCATGAGGTCTCTGTTGCCGAATTCCCGTGGAGTTTTGAAACCAAGCCTCCTGAAATAAGCTTTTACATTAGAAGGACGCTCTGCTGTAGGCAGGATTAAGGCACAAAAATTACTATATCTGTCACGGGTATCTTTTAGAGCGGATACAACAAGACTGTCGCGTGTTAAATTGTCATTATCCCATACGGCAAGCCCTTTTACATACATGTCACCGCCATCCTTCACCTCGATAATACCTGTAATCTTTTTTCCGTTTTCAACAGCAAGTAAAACCCGGTCACGGGCATATTTTCCGAGACGGCCGGCAGTTTTCAAGGCAGAGTCAAAAACTTCCCTGACAGTTTCACCGCCGAGAATTTTGCTGTCAGAAGGGAAAGCCTGCCCCTTTGCGGAATTCAACATTTTTTCCGTAAAAAATCTGTCCTGTTCTCCGAGTGAATAAATATCAATCTGCCGTGTTCCTCTTGTAATTGTGCTTAATTTTATTGCCTGAAAAGCCGGCGCGTTAAAGTTTTGCTGCTGTATCTGCATCCTGAATTCTCCTTTTTAATCTTTACCTGCGCAGCCGTAAAAACCGCACAAGTAATATTTATATAAATCCGGACAAAAAATTTTTTGCGCGGAAAGTTTTAAAAATCCAATTTATTTAAACGCGGCTGCCCTGAATATTTATGCTATAATTATTTCCGGAAAAGAGGTTATTATATGTCAACTATAAAGCTTACGAAAATGCAGGGCTGCGGCAATGATTTTGTGATAATAGATTACGCGGAATACGAAAAGACCGGAATGGCTATGGAAGAACTTGCGAAAAAAGTTTGCGACCGCCACTTCGGTGTCGGAGCCGACGGAATGATTATCCCGAAAACAGATACTGCAAACTCAGACATTGGGTGGTATTTTTACAACTCTGACGGCTCTATCGCCCAGATGTGCGGCAACGGTATGAGATGTTTTGCACGGTATGTATATGATAACGGGCTTGTTAAGAAAAAAGAGTTTTCAGTAAAAACCGGTGCCGGCATAATAAGCCCGCAGCTTTTAGAGGATGGAAACGTCAAAGTTAATATGGGCATACCTGTTCTGGAAGATGCAAAAATTCCTTTCAAAGGAGAAAGAAAATTAAAAGCGCTTGATAGAGAATTTGAAATTACACCTGTTTCAATGGGTAACCCGCACTGCGTAATAGTAGTAGAGGATAATCCTATGGATATGGCATTAAAATACGGGCCGGTTATAGAAAGACACGAATACTTTCCGGAAAAAACTAACACCGAATTTGTAAAAATAATTTCAAAATCAGAAATAGAAATGTGTGTGTATGAGCGCGGATGCGGCATAACTTTAGCCTGCGGAACAGGTGCATGCGCGTCGGTTGTTGCTTGTGTTTTAAATAACTTAACAGAACAGAATGTCAAAGTTAACCTTCCTGGCGGGTCTGTATTTGTTGAATGGCAAGGGAATAAGGACAACCCGAGTAAAAATATTTTTCTCACAGGCCCTGCAAATTACAGTTTTCGTGCGGAATACATGTTGTAATAATTTCTCTTTTCATGTTATCATTGCAACAGACACTAAATACAAAAGGAGAAAAAGATGAAAACTTATGAATTATTAACTGTATTTAAACCGAATTTAGATGCAGAAGAAGTAGATAAATTAATCGCAAAAATCAGCGACACAATCGTTGAATTCGGCGGAAAAGTAGAATCTACAGACAAAATGGGCAGAAAAAAATTGGCTTATGAAATCCAGAATTTCAGAGATGGATTTTTTGCCGCAATGGTGCTTGCACTTCCGGCTGACAAAGTTGCAGAGTTCAAAAGGCAGTTGAGATTAAGCGACAACATCATCAGAACAATGTTTATGGAAACTGCGGCTAAAGCGAATGCCTAACCGCCTCTAATAAGGCGATGCTGCTTCCGGCGAAATAAAGGCTGAAGGGGAAGCAGCCCCTGAATTCTTAGACTGAAAGGAAATAAAATGTCATTAGCAAAAGCAGTAGTTACAGGTACAGTATACAGACAGCCGGAGAAACGTTTTACACAGAATAACGTAGCTGTATCTGCATTTGTACTTAACATAGGCGAAAGAGAAGAAACTCTTTTAAGGGTGCTTTCAAAAAGAACCGCACTTGACGAAATTGTTTCATCGCTTTCAAAAGGCGACAGGGTGCTGGTGGAAGGCAGACTTCAAACAGCCTCGGTCAAAATGGACGACGGAACCGAAAAGCGCATATACGAGATTGATGCTAACACAGTAGAAAAACTCGGCGGTGAAAGCAGTTCCGGCGCCGCATCAGGCGGGAATTCGAAATTCGGCACCGAAGAAATAGTTAAGTTTGAATCGGACGACTTTTCAAATGAACTAATCGGTGAGGACGAAATTCCGTTTTAGCGGATTTGCACTCTGCCGAACAAAACAATCCGGTGAATTGTTTTGTGAGAGGGGATGGAGTGAAACGAAATCCGGAAAGCGAACAGATTAAGCCGGCAAAGCGAAAGCTCGAAGGCAAAACTCTGAAAGCATAGAGCAAATCCAAGACAGCACGAGCGGGTTTGGGGGCGCAGGGCAGAATAAATCAAGTTTTATGAAACCGGCTTACAGAAACCCGCTAAACAAAGGTAAATAAAAACAAAATATGCCGGCTGAGAGACTTTCCGGCGTAAAGGTATAAATTAGTATAACAACAAGGTCGAGCCGGTAAACCGGCACAATAGAAAGGTAACAACAAAAACATGGCAAGACAGGACATTCAGGACAAGAAAAAGCGCAAAAACTGCAGTCTTTGCGCAGACAAAGTAACTGAAATCGATTACAAAGATGCAGCGAAACTAAAAAGATACCTGACTGAAGCAGGAAAAATTATTCCTCGCAGAATTACAGGCAACTGCGCAGAACACCAGAGAATGATTGCTAAAGCAATCAAACGCGCAAGAGAAGCTGCTATCATCAGCTACACTTTTGATTAATATAAAATCAAAAGCAGCAAATTTGCAAAAAAGGAATCGCTTGAGGGCGGTTCCTTTTTGTTGTCAATCGAAAACTGCCGTTCCCCACCACTTTTGCCGGCCTCCGGTAAAAGTATTCTTTACTAAATATTTCCTGTTTCAGGTGCATAGTAAGAATTTTCATGTTATACTTGTCGTATGAATAGGAAACCTGTAGTTGCAATAGTAGGGCGCCCGAATGTCGGCAAATCGACATTCGTAAACCGTCTTGCTGGTTCAAGGAACTCAATAGTCGATGACCAGCCCGGGGTTACACGCGACAGAATTTACTTTGATGTTGAGTGGATGAATAAGGTTTTCACAGTAATCGACACAGGCGGAATTGTTCCGGGTGATGAAGATGAAATTATGGTTTCAATATTTGATCAGGCAAAGATTGCCTGCGACGAAGCCGATAAAATAATTTTTCTTGTTGACGGGAAAGACGGCGTAAACCCTGTAGATTACGATATTGCAAATATTCTAAGGCAGTCCGGAAAACCGGTTTTCCTTGCTGTAAACAAGCTTGACAATCCGGAATCCTACCTGATGGTGAACGATTTTTACTCGCTTGCACTCGGGGAACCGCTCGGAATTTCAGCACTCCACGGCAGCGGCGGTGTTGGGGATTTGCTGGATTTGATAACAGAAGATTTTGAAGAAGCCGGTGAAAATGATACAGACAATTCGACTATAAAAATTGCAATAGTAGGGCGCCCGAATGCCGGTAAATCCTCTATTGTTAATGCGCTTTTGAATGAGGACAGGGTAATCGTGTCCGACATATCAGGTACAACCCGCGACAGCATTGACAGCACCCTGACATACAAAGACAGAGAGTTTATCATTGTGGATACCGCAGGTATCAGAAAAAAATCAAAAGTGGATTACGGCGTTGAAAAATTCGCGGTGGACAGGGCAATCCGTTCTATCAGAGATTGCGATGTGGCTCTTCTGGTCATTGATGCGGCAGAAGGGATTTCCGATCAGGACAAGAAGATTTCCTCAATAATAACAGAAGCCGGCAAAGGGCTTATCATTGCAATTAACAAATGGGATTTGATTGAGGACAAAAAATCAAATACAATTAATCAGTATGACAAAAAACTTGCAAATGATATTCCGTTTCTGGAATTTGCGCCGAAAATTTACATAAGCGCAAAAACAAAGCAGCGGCTTAACCAGATTTTTGACAGAGCGGCAGAAGTTTACGAACAGTGCACAAAGCGGGTTTCAACAGGACTTCTGAACAAAGTCGTGAAGGAGCTTTACGCGCTGAACCCTCCGGCAACGGTAAAGGGCAAACGGCTGAAAATTTTATACGCAACCCAAATTGGGATAAAGCCGCCGGTGTTTGTACTATTTGCAAACAATTCTGACCTTTTGAAAGACCACTATAAAAGATATATTGAAAACAAACTGCGTGAGGCGTTCGGATTTTTCGGCACTCCGATAAAGATTTTCGTACGCGAACGCAGCGAAAAAGATAAAAGATAAAAGGAGGATAAATTTATGCAAAACACAATTATAGCTTCAAAACTCAGAAGGGGGGGGGGGGCTTGTTAGCCTAAAATTCGCTCAGGACAAGGATTTTTGGCATTCACTTTTAAGTAACATTAGATGGCGCGGGGATTTTTTAAAATCTTTTTCCTTTGCGGGCGCTATTAGAAATGCGATTGGGCTTTTGAAGGACTATAAGCACTGTCATCCTGAATTTATTTGCCTTCTTTTGCCGAAAACTTGTTTTCGTGCAAAATGGCTCCTGGTGACAGGATCTCATTACAAAGAGATTCTGAACAGTCACAATTCATGTGCGCCTAAACAATTAACGTTTCAGAATGACACGTCTATTGTTAACCTTTCACCACTTCAACCCTTCAACCATTCAACTTTTCAACCGTTCAACTTTACCGCCCCCTCTCCCGCCTCCGGCACCATACCACGCAGGGGAAGGGAATTAGTTGAACCCTTCACCCCTCACCATTCACGCTTCACCCGCAGAAAAGCCGCTTTCACCTTAGCGGAGGTGCTGATTACCCTCGGGATTATAGGAGTTGTGGCAGCCATGACATTGCCGGCACTGGTTAACAAATATCAGGAACGCGCCTGGCTGACCGCGTTTAAAACAAATTATTCCATCCTCTCACAGGCATACTTAAGAGCCTATCAAAAATACGGAATACCGGAAGAATGGGGTCTGCCTGACGATAATCAGGAGGAAAGCTGTAAAAAAGCAGCAGAGTATCTGCTCCCGTATCTTAATCTGGCAAAAGATTTCAAGCAAAATGACAAACGCAGCACTCATAGACTGCCGGTGAATTATCTCGGACTAAACGGCCGGAAGTTAAGTGATAACTGGAACGGCTGGAAGGAAACCCACTACATTTTTGCACTGGCTAACGGTGCAACCGCGGGCATTTCGCAAACAGGCTTGCTTGGTAAAGACGGGGTTGACGACAGATACCTTATCGAGATTTATCTTGATACAAACGGCGCAAAAGGCCCGAACCAGTTCGGCAAAGATTTCTTTATGCTTTTTCTGAATACAAAAAACAATTCTCCGATAGTAACAGGCTATCCTAAATGGTGGGTAAGTGAAAAAAGCTGTTCAATAGATTCTGACAGCACAAGTTACTGGGGGAATGGCGGAGGCTGTGCCATCTGGCTGATAAACCACGGAAACATGGATTACCTTCACCGTCCGATTACGGCAGATGAATGGGCTAAATAAAAAAGGCGGGAATTTTGAATTCCCGCCTTTTAAAACTATTCTTCTTCTTGATACTTAACCAACCCTGACGTTACTGCATACATTGCTGCCGAAATATCACGTACCGATTCAAACGGGCCGTAATCTTTGATAAACTTCGCCACATCAAAGGTATCAAGGTATCTTTGAAGCTGTTCTCTTGACGCATCTGTAATATTAGATGCTGCAATTAAGTTCTGAACAAATCCAGTTACCTTATCGTTAACTGTTGACTCGTCCAAATCCCCGGAAGCAAAAGAAACTTTGTCGCCTTCATCTTTTGGTTTTACCGCAGGTTCCTGTTCTTCCTGAACTTCTTGTTCTTCATTCTCTTCTTCTTCATCGTTAAGGCCTTTCACATAAGTCGCTTTTGCGCTTGTTGCACTTGTAATTTCCATAAAGTCCGTCCTTTCTAAAACTTTTACACTATGGTTAACGGACATGAAGTTTGAAAACTTTAAAGTTGTTAAGGAAAATTAAGGAAGGCGCCGGCTGTAATGCCGGCGCCTCAAAATTACAAATCCATAATAATTGTTACAAAGAACAGTAGTAATCCTTTAAAAGCTTTGCGTCATCTTCTATATTCGGGCTTTCGCAGACAAGCGCGCCTTTCACATTAAATTCTTTCATAACTTTGAGCAGGTCTTTGTAGTTCATATCGGATTCTTCCAGAATAAGATGTTTTTTCTCGCCTTTAACGCCGTAATCTATACCTGCAAGGTGTCCGTGAAAATTATCAATTGCATACTGACCGAGTTCTTTGCCTAACTTTTCAAAAATTTCGCAAAACTCATCGTAGGTATTGTATATTCCCGCAAAACGCGCATGGAGATGTGAAAAATCAATACACGGCAGGACATTCTCAACCTCTTTTGAAAGCTTTATTATCTCATCCAGATCACCCCACTGCGTACCTTTGCCGGTAGTTTCAGGTCGAACCCAGACGTTAACTTTCTCCTGCTTCAAAACTGCCACAATCTTTTCGACTTTTGATTTCACCTGATAAAAGACTTTTTCCTTATCATGCCCGTGATAGTATGCAGCGTGAAATGTTATGCTAAAAGCGCCTGCCGCTGCTGCCGTTATACCTGTTTCCACAATCCTCTGCACACTTGCATCAACCTTTTCCGGTTCAAGAGAATTCAGGTTAATATAAAAAGGGGCATGCGCGGTTATAACAAAATTTTTATCACTGTGCATACGCGCCGTAAACTCACTGTTTTCATCACTCATTCTGACGCCGTGAACAAATTCCAGCTCCATACCGTCAAGATTCATATCTTCAAGAATTTCAAACGCCTTCGGGTAGCTCCCTTTACCTGTTCTTAGCGGCATGCCGGCTGTTAGGAAATTCAATTTATCAAATACAAAGTTTTGCACAATTAACTCCAATCCTGTTTTTATTTTACATTTAAAATTATACCCTGTAAAATTTCAAAAAGGTAAATTTTTGTAACAGTACTATGCAAAATTCTAAAGTTTTACCGCAGATGCTCCGATATAAAAAATGTTGAAATATTTTAGTCACATTGAAAAGGAGTGTGTAATGAAAGACAAAAAAGTTCTTGATATGGAAGATTTGATGGTCGATTTTGCGGAAATGACAAGCTTCAATTTTGATTCACTTGACTACAGACAGATGCAGGATTTGCAGAAAATCACAGGCAGTGAATATGACAACCAGCCTATTCCGTTTAAATACGGCAAATTTGACTTAGTTGATTTATTCCATTCATTTATCTCCCAGAAAGACTAACTGAAGAATTTTTACGCCGGCTCCACTGCGGAATAAAGCTGTGCAGCCGTAAATATGAGGGTATGTGCTTATGGATATGAAAGAATTATTTGAAAACAACTGTTTTCCGATGAGCTGGTCGTCGGAGGAAGAAGATGTTCGGGAATACACACCGCTTCCGCAGCGCAAAGACCTGAACACCCTGCTTGCAGAGCTTGAGGACATAAAAAATCATATTGAAGATATTAAAGCAAAACAGTGGTACCTTGCAAAGCTGATGAAATTTCACAGAGAAGGTATCCCCGAAGGGTAGAACTTCTCCCTGTTAAGATGACAGGCCGAAACAACCATAAAATAAAAAGCAGATAAATATCTTTATCTGCTTTAAACGAAAAAAGGAGTTTCTATGCCATATCAATTCGGGGTTTGCCGATTAGATTAATCAGTGCGTCAATAACTCTGGGCATCTGGCACACGAAGGAATAGCCGCCTCTGGAAAGCGAACATCTACGGCAGTCACAGCCGATAGAATAGCATTCCAGCGCCTGTTCTGTCCAGCTCTGAGTAATAGAGGGAGAAATTTCGCCGTTTGTATCCGGATAATAATTCTCTCCATCCTTTAAAAAAGACCTTTCCATGCTAACCTCCCGCCCCTTACGTTTCCGGTGCAAGGGTTGTTCCATACCCATTTTTATTATAAACATAATAAAGTCAGATTTAATCCTCTGTTTGATGTATTTAATACAGCTCAGACCTCTCTTGTCAAAATTCAGAAATAAGATTATCATCATTATATGAAATGCAATGTCTGTTCCAATCAAAACAGCTTAGTTTTCGAGGGAAAAATTCTTGGTAAATATAATATTAAATATTATCTATGCCCTGACTGCGGTCATCTGCAGACCGAAAAACCCTACTGGCTGGAGGAAGCGTATTCAACCCCTATTGCAGCAGAAGATACCGGAATTTTGAAACGAAATTACGATAACAGAATTATCACCGCTGCTGTTATAGAAGGCTTTTTCAATGCCGGCGCACAATTTCTTGACTACGGCGGAGGATGGGGAATACTAACACGACTTTTGCGCGACGACGGATACGACTTTTTCAGGTATGATAAATATGCAGAAAACCTTTTTGCGCGGGGGTTTGACTACCGTCAAGGGTGCAAAACGGAACTTCTCACAGCTTTTGAAGTTATTGAGCATCTGCCGTCTCCCTTACAAACCTTTGACGAAATGTTTAAACTATCACCGAACGTTCTTTTTTCACAGCCTTATCTTCCTGCCCCCTTTCCCCGAATAGGGGACTGGTGGTATTACGCTCCGGAAACAGGCCAACACATAAGCTTTTACCGCAAAAAAACTCTTGAATATATTGCACAAAAGTTCCGCAAAAATTATGTTTCATTTAATGATATTCACCTGATGTCGGATAAAGCAGTTACGCAGGAAGATTTTGAAACAGTAATAAAAAATTCACAGTATATATATCTCACGCAAACACAAAAACGCCGCAGCAAAATTGCAGAGGATATTGAATATCTTAAAAATTGTTAACCTTTTTTCTGCTTAAAAATTTTTTCTAAATACTGGACAAATGGCTATTATTATTTTATAATATAATTTATAAGTTAATAAAATAGTCCCAAAAAGGATATGGAATTAATAATACTGGTATATGAACAGATATTTAAGCAGACTTAACAGTCTGCCTTTTTTTATAATTCGTGGTACAATAAAATCAAAGGGCAGTGTATATTCTATAAATAACGCAAAAATTTTTATTTACGGGGTTTAAAACAAAAATAAAACACACTATTTGAACATGCAATTAAGTATAAATACACCAAAACTGCATTCATACTACAATAAAAGCGCAATTTTAAAATCACAAAACAGGAATTGCGCCGGTAATGCTGCCCAACCGGAGATGCCGGCACATAAAAGCAGCCCTTTTAATCCGGAGGTTTTTGCAGTATCATTCAGCGGAGAACGGATTTATATGCTGGACGGCGGGCAGCATGCTGATGATTTGTATTATTTTGCAAAAGCAATAGACAGTGATTTTGACCTTCAAATCATGCCGCTTGAACTGAACCCGAAAGACAAAAGGATTAAACAGCTTAAAAGTCTTAAGGAAAGCCTCGAAAAAATCAACAGCCTTCCTGAAGAAAAACGTCCGGACTACATTGCCATACCGATGGGCGTTCATGTCGCGCTCCAGAACCTTTCCAATCAGATGAGCAAAATTTTTGAAAAAGATATAAAGCTTACCCCTGAGAAAACAGACATGCAGCATGACGGCAAATTGATTTTAAAAATGCTAAAAATTCTATCGGATTACCCTGACGATAACCGTCACTATATAAGGGCGCTTGACCCTCTCGGACAGGGAATTGAATATACCTATCCTATTATACAGGAAATAAACAAAGCTGTTGCTGGCGGAATTAAAGTTTACCTTCCATCAGGACACCCTACTGAAAATTCAATAAAATGGCTTGCGCGCGACAGGAAACTAAAACCGGAATTTTACTACTACATCTCTCACGGTCAGGATATTAACGGAACCGTCGCAGGAATGAAAAAATTTGTAAAAGATCGCAACTGGTATGATTTCAACCTTCTCGCGCTTTCAAAAGCCGACAAAGTGGCACTGAAAGACAAAAACAATAATGATCACCTGTTTTCCTCCTACGATACCTGCATAACCCGCGGTGCCAGAGGGGTTTACAATTTTACTCCCGTAAGAGAAAACGGTGAACTCAAAGGATTTAGCTTTACTGACGAAACAACCGTCGAGTATCCGGTTGACAAATATAAGATGATAAAAAATATTGAAAATCTTCTTGTCTATGTGGGTAAAAATATTAATGAAGTAGAAGCAAGTCCTGAAGAAGTAAAAAATTTCAAATCATTCCTGAAAGGAGATAACCTATTTAAACCTGAGGATTTTAAAAATAGACTTTTCCCTGTAGAAGAAGTATTTTCACCTGAGGAAATCAAAAATCAGAGGATTTATCTTCAGGGCGAATACACTGACGCGGAAAGAAAATTATTTTTCACCACAAGGGACGACGGCACTGTTTTGTTTAACAAGTGTAACTACGAACAAACGGCTAAACCCAGTGTTGTATCAATGTGGGGCTGTTGCTTTTCTCTGTTTAATGCCATAAAAGAAGATATAGAAAAAAGTAAACAGGAATAAATACACATGCCGCAAAAAAATAAAAATATAAGTTTTGTAAACTTCACGACAAAAAAATATAAAAATTATATAATAGAACAACAAAAAAATTAAGAATAAATCAAAAAGCCGCTGGAATTATGAAATAAGGGGAATTGCACTCCCCGCATAAAAATCAAAATATAAACAACAAACAACTAGCACTAAAAAACAAAAAAATAAATATAAATCCGCCACAGGTCTCATGGCGTAAAAAAAGCACAAGAGGTTTTCCATGAAAGTTCAAAATGTACAACTTCACAATCAACGGGTATCCCCGTCATTTAACGGCAGAATAATTGATGCACACACACACGTAGGAACATTTACAGACGGTCTTTTCGGCACATGCGACAAGTTTGAAATACGCCACTTCAAAGATATACTCTCACACCCGATAAGCGGAGGAGAAGATACTGTAGAAAAAATTATCGTATCAAATCTCGATTGCATAGATAACACAATCCCTGAATTGCGAGAAAAAGCAAAACGAAAGGGTCTGCAGCTAAAATATCTGAACGAACTTGACGGAAACCGCGAAATGTTAAAAATTGCCGGACAGTTTCCGATTTTAAAACCGCTCGCCGTATGCCAGCCTAATGAAACACAGAACGCAAATCAGATACGACAGGTTATAAGAGAAGGAAAATTTTACGGACTGAAATTCCATCCACTGCACATGAAACTTGCAGCAAGCAGCCCGAAATATGATGACTATATGCGTGTAGCAGAAGAAAACAACTTCCCGTGCCTTTTCCACACAGATGCGGTGAGATGTCCGTATTCATCACCGGAGCAGGTCTATGAACTTGCAAAACGCCATCCGAAAGTTCCAGTAATCCTTGCACACATGGGCGCCGGTGAAGAAAGCCATTCAAGAGCCCTTAAAGTTATGCTGGAATCTATTGAAAAAGGAGATGCACTGATTTACGCCGATATTTCGTGGGTTGACGACGGCAAACCTGATAAAAAAGTTATACTTCATACTCTCGAAAAACTTCAGCACACTTCAAAAGGCGATAAGACAGACCGGCTTCTTTTCGGCACAGACGCCCCGCTCGGAAAATTCGGTGCTGACGGGATGAAAGATAAAAACTATTACGCTTCAAATATTGAACAAATCAAAAAAGCGATAAGAGGCAGATTTAAAAACGCAGAAACTTTGATAAACAAATTATTCTACGAAAACGCACAGGAGCTTTTCTTCACAAAGAACTGGGCAAGAAAACCAAAAGGCGGCGGCATAACAGGAGCTATCAAAAAGTTTGCGGCAAGCAAAGCTGGTGCACTGATTATAGGAGGTGCACTCGCGCTTGGAACCGGTATAAATGCCGGAGTTCAGGCACTCAAAGCCAACCCGGAACTTGTCACCCAACAGTCTTTAAAAATTATGGCTTGACAAAATGTTAGGCTTACCTTACAATTGTTTTACAGGTAAACAACGGAGTAAAAATTGTGCGGGAAAAATTATCATCCAGCCTTGAAGATTACCTTGAAACAATCTATAACTTTATTGAAGAAAACAAAAGCATACGCGCCGTAGATATAGCAAAGAAACTTAACGTAAGCAGGGCGTCAGTAACAGAAGCGTTAAAAAAGCTTGCGTCCAAAAATTTAATAAACTACGGCAGATATGACGTAATTTCAATGACAGAAGAAGGCAAAAAACAGGCAGCCGGAGTGATTGCAAAACACAGAGCTCTGCATCATTTTTTTGAAAGCGTCCTCGGGCTTGAACCGGAGGAGGCTTCTGAAAACGCCTGCAGGATTGAACATGTTATTTCCGAAAACGCGCTTGAAAGGATTATAGAGTTTACCCGCTGCCAGCTTGAACACTCCGGAGATACCGCATCATTTAAAAATACATCTATAGACAGGTAGGTAAAAAATATTATGAATACCCTGAAAATAGCGGGCAAGTTTCTTGACCAGCCGGTTCTGGTTGCAAAATTTCGACGTGCCGTTCCGGCAATATTAACTGCGGGTGCAGCAGCTTACGGGATAAAAGAAGTTCACCAAGCCCCGCAGTATAAAAAGAAAAAATCAGCCGTTAGAACAGCCGCAATTCTTGCATTTACCGTTGCGTCAGCGCTTGCGGCTCCGAAGATTACAGATAAACTGTTTAAACACGCAGACGAAATCCCCCAACCCCTCAAACAAATTAAAAACCGGAATAAAGAGCTGATTAATGAGTTTTTAGAGCTAAACAGCGTTGATGAAAAAACGGGAAAAATTCTCGAAAAGGCAAAAGAAAAAATCCTTAAATACAAAGAGGTAAAACATTTATTCAAAACTTTCAAAAACGATTATGCGGGCAAAAAATTTTTAAACAAACTTATACCTGATCCTGAAAACGTAACCTCAAAAGAAATTTTTTCGGAAATAGGGCGGCTTTCCGTATTCGGTCTTATACCGGTACTCGGAGGAATTGCCGGCGGAATAACCGGCGACAGGTTTACAGATAAACACTGGAAGTCCAAAATTCCGGATAAGATAAAAGAAGGTTCTTACCAGTATCTTGCAAACATTTTTCTATGCAATATAGGAGCGGGCGGAGCACTTGCTATTATGGAAAAGTACAGGGTTAAATCAAAAGCACACCGCGCAATTGGCATGATAGCAGGAATTTTAGCGACAGGAGTAATAGGCGGAAGCGCAATCGCAAATTACATAGGGAACAAAATTATCAATCCATGTTTTGAAAAGCACGGCACGCGCGGCAAACAAAAAAGTGAACACCTGTTTGATGAACGCAGACCGGAACCGCTGGATATTGGACTTCATACGGATGACATAGCAACCGTCGCAGTAATGTCAGGGTTGAAATGGATAGAGCCTGCGCTTCCGGTATTGTACGCAATATCGGGCTACAGGGCTGGTATAGGCTACCGCAACGGGCAAAACGCCCATACAGTTAATCAAAAATAAACAGGTCAAATTTACTAATCCGACGAAAGATTGATTTTAATTTGGAAACAGTAGTATTAATTTTCTCAACACGCTCACGCTCTGCTCCCGCTATCGTTTCGAAAACTAATACTACTGTTCCGGTATGTCAGAGAAAAAGTAGGTCGGATTTACCAATCCGACAGGCAAGACTGAATTTACCTCTTGACAAAAAGTTAGGCATGCCTTACAATAAAAATGTTAGGCACAACTAACAGGATGGGTTAAATGAGAGTAAATTCAATTTCTTATATGGCGGTTCCGCATTATAATACAGGAATAAAAAACTTTTGCAGCAATGTGCCGCAAGCTTTTACTTCCGCCTATCCGTCACGAGAAAATTTAAAAGAACAGATTTCGGATTTGAGAGTATTTAATCATCATATTTATGAGTATGAAAAAGGGCTTAGAAATCTCGTTCTTACAACAGAGAAAGGAAAGTACAGAGATTATATAGAAAATAAATTGAAAAACCGTAAAATTGCCTATGCGATAAATGCTGTAGGTAACGGTAAAATTAATGTCTTTTTTGGTGAAAAGAGCTGTGTTGACGTTGTTAAAACATTTAACCCGAGGTTAAATGAACTCTCTCCGGAACAGGATTTTATACTCGGGATTATGCTCGGATATGACAGAGTTAAACAGTGCGACAGATATTTAAAGCTTAAAAATAAAGTTATTACACTGCGAAATTAAAAACGAACCCTTTTTTGTTTATCATATTATTTATACTTAATTACTACTTGTTTATTGAAAGATAAGCAAGTTTTTTATTTGCAGGAAGCCGACCCTGAAGTATTTCGCATGATAAATTCTGATTTAAAGAAATTTAATCTTCAGGTAATGCTGATAAAATTAATACTACTGTTCCTCTATAAATATGTTTTGTCGGATTAGTAAATCCGACCTACCTTTGGCTAACCTCCCTTTTTAAGGGAGGTGGTGCGCAGCACCGGTGGGTTTTAATTGAAAATCCCCCTTTGATTCCCCCTTTAAAAAAGGGGGGGGGAGGTTTCTGCCTCCCTTCATAAGGGAGGTGGCACAGAAGTGCCGGAGGGTTTAGAAGAAAAACCCTCTCCCGAATTTGTAAATTCGCTCACGCTCATTAACAAATTCTGCCCTCTCACAAAGAGAGAGGGCAAATGCCCAAGGCATACAGTGTCACTCGATTAGCAAAGCTCAGCGGTTCCCTTTGTATCCCGTAGGTCGAGGGAAATAGAAAACCCTTCACTCTTCACCCTTCACTTTTTTGTCACATCTAACGTCTTTTTGTGATATAATACAGAAAGATAGCCGTAATATAAGGGAAAAACAATGATAACAACCGATAAATTAACCGTTCGATTTGGCTCACAGACTTTATTTGAAAACGTAAGCATAAAATTTGTACCCGGATGCTGCTACGGTGTAATTGGTGCAAACGGAGCAGGCAAAAGTACACTTTTGAGAGTAATCTCAGGCGAAATTGAACCGACATCCGGAGAAGTTCATATCTCCAAAGGTCAAAGAATCGCAGTTTTAAAACAGAATCACTTTGAATTTGATGATTTCAGTGTTCTTGATACAGTAATTTACGGTCATAAAAAGCTTTATGACCTGATGAAAGAACGCGACGCGCTTTATGCAAAACCTGACTTCAACGATGAGGACGGAATTAAGGCGGCGCATCTGGAAGAAGAATTTGCCGGACTCGACGGCTGGCAGGCTGAATCCATGGCAGCGAGTCTGCTCTCGGAACTCGGGATTCCGGATGAACTTCATTACTCTCAGATGAAAGATTTAGCCGGAAGCGAAAAAGTGAGAGTGCTCCTTGCTCAGGCTCTCTTTGGAAATCCGGACATTTTGCTTCTTGACGAGCCTACCAACCACCTTGACCTCAACACTATTTCGTGGCTTGAAGAATTTTTGATAGACTTTCCAAACCTTGTTATTGTTGTTTCGCACGACAGAAAATTTTTGGACAAAGTCTGCACCCATATTGCGGATATTGATTACAAAAACATTCAACTTTACACCGGAAACTACACATTCTGGTCACAGGCAAGCCAGCTGATTAAGAAACAAAAAGAAGAACAGAACAAGAAAACAGAAGAAAAAATGGAAGAATTGAAAGCCTTTATTGCAAGATTCAGCGCAAACGCGTCAAAAGCAAAGCAGGCAACTTCCAGAAAAAATATGCTGGATAAATTATCGCTTGAAGAAATCAAACCGTCCTCCCGTCAGTATCCGCGCATAAGATTTAATTACCAGCGTATTCCGGGCAAAGATGTTGTGCAGGTCAAAGGTCTGACAAAATCAATTGAGGGAGAACTTCTGTTTAAGAACATGAGTTTTGAAATTAATCAGGGGGAAAAAGTTGCATTTATTTCAAGAAACCCGCTCACTGTATCAACCCTTTTTGATATTATAGAAGGCAAAACTTCTCCCGATGCCGGAAGCGTTGACTGGGGAGTGACCGCAACTCATTCGTATTTTCCGAAAGACAACAACTTCTATTTTGAATCGAACTTAACAATAATGCAGTGGCTGGCACAGTATTCTCCTGACCAGCACGTAAATTTCCTGCGCGGGTATCTCGGAAGAATGCTTTTTTCGGGAGAAGATGCGGATAAAAAGGTTAACGTACTCTCCGGAGGCGAAAAAGTCAGATGTATTTTAGCCAAAATGATGATTGAAGAAGCCAATGTTCTTATAATGGACGAGCCGACAAACCACCTTGATCTGGAAGCTATTACCGCGCTGAACAATGCAATAATCGACTATACAGGAACGGTACTATTCACATCACAGGACTATCAGTTTATAGACACAGTTGCGGACAGAATTATAGAAATTGCGCCGCAGGGCTTCATAAACGTAAAAAGCAGGTACACAGACTACCTTGAAAATCCTGCAATGATTAAAAAGCGGGAAGATTTGTACAGGATGGTTGTGAAGAAATAGTTTCCGGCGAAACAACAGTAAGCATAAATCTGTCCTGAAATTTCTGTGTAAATTTACCTTTGACAGGCATTTGAAGCTTTATGCGTGCCTCAAATTCAGTCCAGAAGGCGTAAAAATCTTCCGCCTCCGTCAGAATTTTTCCCCAACGTTCCGAGAGCGACTTAAAGTCACGCGGCTTCATAATTTCAATATCAAGACCGCATGGATTTTTGTCAAATGCAGCCATGACAATTCCCGCAGAATGCGAAATACTGAAATGTATCCTGCCGGATTTAAATTCAGGTTTTGAATTGTTTATCACAATTTCTGTATCCTTAATCCCGTAGAATTTTTCACCTGCAGTTTTAACAAGAAACCGCCCGAGCGAAAATTCAACAAAGCGTTTTTCGGATTTAAAATTACGCCCCTCAGCATAAGGTTTCAAAAAATCTAAACCAAATGTATGTAGAAATTCTTGAGAATTAATGTAAAATAGTTCCATATACAAATCATACTATAAATAGATTACTTTGCCCGAACATGCCGGCAACTCTGATGCCGCAGCCATTTCAGGACAGGTAACACGGGGAAACACCATGGATTTTAAGCTGGCAAACGGAATAGAGAGAAACTTTTACAAACAGGATTTCACCCCTGTAAATGAACTGCTGAAACGCATCAGACACGGGCTTGTGACAGGCGACCGGATTGACATCAGCGACCTCGATTTTGAAGGCATCTGGGATTACGACCAGTACCTTTCAATGACATACATAAGTCTTTTCCAGAGCGGGATTGCGCCGATACGCTTCGGCAACCGCAAAAAAAATCTCATGATGACCATTAACAGAAACATTGAAATGCTGAGAAACAATAAGTTTTTTGACAAATTTGATGTTGCAGACCCGAATAAATGCAGAATTCTTCTTGAATACGTAATTGAGCGCCAGCCGGTGCTTCTGGAACAGCTGCAGCAGGAAAGGTTTGACAAATACAGATTTGAAATAGGCATAAACGGCCTCGAGTTGAAACACAAAAAAGACAAAATTTCATACTACTATATGCCTACAGATGCCACAATCAACAGCCACATGGGGCTGCAGGCAGCGCTGAGGCTTGCTGTTAGTCGTACACCTATAAGACTGCTTTCCGATAAAATTCCTGTACGCATGCAAATCTTCAGAACCTGCGGGGAATATGAAATCTTTAAACTCAGAAGCAGGGCTTTTGTAACCTACAAAGATGAATGCGTTCCGCTCTACCGCGGAAATATTCTCTATGATGATTTCAGCTACGACACCGTCCTTTACCAGTTTTTAAAATCTTCCGACTGGCTTATTGAAAACATGCTGGAGGACGGAAGGTTTATGTACTACTACGACTGCTCTCAGGACAATAACAAAGACCACGAGCACCCGAACAGAAAGCCTGACAACCTTTATTACAATGACTTAAGGCACTGCGGCGGCGCAATTACCCTGATTAGAGCCTACACGCAGACCGGCAACAAAAAATATCTTGACGCGGCAAAACGCGCAATTGATTTTACAACCTCAATATCAAAAGAACATACCTATCATAAGAAAAAAGCCATGTATGTTCACTATAACAAAAAAGGGAAACTCGGCGGAACAGGGCTTGCACTGATTATGATGATGCAGTACAGAATTGCCTCGGGCGACAGGTCTTACGACAAATATATAAAAGGTTACGCACGCCATATTATGAGCCGTATGACAAAAGAAGGCGAACTTATGGGATATTACATTCACCCGATGTACAATGACGGCAAGCCGCTTATAAGATTAACCGATCAGGAACGCCGCGAAACCTTCTCATTCTATTATCCGGGAGAAGCGCTCCTCGGGCTTGCACTTTTTGCAAACCATTTCCTCAAACCTTTGAAAACTTCAAAAAAATCCCGCAAAAAACAGGAAGAACCGGATGAAGAAGATAAACAGCTTGTAGAAGAAGTCCGCGCAATGGCGAAAATTGCACTCGACTGGATTGTAAACGAACGCCCTAAATTCTACAAGGAACTATTTACAGCCCTTCCGTCAGACGCGTGGCTTATGCAGGCAATCGAAGAGTGGGCGGAGGATGAAGAATTCCGAAAACAGGACTGGCTGAACTTTGTCTACACCGACGCAAAAGCCATGATGGAACGCTGTTACCAGAAAAACGACAACCCTTATATAGACTACGAAGGCGGATATTACTACAACTACGGCGACCATTTTTACCCTGACGGCGCACGTTCGGAAGGTTTAATCGCTGCATATTACCTTGCTAAAAAACAGGGAGAAACAGAACTTGCCGCACAAATTCTCGACACCGCCAAAAAAGCTGCCAAAAGCCAGTTCCAGCTTTTCAACGACGAGAAATCCGGCTTCTCGCACAGAAACCCTGAAAAATCCGCACACGGCATCAGGTTCAAGGCAACCCGCCAGTGGGTAAGAGTGGATTCAGTCCAGCACGTTGACTGTTTCTTTATTCGACTCTACTGGGCTGAGAATCCCGTTGGTAGCGGTACTTTGTAAACAGGTTTGAAATCCCTGCAACGAAAAATCCCATAACCCCGATACTGAAAAGATACGGAACACCGGCAATAAGAACCTTTTGTTTTGCAAGCTTTTTAAACTCACCCTCAACCTTTGTACCGTTCTTTTTCGCGAGATTTTTTGCAATTTCTTCCAGCCTGTCGAACGTTGGAGTGTTAAGATTTTTGTCAATGGTTTCTTTGCATTTTCCTGTTTTTTGAAGCAGCTTTTTAAACCCTTTTTCAAAAAGTTCGCTGCCTGTTATTATGTAAAAGCCGACAATCGGGTATCTGAAAAGAGTTTCAAGAAAGTTTTGTTTTCCTCTGTCTTTTGAGGCGCCGAAATACCCTGCCCCGCCTATAAAAACACAGGAGGTAAGCTGCCCTTTGCTTAAAACGAGTTTGCCATTCTGGGACGCAAAATCAATGCTTGCGTATTTGTCGAAAAATTTTCCGGCTTTTTCATTTTTTCTGAAAAGCTTTGAACCCGGAGCAAGAATAAGTTCAGACAAATTTTGAAGAAATTTTGAATTCTGCCCTCTTTTTGCAATCAAAGCTCCCAGCCCTAGGCAGCCGGCAAAAACCGCGCCCGCACGTTTTATGTTTTTGTAAGCGCTTTTTTCTACTTTTTTCTGTTTTGCTTTATCTTCCGGCGATTTGTCAAGTGCGGCAATCGTATTAAAATCACCTTTTTTAAAGACCTTCAGGGTAAAAAGGTTTTTAAAATAATTCAGTGTAAATTCTGTTAAAGGTATAAACATTGCAGTGAGCGCGATTGCGGCTTTTACCGGCAGAACCTTCTTGGCAGCAGGGCTTTTCATCTGCATCAAATCTTTTGCACTCATAGAAACCATTTCTTTTTCAGCCCTGTTAAGATTTTTTGAAAACGCTTTTCTGGCAATCTTTTCGCCGATTAAAGCCGGAGCAAAATACACAAGCGCACTCTCTGAAAGTTCAAGAACCGCATTTTCCGCTAAATCAGCCTTGCTCCTTGCAAAAGTAGCCTTCGGCACAAGACAGGTACCCGTATCCTGAATAAATCTTGAAGTCGAAAGCCCTGAAGCCTGTTCCTGTGAATTTACAAAACGTGCCGCGATTTTGAGGGGGTTGGATAATGTATTTATTAAATTGGCCTGCATAAAATTTTTAAACCTTTCTAAAAAACTAAAAAACCTGTACACAATTTATAGTACAGGTCTTTCATAAAAATTTTATGCGTTATACACCTGTACTCTCTACAGGCGCCACCAGTTTCTATTCAGGTTTGATAAATTATTTCTCATAAGTTTACTATAAAAGTAACAAAAAATTTTGTCAAGAGTAACGCTGAAACTTCTATTGCAAAGGCGCTTGATGTTGACTTAAATACATTAATCCCTTTAAAATAAAAAAGACCTCCCGAAACCCGAAAGGTCTTTTATTATTAAGTGTTTCAACCTGATTACTTGTCATCAAGTGCTGCAACGCCAGGAAGAACTTTTCCTTCAATAAATTCTAATGAAGCGCCGCCGCCTGTTGATACGTGGGTGAAATCTTCAGCTTTGCAGAATTTTTTAGCTGCAGAAACTGAATCCCCGCCGCCGATTACAGAAACAGCGCCGTTTTTAGTTGCTTCAACAATTGCTTCCAGTACAGCTTTTGTACCGTCTGCAAATTTAGGGTTTTCAAATGCACCTACAGGGCCGTTCATCAGGATTGTTTTTGAATCTTTAAGAACTTCTGCAAATGCTTTTCTTGATTCAGGACCTGCATCAACGCCTTCAAAGCCGTCAGGAATTTCGTCAATTTTTACGAATTTGTTTGTTCCGTTGCCTGAAAAATCATCTGCTGCAAGAACATCTGTTGCCATTACCAATTTGACGCCTTTGTCAGCAGCTTTCTTTTCAATAGCTTTTGCAACTTCAAGCTGGTCATCTTCGCAGATTGAGTTTCCGATTTTACCGCCGTTTGCTTTTACGAATGTATAAGCCATGCCGCCTCCGATAATAAGGTTGTCAACCTTATCAATCAAGTTCTCCAGAACACCGATTTTAGAAGAAACTTTAGCACCGCCAACAACTGCAGTAAACGGTCTTGTCGGATTGTCAAGTGCCTGTGAAAGGCATCTCAATTCTTTTTCCATCAACAAACCTGAAACAGCAGGTTTTAAAACTTTTGCGAGTTTAGCTGTTGAAGTGTGGTTTCTGTGTGCTGCGCCAAAAGCATCGTTTACATAGAAATCACCGAGTTTTGCAAGTTCGTTTGCAAAAGTCATATCATCGTCTTTTGCTTCTTCTGCTTTGTAGAAGCGGATGTTTTCAAGCAATGCAACCTGACCGTCTTTCAGACCTTCAAGCGCTTTTTCAGCTCCTTCGCCTACAGGTTCTTTTACGAATAACACATCTTCACCGAGAACTTTTGACATGTATTTTGCAACAGGTTCAAGTGAAAATTCAGTTTTCCACTCTCCTTTCGGTCTGCCAAGATGCGCCATCAAAATAATTTTAGCACCCTTTTCCTGCAATGCTCTGACTGTAGGAACAATTGCCTGAATTCTTGTGTCATCTGTTACGTTTTTGTTTTCATCAAGAGGAACGTTAACATCAACTCTGACTAACGCTCTTTTCCCTTTGATGTCGCCTAAATCTTTAATTGATTTTTTCATATAGCCTCTCCTTTTGAATACCGGTCTAAATACCGGTAGTTCAATTTCTAATTACTGCATAATAATCTTACAAAAAAGATAATCTCTTTGCAAACAAAAAATAACGCGCGGACTTTTTAATAAAAAGTCTGCGCGTCAGGTTTAGATTGATTAATAATCTGATAGTTTTATTATTTATCACTCAAGGCCGCAAGCCATTTATTTATCATTTTCCTCACGCCCGAGAGCTTTCTTTAATCCTTTCACAATTTCATCATTAATTTCAGGAATCTTGACATCGTCATTCTGTGGAGTAATACCTGCCTTTTTAACAAGATCTGCGTTTTGATTTTCTATTTCTTTTTTAGCTTCCATAGCTTCTTTGTACTCTGTTCTTGCAGGTTCAGGAAGTTTTGTCCAATCAAATTCTTTGCGCTGTGTTTCAATCCTATTCGGAAGCAGATCAGGAGTACCTCCTTTGTTATTAAAAAACTCGCCATCCGGAACTATGAACGGAAGCTTGTCCGGAGTACCTCTTTTAAACATATCTTCCTCGGAAATCTTATCTGGAAGTAAATCAGGAGTACCTCCTGCGAACGGATCTATTTCTGTGATATTATAGTACTCATCGCCATTGTATTTCTCTCTGATTTCATTAACCTTCTTTTCCGCATCTGCATAAGACATACCGGATGAGGATACTTTTTTATCTAACTCTGCTTTTGCCTCCTTTGCTTCCGTAGTTAGCTGTTCCAGTTTCACTCTGCAGCTCATAAGATCATCAAGACCTATTTCCTTTTTATTTGAGGAACCCAGCAGTTTGCCGATGTCAATGTTAGTTGAATTATCAGACTTAATCCCTTTCTTTAAACCGCCGTTCAAATCCGCACGGTTAAATCTGACATCGCCGTTAAATTCGATACCTGTCATCAAAATCTCCTTTCTCGTGTTTATACTCTTTTAAGCACACATTGCTTATGCTTTTAAAAAGTATTTATCCCCGAAAAGATTGCCACACGCCCACCCTATCCTATCCTATCCTATCCTATTTCAGAGTATAATTGAACTTCAGGCAATTTCAAATTTATATTTACATTTCGTTACAATTAGAGATTTACACATTTTTACACATGGAAAAAGCACCCCTTATAAAGGAGTGCTTTCATAATATTTAACCTGACATTATAAAGGTTTAATTGAATTTTTGTAAATTTCTCTCACAACCTCTCTGCCGTCGCCGCACGGTGAAATCTGTAAAAGTCCTTCTAGAGAAGGAGTTGCGTAGACTAAATCTACAAGTTTGTCAACATCGGCATCAGAGAAACCTTCATCAGTTAATTTTTCGGTAACATCAACCGATTTAAGCCATGCCTGAACACCTTCTGCAGCTTTCAGATCTTCATCAGGCTCGCCTTTTAGCCCAGGAACAATCGGTGCAAGAATATCCGCTAAAATATGCGGTTTTTCTTTATAGATTTCTTTAATTACTGCCGGCAAAAGAATTGCAAGCCCCAACCCGTGTGCAAGTTCAGGTTTTACAGCGCTGAGCGGGTGTTCAAGTGCGTGAGTATAGTGAAGAAGCCCGTTATCAAAGCTTACACCGCCCATCATTGCAGCATAGGCAAGGAAGTATCTTGCTTCCAGATCCTCCGGATTTGCAATAGCTTTCGGAAGATATTTTGCAACAAGTTCAATAACCTGTTTTGCCAGAGAAATTGAATATGGCGAAGCGACAGCTGATGTTGCGGCTTCTACAACGTGGTTTACAGCATCAATTGACACGTATCTTGTCTGTTTCGGCGACAATTTTGTCATAAGCTGCGGGTCATCAATTGCAAACATTGGATAAATACAATCATAAGCGATAGCAGGTTTAAAGTTCTTTTTCAGATTAGTAACAACAGCGAATCTGTTAGTTTCTGTGCCTGTACCGTGAGTTAAGTTAATAGATACAATCGGAGCGGCCTTTTCCGGAGCGAACTCAAAATCGTAAATATTTTCAGCGGTTTTATCCGGATATTCCAGAAGAATTGCAACAGATTTGCCGGCATCGGTAGGAGAGCCGCCGCCGATTGCGATAACGCCTTTTGCTCCGAAATCTTTTGCCATTTTAGCGGCTTCGTTAACGTGATCTGTTGTAGGGTTCGGTGTAACCTGTGCATAGTTAATATATTCTATGCCGTGGTCTTTTAAAGCTTTTTCCACGTAATCCCATGCGCCGGTTGCTTTGTAAGCATTGCGGCCCGACATTACAATAACTTTATCAATGCCTTTGTCTTTCAAAACTTTCGCAATATCGTCAATCTTTTTGATTGCACCAACACCAAAGTAAACTGTGGTTCTTGTGCGGATTTCTTTAATCTCGTTAATGTTAACATCCTTTTCCCACATAGAAAACTCTCCTTTCTAATTCAGTATGGCTGCATTCGCATCTTACCATTCACAACGACAACCATCAGATATAAATTGCTTTCAGGCATAGTGCGGCTCTGCAGTTACTCTAAAATACCCGTATCCGGCCGGAACCGTTACGGAACATGGGTATTATAGCGTTTTTTTGCATGCTTTGCAAGAGTATTCAAAAAGGGAATTCTATAAGCTTTCTATTTTTTATAACTTATGTATTATAATTTTACTTGACAATTATAATATATATGTTATAATATAAATAATAAAATTTTA
>CASFGU010000053.1 GCA_949294395.1 uncultured bacterium
AATTTGTTTTCAAAGAGAGATTTAAAGATAAAAAATGTTTCGGCAAAATTTTATGACAGAGCAGCTTTTTTAGAATTTAGCTGGGATTTTTATGCCGTACAAAAAGAAAACGTGGAGCAAATCCATACTCAGGGGCGTGAAACACAGCTTCTTGTTTTGCGCAACAATGAGTGGAACATTAGCAATATCCATTATTCGCAAGCATTGAACTCATAAATCGGATTTTTAAATAATACTCAATATAAAAATTTAATTATTTCTTGTAAAATCAATCACCTCTCCATCCTCAGGAATTAATAAATTATCAATATTGTTTTTATTTTTAAATTCTTTTAAATCATTTCTTGTAATCGAAAGATGGCTGACTGTATCCATGTGGCTTGCAATTACAGCCCGTAGGATGCGGTAAATAGTAGATTTACCGCATCTTGAATAATGTTTCGGTAATCAAAGATTACCAAAACCTACTAATCTATATGATGAAACGCTTCCAAGTATTAAAAAAGAATTGAAAAAACAAAGAATTCAACGTTTAAAAAATATTTTTAAATTTAAATCCAATCCCAAAAACACAGAAAATATTTAAAACATAACTTCAAAAAGAAAAAATATAGCAAATAACCATTAGAAAATTCTACTGTAAAGAATTATAAAAACCAATAACCATAAATAATTTATATGTTATCTTTTATATGTAATTTATTTATTAAATGAAAAGGTTTATATGAAAATAAAAAATAATTTACTAAAAGATGCTAATGGAGAACTAATCGTTGCACTTATAATTATTGCTATTATAACAACCATACTTTATGCAATTTATTATGACTCCAACCGTCTTGAACAAACCTATTCATTTTCTAACTTTTTCCTTTGGATAATATCAGCTATTCAAAATTTATTAAGTTATTGCGATGATATAAAAAGTAAATTTTTAATATGGTTATTTTGCATTTTTCTGCCTCTAGGTGTTTATTTGTCCGGCATTGCATATATCTTTAAATATTTTTTTACAATAAAACAAATACTTTCAAGTTTACATATAAAATCATTCAATTTACTTGCTGATAAAATTTATATCGAATATAACAATAGAAAATATAACACTACTTGCAAATTCAATGAGATAAAAAAAATAAATTTACTAGGAACTATTAATAAAATAAGTATTTCCTCAAACAGTACTTTTTATGGTAACGGATATATAATTGATGCTCTAATTATAACTATTATCAAAAATGACAATTCCGAATTTTCAATAAAAGCAACCCCTTGTCCTTTCTATTCAATCTCATATATATTCAAAATAGTAGATTATTGCAAATGTAATAACATTAATTTGTCACATAAATTTATCACAACAAACAATACTACAAATTCTAGCACTGAAGACTTTGAAAAACAGATTGAAAATTACAAAATTTATAAAAAAAATAAATTAACAGAAAATGAAAAAGCATCTATCACAATATTCTCTATGCTTGCATATCTATTAAGTATTGGTTTAACTATTTATTTTAAAGACAATGTGGCAAATTTTCCTGAGGATTTTGGATTAGTCATATTTTTAATGCCACTAATATTTTCATTAGTTATGGACGCTGCTTTTTTAATAGATAAAATAAATTTTCCAAATCCAGAAAATAATAGTTTTCTCAAAAACTATGAAATAGTTTTCATTGTAAAAATAATAATAGCAACAAGCGTTATTATGTCTTGTTTTACACTATAAAAACTTATAATACAATAGAATTTGCAGAAAAATTTTTATGTGATTAAATATTGTTATGTTTATACAACCAATATCTTTTGGATATACAAATTCCAGTAAAAGAATTCATACCCCTGAATATTCAAATAATAAATACCAATTAAAAAATACTAACTCACTGGTATTACCTTTTGCATATCCTAATATCAGACATGTAGGTTGGGGTTTTTACCCCAACTAAAATGTACTGAGAACAAAATAAACATAAAAGTTTAAATAATGTCCATATATTTTGTTGGGCTGAAAGCCCAACCTACAGGCTACTACTACTACGTGCATGCCTATTCAATTTGAGGTGTACAGAATTTACATTTACATTTGTTTACAAAAAATATTCTGATGTTTATTTTTTATTTTTTTAATATAAATGTTAAATTAAAATAGACTATTCAAAATTAAGTTGCCCAAAATAATCAAACCATCTGTAACAAGAAATCAAACCATGTGTTCTTTTACAATATTATTATTTTAATGTCCAGTTTACTTGGAAGTCAAATCTTAAAATATCATCCTGAACTTGTTTCAGGATCTTATAATAGTACGGCATTGAGCCAATTTATACTGGTCGGAAGCTGCTTTATAATACAAAATCAAACTGATCGGAATCGGACTTTATCAGGACATTAAATAGAAAAATTATAATAAAATTTGCTTGAAACTTACTAATATCAAAAAATTTTAGAGTCCGATTAATCATTGGGCAGGTATCTTAGATTTGCTCCACGCTCAGGAAGTTTCGCTTTTGAACTTACGATTCAATTCCGCTCAATTTCCTCGTTATCCGGCCTCGTTTCACTCCGTTCGTCCGCAAATCCGCTGAACCCGCAGACGGATTAAAGCCCTCACAATTTCACAAATAAAAAAGACGACGACAAAAGTCTTCGTCTTTTTTATGGTGTCGTAGGCGGGACTTGAACCCGCACGGATCTCTCCACACGCCCCTCAAACGTGCGCGTATACCATTCCGCCACTACGACATGGTTTAAAAATAATATTCAGTTTTCAAATGGTTATGCTTGTCTACGTGGCGGATGTTCACTCAAGGTGAACCCTCTCGGAAAACAATAATAAATTGTTTTCCTGCGGCACAGTGCCACTACGACTTGGTTTATAAAATAATATTCAGTTTTCAAATGGTTTGTCATGGCTGACTACTATACCTTATCACAAAAATAATTATTTTCAAAGTTTTATTTCATAATTTTATATTTTAATTTTGCACACAGCATTTTTGTCTTTAATGTGTAGTAATTATCCTTGAGTAAAGGCTTGAAATATTTCCACCAGCCGTCAGGATAATTTTTCTTTAAATGCTCAAGCGTTTTTATGTATGCGTTATAATAATCTGGTTTAATAACTTTATCAAATCTGCCGAGCCAGGAGGTCGCTTTGGCAAAATATTTATCTATAAAAATTGTTTTGTATTCGTCTATTTTGCCGAGGTTAACCAGAAGTTCTTCTATTCCTTCAATTACAAAAAGCGGCGAAAAACTTTTTCGTTTCTTTTCTGTCATTGCTGAATTCGGACGATTTTTTCTGTAACAGTACAAACATTCATCAAGCACCGATATTCTTTCTGCCGTAATCATTGCATGAAAAAAAGGAAGCTGATCCTGACCGACAGGAATTGTCTGGAATTGTATATTATTTTTTGTCAAGAATTCATGTTTGTATAATTTTGTCCAGGTTGTGGACGGAAATTTAAAAATGTCCTCTTTTACATCTTTGCATGAAAAAACCTTATTTAAATATTTTTTTGGAAGGTATTTTAAACTGTAGCCGCCTTTTGTAATGTGTTCTTTCCCGTTAGATACCCTGCAGGAATAACCGCCGAAAATCAGCATATCAAGATTTTCACTTTTTGCTTTTTCAAATATTTTTAAAAGCACTCCGGAATTTTGAAGCCAGTCATCAGGATCTACAAAGTAAATGTATTCGCCCTGTGCAAGTTTAAGCCCGGCGTTACGGGCAATTCCGACCCCTTCATTTTTTTTGTTTATAATAGTGAATCTGTTGTCAGATGAAGCGTATTTGTTTAATAAATCAAGAGAGTTGTCTGTGGAACCGTCATTAATGCAGATAACTTCTATATCGGACAGCGTCTGCGATAAAATGCTTTCCATACATCTGTCCAGATATTTTTCAACATTATAACAAGGTATAATAATGGATATTTTAGGCATCATCACTCTCCGGAAAAATTATAACATAAAAATTTAATTTAGAATAAAACCAGCTGTTTATCTTTATCGCAGGTAGTCTTATTATAGTTTTTTACAGTTTTTCTGAAATTGTAAATCAGTGCTTCGGTTATTGCGTTGCGGTTTTTCTCCTGTGCTCCGACAAAATAAAAATGTTCTATTTCTTCAATATTAAACTCTTTCCAGATTTTTTCAATGTATGTATTTTCTCTGAAGCTGTTTCTAACCCATGTTGACAAAATAAATTGTGCCTGTGTAGTTTTTAACAATTGATAAAGACAGTTTTCGTTTTCAGCGTTCCAGTCGTTATAATAACTTGAATGTCTGTCTATATACGGAGGGTCACAATAAATAAAGTCGTTTTTTCCGGCGGCTTCAATTAAATTTTCATAAGATGTATTTATAAAACTATACTGTTTTGTCTGAATTATTTGCTGTACATTTTTAACCTGATTAATAATTTTTGTTATGTAAGCTTGAGCAAAACGGTTTGGTTTTTTACAAAATGGAACATTAAATTCTCCCTTGCTGTTAAACCTCATCATTCCGTTAAAGCAGGCTCTGTTCAAGAATATAAAATCGTAGGAATCAGGTTTCTTATTAAATCTGGTTCTAACTTCTTTATAGTAATCATCTGCACCTTCAAGAAGTTTCACGGCCTCAGATTGCAGAAATTTATTCAGTTTTTCCGGAGTAATTATATTATTTTTTAAATCATTGTAAAAGTTGATTAGATGAGGATTTGTATCTCCAAAGATAGCTTTTTCGGGCAGAATATTGAATCCGACAACTCCTGAGCCCATAAAGGGTTCATACCAGATACCGTTAAAGTCCGGCAGCAGATTTTTAATGTATTCAATTAATTTAGTTTTAATTCCCTGACATTTTATCGGCGGAATATATTTTACCATTATCTACTCGAGCCCTTTATACTTTAGAAAATCTTTTAATTTTGTAATCTTTTTAGTTTTGCCGTCTTTACAAGGAACATGGATTTTGCCGTAATTCATCCAGTAATCATCAAATATATCTTCTCCGTATTTAGCAAAAGTTCCGTTTCCTTTGATTATATCGGAAATTTTATTGATACTCCCGATATTTGCAGTATTCCCGCTGCCGCTTCTATCGCTTGCAATCTGCCATTTTTCAGTAAAGAAAAATTCAATATCTTTAATTACAGAAGGAATTGTCAATATATTATCTAAAGAATACCTTTTGAACTCATCACCTGTTTTTATTCTTGTGTATATTATACCCAGACAATAATGCGCTTTGTAGTCTTTGTATGGGAATTGTATATTTTTAGTTGAAGTCCGCTCACAAAAATATTCACCGTGCGAGCCTAACGTGAAACCGTTGCAGTTATTTTTTGATTTTCTGTAAGTTGATTTAAAATCTACGGCAAACTTTATTGCAGCATTCTGTTTATTTACAAACGAAATATCCGGATAATAGTTCTGACACGACGGAAGTATTATATTATATCCTATTTCCTGTGCAAATTGATAGATTAGAGGGAAAATATGTATTTCTAATATTTTAGAGATAATTTTTGTATCATCAGAGATTGTGTAAATATTTTTATCCTTATCGATAAATCCCTTTATATTCCAATTATTTAATTCATCACAGACATGAGAGTTCAAAGTTTTTATAAAACTTTGAAAACAGCTGCTGAATTGCTCTTTTATAATAATTTCTTCCGCCATAACTTTATAATAGCATAAAATTGGCTGCTCACAACTCACCATAACTTGGAACTTATATATAAGTCACCGTAACTTTTTGTGACGGTTTGATTATCTGCCGATTTCTACAGCTTTTAAAGCCATTGATTTAGAGATGTTTACGAGTGCAAGGTTCGCTTCATAAGCGCGCTGAGCAAGAATTGCATCTGCCATTTCAACCATCGGGTTTACGTTTGATGCCCGTATGTAACCGTTTTCATCTGCGTCCGGATGCCCGGGTTTGTAGATTTTTTCGCCGAGTGTCGGGTCTTCTACACAGCCATTAAATACTACACCGCCCTGAAGATACGGAAGCGTACCAACTCCGAATACATCTTCTTTCATTGCATTCATTAACCCGTGAAACGATATGTCCTCTGTGGCATTTAAAACAGGAATGCGTCTTACATAATTAGGCGTATCTACGTTCGCCATGTTTTTTGAATGAACGTCAAGCCGCAGGCTGTGTGTTCGAAGTGCGCGTTCGCCTATATTCATTGATTCCAGTATACTCATATTTTCGCTCCTGTTTTATAAAAAATTACTTACCAACGTTTATAACTGTTTTCATTTCGGTAATTATGTTTGACATCCTTCTTGTTGCCATTGTGTATAGGATTGCGTTATTTTGAAGTTCCATAAGTTCTTTATCCGCCCTTATTTCTTCATTAAACCTCTGTTCAATAACAGCAGAAGGACCAAGCCTTTCGGAAAGTTTTGTTTCGAGAGGGCTGTTCATTGTGCCTAAATATTCTGAAAAATCAATATCGCGTCTGACATAGCCTGGAGTGTTCATATTAGCAAGGTTTGAACCCAAAGCTACCTGCCTTTGCGATACAAGATCCATCATTAATGAAACTTTTCCCATGCTGTCCAGCGGTGTAAACATAATTTTCCTTTCTTATTTAATCAGCCGATAAGGCTTTTTAGACTGCTACCGGTTGTTATTCTCTGATATTAATCGATTTGTTGTACATATCGTCAATAACTTTCATCATTCTTGTGCTGGCAAGCATAGAAGCATTCAGCCTCAGCATATCGCTTACCGAGTCATAAATATTTGTGTTGGAATTTTCCAGATTATTCTGTGCAAAGCACTGATGTTCTTTGACAAGAATTGCATCACCTGATTCTTCGGTCGGAACCATTTTGTTCATGTCGCCCTGTTCTAGCCCTTCCGGATTTGCAAACCTTACAAGCGGAATTGTTCCGAGTTTACGCGGGGCTGCATCTACGGCATCATAAGCTATAACTTCGCCGTTCGGTTTTATCTGAAACTTGTAGCAATTTGTAGGAATTTTTATTCCTTCTCCGACAATCCAGTCGTCATTTGTAACCAGATAGCCATCTTTTCCCTGCTTAAAAGCCCCGTCACGGGTGTAGGCAACTTCTCCTGCCGGAGAAAATACCGGAATAAAACCCGGCCCTGTAATTGCAACATCATAAGGGTTGCTTGTAATCTGGACTGAGCCCTGCTTGTAGTCAGTTCTGAGGGCGCCTGTGAGGTAGCCGTCCTCTTTCAGCATCTGTTCAAATCTTACGGCTTTATAGCCACGGGTATTAAAGTTTGCAAGGTTATTGGCAACATAACCCAGTTTGTCCCACTGGTTGGTTACGTTGTTAACACTTTTTCTGATTATTCCCTGAAGATTTTCCATATATTTAATCCTTTACTTATGAGGTTGAACTCAGCTGTGATATTGCTTTTTGAAGGTTCTGATTTTGAATCATAAAAAGCTGCCTGTTTGCTTCAAAGTTTCTGATTACAGGCATTAGCGAAATAAATTCATTCTGCAGCGAAACGTTTGAGTATTCGTTGTAACCCTGTTTGACTTTCGGCGTCATAACGAGTGCTCCGTTATTATCAACAACGCCGATTGTAGCTACCGGCTCAAGCTTGTTGGTTTTGACATTGTACACACTGAGCAGTCCGGAATCGTCTACTGTAATCTTTTTCAAATCATCGGGTACAACATGAAGTTTTATCGGAACACCTGCGTTTGAAAGCACAAGGTGATCTTCCAGTGTCAGAAGATTACCTTCCTTATCAATTTTAAATCTGCCGTCGCGGGTGAGTTTAACTCCTTCATCGCTCTGAGTCTGGAAATAACCTTTTGTTGCAATAGCCAGATCCAACGGGTTTCCTGTCATCATAATACGTCCGACTTTATCGTCAGAGGTTTGCGAAAGCCCGTGTATCCCGAGGAATTCAGTAAATGACGATACAACGGGTTCCTGTCTTTGATAGCCGACTTTGTCAAATCCGTTAATATTTTCATTAGTCATAGCCATTAGCTGGCTTTGAACCTGCATTGCTCGGATTGATGTATTAATTCCGTTTTCAAGAAATGTAACTCTGCCGTTGATTATCATTTAAACTACCTCTAACTTAATCACATATATAGACGGGTTAATTTTCATGATGGATTAATTCAGAAAAGAAAAATCATCTATACGTATGACTTTGTCAGTGATTTAATGATTTTTTTTGAAAAGTCAAGGGGGAGGGAAAAAGACGTTAGGACGTTAAGTGTATCAAAAAATTTGTCATCCTGAACTGGCTGCAAAATCCGTTGAGCTAGAGGCGAAACGTGATTTTATGCCCCTACCTGGTGTTTCAGGAGCTTATAGAGGAACAGTAGTATTAATTTTCTCAACACGCTCCCGCCCTGCTCCCGCTATCGTTTCGAAAACTAATACTACTGTTCCTCTAGATACAAAGTTCTGTCGGATTGGTAAATCCGACCTACGTTTCTTTTTGTCACACTTAGCGTCCTGTGTCTTTTAAAAAATTGTAAAGAACACAGCAGTTCCAAGCCCCGCTATAATACAGTAGTACCCGAATATTGCAAGTGAAAACTTTGATATAAATTTCATAAAGTATTTAATGCAAAGATACCCTACAACTGCCGAAACAATAGTTCCTGCAGTAATTGCGCTCCAGTTATAGCCTGCCGCCTCATGAATATCTATTTTTACAAGCGGATAAGCCATTGATGCTCCGAGAATTATTGGAATACTTAAAAGAAAAGAATATCTTGCCGCAGTCGTTCTATCCAGCCCGTTGAAAAGTCCGGTTGCAATCGTCCATCCGGAGCGTGAAAATCCCGGAAGCGCCGCAAGCCCCTGGGCTAAACCAATTAAAATAGCTGTTTTTAAATCAACATCCTCTTTTTTTGCAGGAATATTTTTTGACAGATGTTCGCTGTACAGGAGAACAAATCCGGTAATAAATAGCAGTATTCCGACAATATTCGGGGTGTAAACTAATTTCTCCGCAATTTCGTGTATCGGGAGTGCAAGTATTATTGTTACAATTGTGCCCGCTATGATATAAAGTCCGAGTTTAGCTTCTGTGTTTGACCAGTTTTTAGATCTCAAGGCTGTCCACATAGCTTTTAGTATCTGCATTACATCTTTTCTAAAGAAAATCAATACTGCAACAAGGGTTCCGAGATGAACCATAATATCGAAAAATACTTCTTCATTTGACTGCTGAACGATTTCAATTCCTTTGAAAACCTTGTAAAAATTTGATGTAAACACAAGATGTGCAGAGCTTGATATTGGCAAAAATTCGCTCAACCCCTGCACTATCCCCATTAATACCGCCTGTATAAAATTCATTTTGTCTCCTCAATTTCTCTAACTATTCTCTAAACCTGCGCGCATCAGGATTTACTCATCTTCTTCATAATAACTTGCGCAGGAAGTCTGGGTTTCCCAAACCGAAATTTTGCTCAGTTGAACAACCTTTTCCTTTAGTTTGTTATAAATGAAAGAAGCAATCATTTCGCTTGACGGGCTTTCGCCGTGGAATTCAGGAAGTTCATTGATGTCTTTGTGGTCTAACAAATCCAGAACAGCATTAAGTTCGCGTTTCAAAACTTTGTAATCAATTAAAATGTTACTTTTGTCAAGTGTTTCGCCTTTAACGTAAGCTTCGACCATCCAGTTGTGTCCGTGCTGGTTTTCGCATTCTCCGTCATAGTTCAGCAAGTGGTGGGCGGCTGAAAAAAATGCCTGTGTTTTTATCTCGTACATAAATTATTCTCCTTGTTTATTGTTTTTTAGAATATAATCGCAAAATTCTCTGACCGCGCCGCGTCCGCCTTCTTTGCCTGAAATAAAGCCTGCAATATTCTTTACTTCATCAACAGCATCAGCAGGGCAGCCTGCAAGTTTAACTTTTTCAAGTACACAAATATCAGGAATATCATCTCCCATATAGGCGGTTTCTTCAAGTGTAATATTATTACGTTTTAGTATATCTTGAAGAATTTCGATTTTATTTTTCACACCCTGATGAACTTCGGTAATTCTTACATCTTTAGCCCGTCTTGCAACGGTACCGTTATTTCTGCCGGTAATAATTGCGGTAATAATTCCGGCCTTATTAAGTTCGGCAAGTCCGTGTCCGTCTTTTGCGTTGAAGGTTTTATACTCAACGCCGTTTTCATCATAAGTTATGCTTCCGTCTGTCATAACTCCGTCAACGTCAAAGGCTGCAAGTTTAATCTTCCCCATCCTAAGCTACTCCGGCTTTCAAAAGGTCATGGACATGGATTACGCCGATTGGAATATTGTTTTCATCAACAACCGCAAGTGCCGTGATGGAATATTTTTCCATTAAATTCAGCGCGCTAGCACCGTATGAGTTTGCCGTTATGCGTTTAGGGTTTGTGGTCATAACATCTTTTATAAGAAGGTTTGAGGTGTTCCCGTATTTAAGTAATGTTCTTCTGATGTCGCCGTCTGTAAACACTCCGGATAATTCGCCCTTTGTGTTTAAAATCATTGCCATACCGAGTTTATGGTTTGTAATTATTTCAATGACTTTGGTGAAGCTGTCGTTTTCGTGAGCAACAGGAAGATCCTCTGTTTTCATTAAATCGGAAACCCTGTATAGGAAACCTTTTCCTAAAGCGCCTGACGGATGGAATACAAGGAAATCTTCTTCGGTAAATCCGCGTTTTTCGAGCAGACATACAGCAAGAGCATCTCCCATTGCAAGTGTTGCGGTAGTTGAGGCTGTAGGTGCTTTATTAAGCGGGCAGGCTTCGCGTTCAACAGAAATATCCAGAACAACATCTGATGCCTGTGCCAGTGTTGAATTAAGCTTGCCTGTCATTCCAATCATTGGAACGCCGAATCTTTTGATAAGCGGAAGAAGGTTCAAAAGTTCCTGTGTTTCACCGCTGTTTGAAATTGCAATGATTACGTCATCCCTTGTAATTATGCCGCTGTCGCCGTGGGTGCTTTCCGCAGGGTGCAGGAAGTATGACGGGGTTCCTGTTGAGGAAAGGGTTGCGGCAATTTTTTTACCGATAAGTCCTGATTTTCCCATTCCGGTAATAATTACTCTCCCTTTGCAGGAGTAAAGAAGTTCTATAGCTTTATCAAAATTGTCGCCTATGCTATTTTTCAGTCTGAGAATTGAATTTGCTTCAATGTCAAAAACTTCTTTTGCCAGTTCATTTATGCTTGTTGCTGTCATCATACTTTACCTCGCTTTGTGTTTTATTGCGGTGCCGCGGCTTATGCAGTGACACTGTTGCCGGCACTGTCTCAAGATTATTATATAATAAAATCGTTTAAATGTACGAATTTGTTGACAAAAGTTAAATTTTATTATTTTTTATACGAGTGAACCTGTATGAGAGAGAAAAAGTCAGAAAAATATTTAAAACTTACAGGCTCGGGCAGTCTTGCAGCAAAGGTAAAGAATTATATTAAAAAATACGACTGTCCGGTAATTACGCTTGATTTGTCAGCGCTTAATGTTTTTGAAGCGTCAAAGATAATGCTTTTATCTTCCGCATACCACTACAGCAAATATCCTAAAGGGAAACTTAGATGCCATGTTGCATCTGATAGTATTATGAATTTAATTGCCGGTCTACCTGCAAAAAATCTTGAGATTGTTTAAAAAGGGCTGAGAAAAATTCGCAGCCCTTTGTGGATATTTATTTAGTAAAATTATAAATTCCTGATTTTGAAACAGCCATTCCTGCATTTGTTCCTGTGAAGTGAACTATATCCGGCCGGTTTGCTGTACCAAAATCTATATAAACAAGTTTTTCTGTTTTTGAGGCGTTGGCAATGACGTGAGAGCCTTTTTCATTTGCAGGAAAACATATTATATCTCCTGCTTTAAGAAGTTTTTCGCCGGCTTCTGTTTTTACGGACGCTTCACCGCTTATTACATAGAAAACTTCCTCATTTTCTTCGTGGTAATGATAGCCGTATGCAAAATTTCCTGGTTCCACTTCTACAAAGTTTACGTAGCATTTGTCAGTACATTCATTCGGAATAACTGTTTTTACGCCGAAGCTGTTACCGTTGTTAGAATTTACATCTGCTGTGATCTCTTTGTAATTTTTGATAATAATTTCATTCATAAATACCTCCTTTATTTTTTACATTTATCATGTTAAAGTATGTACATATATTTTGTAAAGTAGGCACAATTTTGTAATGTAGTATTAAAAAAGTAACTATTGGAACAGAAAGAGGTTTTAAATGCTGGATAAAAATAATCTTCCGCCATGTCCTGTAGCATTGATGTTAAAACTCATAGGGAATAAATGGAAAATTTTGATTATACGGGATTTACTGACAGGCACTAAAAGATTTGGCGAACTTCAGAGAAGTGTCGGATGCTCCCAGAAAGTTTTGACAGATAACCTGCGCGAACTTGAAGAAAATTCTCTGGTTAGAAGAAAGGTTTATGCAGAAGTTCCGCCAAAAGTTGAATACTCGCTTTCTAAAACAGGCCTTACGCTTGAGCCGGTTCTTAATTCAATGGCAGAATGGGGTGAGGCCTACAGACGCCTTTTGTTAAAATAGTACAACCGCCAGAAGTGCAAAGATTATGAGCGGAATATTATAATGTAAAAATGTAGGTATGCAGGTATCCCAGATGTGATTATGCTGCCCGTCAGCATCCAGGCCGGCTGTCGGGCCGAGTGTTGTATCAGAAGCAGGAGAGCCCGCATCCCCTAATGCGGCAGCGGCAGCCATTACAACTATACTAGCAGGAACGCTCATCCCCAGATGCTGGCAAACCGGTACAAAAAGTACCGCTAATATCGGAATTGTTCCAAAAGATGTTCCGATACCCATTGTTATAAACAGTCCGAGAAACAGCATCAGGCATGAGGCAAGAATTTTGCTGTTCTGCATAAAAGGTATAATAGCATTTACAAGTTCATCAATCCCTCCGGTTTCTTTCAGTACAAGCGCAAAACCTGCCGCGACAAGCATGACAAACGCAACATACCCCATAAGTCCTATGCCTTCATTTATAAGCTTGTCCATTTTTTTGTGGCTTACAGCGCCGCCGCCAAACACTATTCCAAGTCCGACAAGCGCACCGAGCGGTAATGATTTTGTCCACAACTGTACGGCTAGGGTTGCAAATGCACCGATTAGGGTTATATAATGATTTTTGTTTAATTTTAAAGCTTCTTCGTCCTCTTTTTCAAGTGCATTTTCACGAACTTCACAGTCTTTATATTCACGCGGCTTTCTATATGAAATAAATATTGCAGTCAAAAATCCGGCAAGCATGGCAAGTCCTAATATCCATGTTGACTTCCATACATCGTTTTTCAAAACCTGCATACCGTTCAATGTCATGTTATCAGCAATTAACCCCTGAAAAATTAATCCGAAGCCTGCAGGTATTGCAATATACGGAGCCTTAAGCCCGAACGCCAGCGCGCAGGCCGCAGCGCGTCTGTCTAATTTTAGCCTGTTCATAACATGCAGCAGAGGCGGAATTAATATAGGGATAAACGCGATATGTACCGGTATCAGGTTCTGAGACAGCACGGCAATTCCGGCAAGAATAAACAGCAGAATTATTTTTTTACCGGCAATAATATTTGCAATCTTTCTGGCTAAAATTGTAGCAAGCCCCGTGTGTGTCATTGCGGCGGCAAAAGTTCCGAGAAGAATATAACTCAATGCTGTTTCGGAATTCCCGCCCATTCCCGCAATAAATGTGCTCATAACTTTTTCAATGCCAAGACCGCCGGAAAGCCCTGCCGCGATTGCCGATATTATTATCGCAAGCAAAACATTAATCCTGCATAAGCATAACAGGCATAATAAGATTACTGAAATTATTACCGGATTAATTAATATTGACATACGTGAATTTTATCATGAAAGAAACGAGCAGGGAAGAAATAACAAATACAACCTTTCCTGATTAGATATAAAGTTGTGTCGGATTAGTAAATCCTACCTACTGTTTTTGTTGTACTCCCCTTGAGACCCTGCCGCCCGCCCCTCAAATGGCGGGAACAGGAACGATTGAGTATCGTTTTGCGAGAGGTTACGGCTCTTGGATTTCGAGGAGGGGTAAAAAATAAACCATTAGCTTTCCTGTCGGATTAGTAAATCCGACCTACGCCACAGGAAAACCCTCACCCTTAATCCCTCTCCCAGAGGGAGAGGGTAATAGCAAACCCTACTCGCAAAACAAAGAGATTCTGAACAGTGGCAACTCATGTGAGCCTCAACGATTAATGTTTCAGAATGACATATCAAAAGATGAACCTTTCAACCATTCAACTGTTCACCCGTTCAACTTCACCCCTCACCCTTCACTCCTCACGTTTTGTTGCACTTATCGTTTTAACGTCTTTTTTACCAGGGATAATCTTCTTTCATCTGCCAGCCGTCATACATAAGCAATGCCCCGCAGTAAGCTCCCGCATGGTTTGAACCGGAGCCTTTTTTACAGTTGTAATCAGTCTGTTGGCTTGGATGGCCCGAAATTGTGCCATTTATAATGTCATCTCTTGACGGAGAATCGGTGCTGCAGTCAAGTCCAAACGGATAGAAACCTAAACGCTTAAAACAGCTTTTTGTATCTGTTTGTGTCACGCTGTCAGCATTACCCCATGCTATTACAAAAGGGAAAATATCTTTCCCTAGAGTATTCGGTTTTTTGAGAGGGCCGTTGGTGTCTACCCAGAACCAGCCGCCGTTGCCCGTTGCATGAACCCAGTAAAGAACAGAGTAGCCGGATGCGCTTATAAAAGCACCGCGCCCGTCGTTGTTCAATGTAAATGTCTTATTATCAAGAGTGTACGTTTTTTCTGCCCAGCAGTCAAAAGATACAGGAAAACATTTTTTGATTGTTTTTATATGTGGAAACAAATATTTTTCGCCGAAAAAAGTGCTTCTTTCATTAGCGTTTTCAAAATCCAGTAAATCCCAGCTGTCAATGGTTCCGTAATCTTTCTGAGCAATAAGCAGCGCCTGATTTAGTTCGGAATAAATTTTTTTTAGCTGATTTACGGTCTGTGCTTTTTGATATTTCCCGACGAGTGCCGGCAGTGTCATTGCGGCAACTATCCCGATAATCCCGAGGGTTATAAGAACTTCCGCAAGAGTAAACGCTGCGCCGGAATCGTTCGCATGGCATGTTGAAATGTTTCCTGTCAGCAGTAAGCGTTTTTTTCTCTCCATAAATACCACCTTTCTTTCTCAAAATCACTCTATTATGAGAAATAACATTTAGCAATATGTAAAAATATGCCCTGATTATTTCGTTATAAAAATCAAATTAATGGTTTACAATTACAAAATGGAAGATATAAAAAAATTACTGGGAAGCAGGATAAGAGAACTTCGTAAAAAACAGAAGATGTCGCAGGAGCAGCTTGCCGAGCTCGTAAACCTTGACCGGCGCAGTATAAGTAATATTGAGTGTGGTAATACCTTCCCTGCATCTTCTCTTGTTAATATTGCTTCCGCCCTGCATACTGATTTGAAAAATCTTTTTGATTTTAACTGCTGTGACAGAGACGAAAAATTTATAATAAACGAAATAAATGCAAAACTTCCGCAATTAAATCTCTCCCAGCTTAGAATTATCTACAGACTGATTGAGGTGATGTAAATTTCTGTTATATAATTAATAGGGGAGATTATAAAATGAATGACTATTCCAAAAGAGCAAGACAACTATTTCTACAGGGGTATAACTGTGCGCAGTCTGTGTTTTGTACATTTGCGGAAGAACTCGGGCTTGACTTTGAAACCGCACTGAAGCTTTCATCCTCTTTCGGCGGCGGCATGGGCAGGTTGAGGGAAGTCTGCGGGGCTGTGAGCGGAATGTTTATGGCGGCAGGCATGAAGTTCGGTTATACCTCTCCTGATGATAAAGAGATAAAAACGGAGCATTACGAAAGGATTCAGCAGCTTGCGCAGGCATTTAAGGATAAACACGGAACTATTATCTGCCGCGAACTTCTCGGGCCTCTTGCCGATGATAACTATGTTCCTGCTGACAGAACTGAAGAATATTACGCTACACGCCCATGTGAAAAAATAATAGGTGATGCTGCCGAAATTTTTGCACAATATATGGAGCTGCACAAAACTAATTAATAATACTGAAACAGGAAGATTGTTAAAAGTATCCTATTTATGCAGGTGGTTGCTTAAGGTATGGCAAAGAATTTCATAGGCTCCTTTTACAGCTTCACTGCCGGCAAGAGCATTCAGCATCAGGAAGTCATGGTGGGTATTATTTATTCGGATACTCAAGACATTTACGCCTGCCGCATCAAGCTTTCTTGCGTAAGCTTCACCTTCATCACGCAGAACATCATTTTCCGCAGTGATAACAAGTGCCGGCGGTAATCCCTCAAGTTCTGACAGCTCTGCCTGCAGTGGTGAAACATAACTGTTTTTTCTTGACTTTTTATCCGGCATATAAGCATCCCAGAACCATTCCATTGCTTTTTTTGAAAGCCACGGGCCGTCTTTGAATTTCTTATAAGACTCCGTGTCCATTCCTGCATCCGTTACCGGATACAAAAGCGCCTGAAATATAATTTTCGGCCCGCCCTCTGCTTTTGCTCGGATAGCTGTCACGGCTGCCATATTCCCTCCGGCACTGTCGCCTGCCAGCGCAATTCTGTTTGGATCAATATTAAAATCCTGAGGATTTTTGTATAAATATTTCAAAACCCCGTAAATCTGATTTATTGCAACAGGGTATTGCGCCTCCGGTGAGCGTGAATAATTTACAAAGGCTACTACAGAATTGGTATTGCTAGCGAGTTTTCTGATTAGCATATCATGTGTTTCCTTATCCCCTAATATCCAGCCTCCGCCGTGTATATATAAGATTACAGGAAGAATTTCATTAGAATTTTCAGGTCTTACAAGCCTGACATCGACGCTGCCGGCCGTTTCCGTAAAAATGTTTACGTCTGAAATTTCCGCATTAATATCACATCTTGTTGCTCTTTGAAGGTCAACAAGAAACTGTCTTGCTTCCTGCGGTGAAAGGTCATAAAGCGGTTTTGCATCCCTTGCTGCAAGATTTTTTACGAATTTTTCAGTAACCCTGTCGAGATGCGGGACTTTTGATGATGCCTCAGACATAAATCCTCCTTGTTTTTAAAGTTTGCTTTACAGCATAGAAATTGCTGCACCTGTTTTTTAATTGTCTTTTGAAAAAGAAAATCAGTCTATTATCCTGCAGGGCAGTCTTTAAATAAAAAGTTTTGTAACAAATATCTTTCTCAAAATTTGTTTTTCTAGTATGCTTGGCGTGTGTGTGAAAAAGGAGTGTTATCATGCCAAAATTTAATTTGATGTCTTATATTATGCCTCCTGAGGATAAGATGTTTTTTACGCTTTTTCAGGAGAGCGCTGAAATTTGCGGAGAGTCTGCAAATTTATACAACGAAATTATGCAGAGCAATCTGAATGACGAAAAAAAGGAAACAGCCCTGAAATTCAAAAAGAAAGGTTCAAGGTCTTTTAAATTAACACTTAAGCAGCTGAACAAAAGTTTTATAACGCCTATTGAACGCGAGGATATACAATACATTTCGGTTCAGCTTCATAAAATAAATAAAAAAATTATTAAAGCCTGTTTAAATCTTGAGGTATACAGATTAACCGAATATACCGCAGAGATGAAAGAACAGGCTTTAATTCTTGTTCAGGCAACCTCCGAGTTGAGCCGGATATTGAAAAAGTTCAAAAAAGTGAGCGATGTTGAAGAAATTACAAAAGAAAATATTGCGATGAAAGAACTTGAAACAAAGGGGGATGAGATTCACAGGCGCGCTATAAAAGAACTTTTCTCCGGCAAATATGAAGCGCTGGAGGTTATCAAACTGAGGGATATTTACAAAGAAATAGAAAATGCGCTTGATGCTTGTTTCTATGTTTCCGACACAATTTTGAATGTCGTGTTAAAACAGAGTTAGTAATAGGAATTAAGATATATGACGATTACGATATTATTGTTGATAGCTGTTGTTGCGGTGGCACTGGCTTTTGAATTTATAAACGGATTTCATGACTGTGCGAACGCTATTGCAACGGTTGTTTCAACTAAAGTTCTTTCGCCCAAGCAGGCAGTTCTGTTCGGGGCAAGCCTTGAATTTGTCGGCGCGCTCACAGGAACACACGTTGCAAAAACTATCGGCTCGGGTATTGTTAATGCCGAAATGATTACGCTGACGGTAATTTTCTGTGCGCTGCTTGCTGCGGTTTTGTGGAACTTATTAACGTGGTATCTCGGGCTTCCGTCAAGTTCTTCCCATGCACTTATAGGAGGGCTTCTCGGCGCCACAATAGTAAAAGCCGGTGTGGATGCCGTTCACGTTACAACATTAATGGATAAAGTTATCATTCCTATGTTTACCTCTCCTGTTCTCGGATTTTGTGCAGGGTTTATGTTAATGCTTTTTCTTATAAGAATTTTATTCAGGGCAAATCCGCAGTCAGTGAATAAAAAATTCCGCAAACTTCAGCTTGTGTCCTCGGGTCTTATGGCGCTGAGCCACGGCTCAAATGATGCCCAGAAAACTATGGGAATTATTACGCTTGCGCTTCTGGCCGGCGGGGTTTTGCACAAATCACCTTCCGGAGATTTTGAGATTCCTGTTTACGTAATCATTGTTTGCGCGCTGACTATGGCGGCAGGCACAATGAACGGCGGGTGGAAGATTATAAAAACTATGGGGCATAAGATTATTAAACTAAAGCCTGTACACGGGTTTGCCGCGGAAACTTCTGCTGCGGGTTTAATTTTAACAGCATCGCATTTCGGTATTCCGCTCAGCACAACTCATGTTATTTCAACAGCGATTATGGGCGTCGGCTCAACACTCCACGCGCACGCGGTAAAATGGCGCATTGTCGGAAATATTGTAACTGCATGGGTTCTGACAATTCCTGCCTGTATGATTTTATCAGCTGTAATCTATTATTCGGTTTATCATTTTGGAGGGGCATTTATTCATTAGAAAAGCTCCTGCTTACCGTAGGAGGGAGTCTTTTTCTTTGCCCTCCTATAAATTAGAGATTTCGCTCACATCTCACAAAGTCATTTGCAGGACGGACGTCAGGGATACTGCAGGAGGCAGAGGCTGCCAATTCTATTTAGAAAAGCCATCCGGATGGTGTTTATGCCATTTCCAGGCTGTTGCGATAATTTCTTCAATATCAGCGTACTGCGGTTTCCAGCCGAGGACAGATTTTGACTTTTCGCTTGATGCGATAAGCTGTGCGGGATCTCCTGCTCTTCTAGGAGAAATTACAGCCGGAACAGGATGTCCTGTAACTTTCCGTGCTGTTTCTATGACTTCTTTTACAGTAAACCCAACACCGTTTCCGAGGTTAAATATATCGCTGGAATTTCCTTTCATGAGATAATCAACCGCAAGAATATGCGCCTGCGCTAAATCGGTTACGTGAATATAATCTCTGACGCAGGTGCCGTCTTTTGTAGGATAGTCATCCCCGAAAATGCAAACCTCTTTTCTTTTCCCGTTTGGAACCTGTAGAATAATCGGTATAAGATGAGATTCCGGATTGTGTGCTTCTCCTATTTTTCCAGAAACATGCGCCCCGCAAGCGTTAAAATATCTCAGAGAAACATACCTGAGATTGTGTGCTCCGCTCACCCACTTAAACATTTTTTCCATAGACAGTTTTGTTTCTCCGTAAGTGTTTGTAGGCTCGGTTCTGTCAGCTTCAAGTATCGGAATATTTTCAGGCTCGCCGTAAACAGCTGCTGTTGAGGAGAATACTATTTTATCTATCCCGTTTTCAACCATTGATTTTAGCAGAACCATTGTGCCATAAAGGTTGTTATCGTAGTATTTCAGAGGGTCTGTCATACTTTCGCCGACAAGAGAGTTTGCCGCAAAATGTATTACCGCGTCAATTTTTTCTTTCTTAAAAATTTCATCCAGAAAACTTTTATCTCTGATATCACCTTTATAAAATTCGGCTTTCGGGTGAACGGCTTCAATATGTCCGGTTTGAAGATTGTCTGCAACAATGACATCCTCTCCTCTGTCTATTAATTCGTAAACCGTATGTGAACCTATATATCCTGCTCCGCCTAAAATAAGAATTGTCATTTTCCATCTCTCCTGCTAATTCCTGTACGGTTCGTAGTTTTATTGTTATATTACACCGGATAAGTAAGAATTTCAAACAACTAAATAAATGATATGTCAAAATTTATGATATAATTGTTTAAGGAAAAGGATTGGAATATGAAAAGATTTATAATACTTGCGGCAATTATGCTTGTATGCGTACCGGCGCTGGCAGACACTTCTGAATTAGCCGTGGAAAATTCAATTCAGTCAAGAATTGATAATGTCGGCACAACGCTTTTGAATATGAACAGAATCCCGAGGAGGATTGTATTTGCTTACACTAAAAAAGAAAAGAAAGCTTTGTTGTCGCTGGATAAAGATTTAACACGCCGTCAGGTGGTTGTATATGACGGTTTGTATCAGTCTGTACAAACAGACGACGAGCTTGCAGCAATGCTGGCAAGAGAAATTTCGGTTGTTTTAAAATCATACAGCGGTATCTGGGGCGGAACTCTTGATTCTGTTCAGGTTGCACTCGGCTCAAAAAAGTTTGAAACAGTTGCAGATAAAAGGGCGGTGGATTATATGGTTAATGCAGGATATAACCCGCTTGCACTGATTGTTTTTATAAACAAAACCTGTCCGCAAAAACGCTTTGACAGATTTTCGCGGCATAATCTTACATCAAAAAGGTTAGCAAGAATTTATGAGTATATTACATACAAATACCCGCAGTATCTCGAAAATAACGACTATGTAAACAATCAGTATTACCAGAATTTCCTTTTAAATTCTATTCTTAACCGCAGAAAGCTTGAAGAAAAAATTAAAAATCAATCAACAGAGGAACTTAAGTATGAATAAATTAAGTATTCTGTTTGTGTTTTTAAGCCTTTTTTGTTTCAACAATTATGTTATTGCAGCGGACAATGAAATTTCAGCGCCGGAGATTCAGCCTGAAAAAACGTGGCTGCCTTATGACTATACAGACACAACGGCAGTTCCGATAAGGCTGGCTGTTACAAAAGAAATTTCAAGCGAAAAAGGGCTTTTTGAAGGGCAGAAACTGGAGTTCAGAGCTATCAGTGACGTTTATTATAACGAAAAACTTATTCTTGCCCGCGGCTCAATTGTGCAGGGCAAAGTTGAAACAATTGTCACAAGCGGAATGAACGGCTTCCCTGCCGAGCTTATGATTGACGGGTTTGAAATCCCGGGGATAAAACAGTCGCAGCTAATGGGAGGATATATAAAAAAAGGTCAGAACAGGTGTTTCTGGGTTTATCCTCTTAAATGGGCTTTAACCCTTATCCCTGTTGCCGGTTCGTTAACTAATTTTATTAAAGGCGGGCATGTAAAACTTCATACGCGGGATATTATAACAATTTATTATTTTCCTGAGTGGCGCTAGAGTTTTTCGTCGTCCCCGTCATCTTCCGGAAGGTCAAACTCTTCATCGTTAACTTCTCTTAAAAAGTTTGTCCAACTGTTGTAATAATCCGCAAGTGCGTAAGTATAGCCGACTATTATTGAACGATAAGACTGTTTCATAACAATTAGAGAAGTGATGTCTGATTTTCCTTCTTCGTAACTGTTTTTTGAAATCTCGATTAGTTCTTCCGAATCTTTTACAATTTTCTGTTCGTAGTAATTTAAGTTCTCTACAGCTGTCAAAAATTTTTCGTAAGCCGCACTTACATCTTTTATTGCTTTATTCCTTACGGAATTATAATTCAACTCGGCCTGCTGAAGCTTTAATGCAGCATTCTGTATTTCGGGGGAATAGTTATAAAAAAGCGGAATGTTCACAAGGCTTGCTCCGGCGAAAGCTCCGCTGTTAAAGTGTCCGCTGTCCATCTCCGATCCGACCTGGTAGGCGTAACCGCCGGTAAGTGCAATATCCGGAATACGCTGCCTTGCAACAACTGTCAGATTTTTTTCCGCAACATCTATCTGCTGTTTTGCTATCTGAATATCAAACCTCTTTGAAACAGCCTTCTGGACAATGTCAGAAAACTGCGGGAATTCAAAATCCGGCGGAGGGGTCAGCATTTCTTCAAAGTTGTTTTCTTCTGAAAAAATTCTGTCTTTACTGTCATAAGTAATGTTATCCGGATCATTAATAATTTTATTAAACGCACTCAGTGCAGTTTTTACATTGACTCTTGCTGTATTTACCTGAGTAATCATCTGGTTAAGTGCGATTTCTGCCTGCAAAACATCACTTTCCGGAACTTCTTTTGCCTTAGCCCTGTGCTGTGCAATTCCAAGCAATTCATCCTGCAGGGCTTTTTGCTGTTCCATTGTGTAAAGAATAGATTTCGCTGCAACAAGGTTTATGTAAGCCTCTCTCACATCCATTTTTAAATCAAATCTGGTATAGTCAACATTTTTTTCAACGAGCTGGAGGTTAGATTTGGCAAGATTTTTTCTGGCGCCTCTTTTGGCAATCTCAATTTCCTGAGTTACGCCGAGCTGCTTAGGTTCGCTTCTGCCTGCACCGCCCATAAAATAAAACGCGTCTAAGGAAGGATTTTGCAGACGGTTTGCGGATTTGATATTATTCTTTGCAATATTAATCTCAAGCTGTGCTGATTTAAGATCAATATTATTTTTTAATGCGGCATCAATTGCCTCGTCAAGGTAAACTTTTTTCACCTCACCTGATGCAAATGCACTGTATTGAAATGTTAGTATTAATAAAATCAGCCAGAATATTTTTTTCATACTATATGATTATAACATAACTAAAATTTTAACGGTATTAATATGTAAAACTTTGATAAGCAACGGAGATTTTGTTATTGTAGTTAACGAAATATTTTTTGACTGATAAATCATATACTGGAACTACCGTAAAAAAGCCATTTATGACTTTCGGGCAAATATAGTTACACAATCTTATTCCAGGTTATACCTTTTTAATAATTCTTGCAAGTTCAATTTTTCTTTTGGGATCTTTTTAGCATTAGCCATATTCGCTTTGCCGTTTTCAAAGAGCACATCAATGAATCCAGTTTGATCATCAAAATCTTCCATAATTCTTCTAATGATTTCACCATTCTGATCATATTCTGCATAATCCCTTAATAATCCATTTTCATCAACATTCAAACTGGAAGATAATTTTCCTGTAGTCGGATATATTGTTTTATAAAAATGTATTTCAGAATCTTTTAATATCCTTACAATTTCATTATTAGAATTAAACCGGTAAGTTAAACAATCTTTATGCTGACGGATTGTCTCACCTGTTTCTTTTATCAATGATTTCCCGCCGTCAGACAGTGTATAAATTCCCGGTGCTCCACTCATACGAATATATTTATCAGCATCCGGACTTTCGCTTATACTGCCATATTCAATAGCTTTGCCTTTTTTATAGTCAAAAATACGATATAAAGTGATAGTATCATAGTTATTATCATGTCCGGCTATTTGGGGCTGCAAAGTTATTGTTTCTTTTGTTATTTTATTTTTGTTAAAATATGCAACAGCAATATTTCTGCTTTGAAGCGAGCCGATATAACTAATTGGAGTAATTCTTTTTGTAAGATTACCACTATTATCATAGTAGAATATAAATGGCTCATACTTAGGGAACGAAACTATTTTTTTAATTTTCCCGTTTTTATCAAAGTATTCAATATAATCACCTTTATCAAAACTTTCATTCTGGTTTCTTATAATATAGTCAAGCCTTCCATTTTTATCATATACCTTAATGCCGTTATCACTTATTTCAAATTTTGCATTAATTGCTTCAAGATATTTTTTGTAGTTCCCGTCAAAATCTTTTCGGAAATCTAAATATCTCTGGTATAACTCATTGTATTGCTTAATACTCCTTTTTGCTAACTTAGTTTCTTTAGAAAATCTTCGTTTTATTTTACTAATTAACTTTGTTGTATAATCATCAACATTTGAATTGTTAGGTTCGGGTAACGTACCATCATTGCGGCTTATTGTTTGAGTCGAAGCAGAAGCATCTAAAGATTTCTCCGTTTTTCCCGCAACTTTTCTCCACCAGTTATTTTTATGCCCGATAATTCCAACTGCAATTGTGCCGGCAAGTATAGTTGCGCCAATCATATACTGTGCAGTCTTTGACAACTTATTATTATCTTTTAAATTATCGCTATTATTCTTATAGTTAGTATCAACATTGACTTTACAATTTAGATTAGAACCAATAGCCGTTTGCAAGTTAATCTTTGATGACATAAAATTCCCTACTACAAATTGTCTTTTATCTATAATAAAACAAAATTTAGTAAAATTTTGCTACTTAATTAAAAAAATTACTAAAAATCTTGTGTAAAAATTTATAAAAGTTTGAGGATTTACAGAGAAATGAAAAATATTATAATAATAGCAATTGTATTTCTTTATGTAATAGTTTGTCCGAAAGTGCATGCAGACCAGTATATTAAAGCGGAGATGACAGGTTTTCCTGTAATTACAGAAAACAGCGTTTCCGCAAACATTAATCTTACGTATATGCAGCTTGGATTTTCGGGGCTTTATGTTATGGCGGCGGATGGGTTTATTGTTAATAATGAAGATTTGAACATAAAAATTCCTGTCACGAATTTATATCTGCTTTGCGACGGGCAGGAGTTTCAGATAAGCAATAACGGCTGGCAGAGGTTTTATATCGACTCTCTTGATATAACCGGATCTGCGCAAAAAACGTTACATTAAGACTTGAACACACAGGAGAACTTCCGGCAGGAACCCCTACACCATACTGCTTAGATTCCTAAACAAAACCGTGCTTATTTTTGGTTATGAATGTGATTTTCTGTTCACATTTGTTATTGAGGAAAAGTATTCATTAACGTCATTTAGCGGCGACCCGACAATTGTGTTATCCGAGGAGGATATTTTTAACCGGCAGGGAGTTATAAGAAATCAAATTGCATTTCTGATAATTTTTCTGTCACAGACGATACCTGCTTTTGCACCAGTCAAGGTGATGCCGACACTAATCGAACTGGATGCAAACAAAACACGGGGAAATATCAGTTAACATACCGTATGAATATAAAAAATTTGTTGAACTGAAAGAGCAAAATCTTAAGTATAAATATTTTTAATATTATACTTGCTGCCTGTATAAAGCTTAAAGTGTTGCGATTGCACAGTTGTCAAATGCTTTAGCAAACTCTTCTTTTGGCAGATGAAGTTCAACTTTCGGGTTATGCGGGTTTATAAAATATACAAAGTTTTCATCTATACGGGAAAATGTATAGCCATGCGTTGATGGCAATTCAACTTTTTCACCTTCTGCGTTAAATGCTTCGTTAATTTTGTGTTCTAAGTTTTTTCTGGCTAACACAATCGCATTATTTGATTTTGAAAACTCACGGTTTATCCAGTCCGGAGTCATCTCTTCTGCATTATAAACCTTTATTCTGTCGCCTCCAACGAGTATAGCAAGACCGGCACTTACCCGATTTCCATCTTGAAGCGGATCCCCTTTAAACCCTAAATCCGTAAGGTATTTACCGGCTGCTTTTTCCAGAGCTTTTACATCAACATCACCGTTTGCGGAGTTTAAAAAACCTCCTAATTCAACGTCACGTTTCGTAATAACATAAGATTTTTCAGCATCCGGAAATTTAATTTCAACATTGCCGTCTGAATTTGGTTTCAAAACGGAATCCAGATATTTCTGCCCGCCTTCTGATAAATTAAGTGCGTTAATTGCTGAAATAAGCCAGCAGGTGCCAAGATACCCCTGAGAATAATCCATATCAATTTTCCCGTTCAGAACATTTTGATCTTTGTATTTTATATTTCGTGGTTTTGCTGCAAGCAGCTGTTCCAGCTTTGTTGAATCCATAGGACCAACCTTATTTAACTGTTTGTTTAATTCATCATAAACTTTTTCTTTATACTCTTTCATCCCTGCATAATCAGGTTCGCCTTCTTTCCAGCCGATAAGATATTCTATCATATAAGTCAGATATTCTTTACGCTTTTCAAGCGGCAGGGTCAAATTTTTATCCATAATAGATTGCATCAGGCTTTTTCCTGACTTGTCCCCTTCCAGAAATTTATAAATCCAGCGCTCGCTATTATAAATTAATTTATCAAGAAGTTCTTCCGAAGGAATTCCCTCCAGCTGTTGTTCCAGCAGGTAGTTATAATCCGATTTTCCGCCGCTGCTCACCATAAGCGTACGAACCTTATCAAGAAGTTCCTTCATCTCCTTATTATTAGTAATCCGAGCACCCCACTCATTTTCAAGATCCTCTATCAATTTTTTTCCGTATTGACTTTCATATCGGGCTGAAATTATAGCAAAATTAGACGGTGAAAGTTTATCAACACTTTCTTTAAGAAGCTTCAAATCTGTTGTTGGTATTCCCAACCTGTTTTTTGCGGTGATTGCTTTATATAGATCATCTGCCACCGGCGAATGCGCCTCAACTCCTTCCTGTATTAATTCTCCGGTTTCAATATCGTAAATGGGTTCGCGTTCCTCACTTATGATATTATTGTTTTCATCATAAATTACTGATGATGTCTTATTGGAACGTATTTCTTCTCTGACAATATCAGAGCTTAAATAGGCATCTACACCGCGGCGGTACCCAAGCCTGTCAATTTCTTCCTGAGATTCAAAAATTTGCCCCTCATGTATTTCTTTTTCATTACCGTTTTCGTCAAGTACAATATATTGCGGGAAGCTATTATATCCGTATTCCTCACGTGTGAGTATTTTTCCGTCCGGTGTAGTAGTCATCCTGAATATAGGATTATTATTTTCATCGTACTGAATGTATTCAGGATTAAAGGCTTTTCCGTTCTCAATTCGCTGCCTGAATGTCACATTTCCATTTTCATCATAGGAGTATTTAGTTACTTCGTCATTAATAATTTCCCCGTTATTTGTTGCAACCATACGGGTTTTATTGCCTTGTTCATCATAAAAATGTCTGACAATTTTAACATCATCCCCCTCAACAATTACCGAACATACAGGTTTCCCGTCATTTTTATATACCTCTATCATAGGCGGGACACCCGGCATTAATTGGGATTCTGAAACCTTAAATTCCGGCTCGGGAAATCTTTCCTTAATCTTTTCCGGCGTGTAATCTTCAGGGTTAAACCGTTCCGGCATATTGTCCGGCAATGAAACTTCCGGCGATTTAAACGTAAAACTATCAGAATCTATTTTTTTCGGACTTGTAGTCTGCGGTTGAGATGTTTCAGACAGAACGCTGTCTTTAACACTTTCAAAAACTTTATCATTTCCGGTATTAAGTATAGAATTTTTCACGTCTACTTTACCGTCCGGAGTTTTGCCGGAAATATCAAGATCCATAAGCGAATAAAATGCCATCATTTCCTTTTTTGAAACAGTGGTATTATCGCCGTCCAGATTAGAGATTGTTTCAAATCTTTTCTTGCCTGTTTTGTTTAGCTGCGAATATTCTTCAGAAAACAGTGATAAAAATTCGCGTTTTGACATTTTAGTTCGTTCTTTGAAAAGGGTTTCAGCTTTTTCTTTCAAAAATTTTCGATATTCATCACCATTTTGAAATTCATTTATATTGTTACTCATTCTGCAACCTCTAATTAAAAACTTCACATATATTATATAAAAAATATATACACACTAAATTTCAATACTCATTGTTGTAATTTACAAAATTTTACAATAAATTACCTCATTTATGCTACACTTTATAAGAGAGATGAGGGTTATATGGAATTATATGAAGCGATATACAATAGGCATATAACAAGAGATTTTAAAGCCGGAACTGTTCCGGACGATATTCTTAAAAAAATCATAGACGCCGGTCTGCAGGCGCCGACGCATGACCATTTACGCAACTGGGAGTTTGTGGTTTTGCATGATGAAAAAGACAAGAAAAATGCACTTCAATTCATTAAAAAAGGAGTGGAGCCGCAGCTGGAAATTTTAAAACAGATACTTGTAGACGGCACCCCGCAACAAAAAATGTATGCAGATGCCATGCCGAAACAATATTCAATGTTATATAACGCATCGCATATTATTTTGCCGTTTTTCAAATCAAACTCCGGAGTGCTGAAACCTTCATCAGTAAGTTCGCTAAACCCGATTTCTTCTATCTGGTGTGTTATAGAAAATATTTTTCTTGCCTCAACTGCAGAGGGGCTTGCCTGCTCAATGAGAATTCCAGTCGGAGAAGAGGGGTTGAATGTTGCAAAAGCAGTCGGGGCACCGGAGGAATATCTTATGCCGTGTTACATAGGTCTTGGATATCCTGCTGATGAAAGAACCGTTGTAGAACAGGTTGAATTTACTGCCGGACAAAAAATTCACCGCGGGAAATGGTAAAATTAAATTACAAAAACCTATCCTGCAGTTTTTCTAAGAAGAGTTTTGCGGCAGGCGAAAATACCTGATATTTTTTCCACACAATATCAAGTCCGGATTCCAGTCTTGGCTTCAGTGGACGGAAGCAGAGTTCGCTTTGTTCCGAAGTATCAGCAAGCTTATCCAGCGTGATTGCACAGCCAACGCCGGCTTTAACCATTACTGCCGCATTATAAACCAGATTATAGGTAGCTGCTATATTAAGTTCATCATATTTATCACCGAACCAGTCAAGAAAACCGCTGTCTTTTGAATATTTTGGCGTCATCTGGCGGGAAGCGAGAAGCGGAATTCCGGCTAAATCCTCAAGAACCAGGCTGTCTTTTTGCGCAAGAGGGTTATCTTTTCTCAGAATAACGCCCCATACATCTTTTTCCGGAAGTGTTATGCGGTCATATTTTGATAAATCAATCGGCTGAATTAACAGTCCGAAATCCAGAAGCCCCTTATCAAGTTTTTCCATCACATCTTCCGCATTGCCTGAATAAATATGAAACTTTATATCCGGAAAATCAGACTGAATATCTTTAATAATTTCAGCGATATATTTCATAGAATCGGTTTCGCCGCCGCCAATAAATATATCTCCGCTAATAGTATCAGAGATAGCCTGAAACTCCGCGCCTGTTTTTTCGACCAAATCAACAATTTCCTGCGCTCTTTTCCTCAGCATCATTCCCTCGGGGGTCAGGGTAACCCTGTATTTTCCTCGAATTAGAAGCTGATGTTTTAGTTCTCTTTCCAGTTCCTGTATCTGTCGGGTGAGCGTCGGCTGCGTAAGGTGCAGTGAATTTGCGGCTCCGGTTATGCTGCCTTCCCGCGCTACTGCAAGAAAATATTTTAATACTCTTATTTCCACAAGACCATATTACATTATTGAATTATGCCCGTCAAGCATTTTTAATTATTTATTATAAGCATTTGCTATTTTTAGAAAATCGTAAATAATATAAATAAAGACCTGTAAATAGATAAAATTTCAAAAAAATTAAATGACAATGATTTTAGCATAAGGAGATATTGATATGGAAATAATAAGAGTAAATACGCCGAGAGGTCTGGAACTAAAAGGGGCAATGTGGGGCGATGTCTCAATGGATACCGTTGTCATTATGATGAGCGGAATTTGTTCAAATGTTTTTCAAAATGACCTGCTGACAGCAACGGGAGATTTACTTAGCCGGAATAATATAGCATTTATTGCGGGGCACGCTATGGATGCTTTTTCCTGCATAGCATATTCAGATTTTTCTATACACAAACAAAGATACACAGGGGTTGTTTTTGATGATTTTTCGCTTGTGTACGAAGATGTTGAAAGTTATGTCAAATATGCAAAAGAATCAGGGTTTAAGCATATTATTCTGGCAGGGCATTCACTCGGGTCGAATAAGATTATCCATTACCTCGGAAACACTTCCGATAACTATGTGGACTATTTTATAGTATCTGCGCCGGTTGACCTCGCATACTGGTTCAAAGTCATGCCGGATACTATGAAATGTATTGAACTTGCGCAAAAGTATGTAGAAGAAGGCAGAGGACACGACATTCTTCCGTATCTTTTCGGAGGGTTCTCACCAATGTCCGCGGAAACTGTTTTAGGTTTTTACAACGCTTACAATCTCAAAAACTGTCCTGCCATAAGCGGTGAGGGCGAAACAGCCACGCTTTCAAACATAAAAATAAACGGATCTTTTGTTATCGGCGCGAAAGACAGTTTGACTGATAATAACCCTGAAGGATTTATGCAAAAAATAAATTCATACTGCAAACATCCTGAAGAAAATCAGGTGATTGTGGTTCCCGGGGCTTCCCATATTTTCTACGGCAAGCACGAAGAATACGCAAAAACTATTCTCGATTGCATTGAAAATCACCGGAGTTACGTTACTGTTTAATTGAAAGGAGGGTTATGAATCTAAGAACACTTTTAAGTTTTTTAATTTTGTTTGTATTACTTATAACAGGAGGAACTCTTATGAGCGAAGCAAAAACAAATAATTGGGATAAAACATTCCCGAAAAGTGATAAGGTAAATATTGAAAAAGTTCACTTTAAAAACAGGTTCGGCATAGAACTCACAGGGGATTTGTATACCCCGAAAGAAAAACCGTCTGAAAAAATAGCAGCAATTGCAGTAAGCGGCCCTTTTGGCGCCGTGAAAGAACAGGTCTCCGGACGTTACGCTCAAACCATGGCAGAACGAGGTTTTATTGCACTTGCTTTTGACCCGTCATTCACGGGCGAAAGCGGAGGAGAACCGCGTGACGTGGCTTCCCCTGATATTAATACGGAAGATTTCAGCGCTGCAGTTGACTTTTTGAGCAACCATAGAGATGTTGATCCTGATAAAATCGGCATTATCGGTATCTGCGGGTTCGGCGGATTCGGTCTGAATGCGGCAGCAATCGATACAAGAATTAAAGGCACCGTGACAGTTACAATGTATGATATGACACGTGTTACCGCAAAAGGCTACAACGACATAATCGACGAAGATGCACGCTATAAAATAAAAGAACAGCTTAACAAACAGAGAACTGAAGATTTCAAAAACGGAACTTACGCAAAAGCAGCAGGACTGCCTGATAAATTAACCGGCGATGAACCACAGTTCGTAAAAGATTATGTAGGCTACTATAAAACAGAAAGAGGCTTCCACGAACGTTCAATTGGTTCAAACGGCGGCTGGAATGTAACTTCATCTCTTTCTTTAATCAATATGCCAATACTTGCTTACAGTAACGAAATCAGAAATGCAGTTTTAATGATTCACGGTGAAAAAGCCCACAGCAGATACTTCTCGGAAGATGCTTTCAAAAAGCTGAAAGGAGACAACAAAGAGTTATACATTGTTGAAGGCGCAAACCATGTTGACTTATACGACAATCTTGAAAAAATTCCTTTTGATAAAATTGAAACTTTCTTTAGAGAATATTTGAAATAACCATGAATTTTTAGCAGGGCTTGCCGATTTCGGCAAGCCCTGCTTTTGTACTACTTACATTTCTTTTTACCACTCCAGGATAAATCATCACATTTCAGATAATCCATATTTTCGTTATACAAAACCCATGCAGTACAACCCCGGTTTACACTGGTCATATACCATCTTCAAACGAATAGTTACCGGAACTAATTCCTTGCACGCCGGCAGGTATTATTCTGTCTTTTGCCACCAGAAAATCAAAAACATCCATACCTAAAGTATTCGGCAATTTTTTACCATTTACATCGACTCTTATAGTTCCACAAATATTTTTAGATGCCCCATAAATAATTGAACAACTCGGAGATTGAACAAATGATAATATAGAAGTTCCGTCACTTAAAATTGCACCTGAATAATATTTATCGGTCGAATGCTGGAAAATATTTCCGTCAAGTAAACCGGTATCAGCCCAACAGGCGCTATTATTTGAACCGCAATATTTAACAAGTTTCAGATATGGTTTTAGATAAATTAAAATATTTTTTGTGTCATCTCCTCCTCTATTACTATTGTATACAAGTAAATCTCAGTTATCCGGACTACCGGAATTTTGTACAGCCATAAAAAATGCTTGCTGGATGACAGAATAACTTTTCTTTAAATTTGAAATAATAATTTTATAGTTATTTTTAGATATAACTGCAGGCAGCGTCATGGATGCCACCACACCTATTATACCAAGAGTTATTAAAACTTCCGCAAGTGTAAAACCCTTTTTCATTTTTACCTCCATAATATTATAATATATTATAATATTAATAATATTTTCTAAAAGAATTTGGTCTGCGCCTGAAAATATACAGACTTAAGAAAAATTTTACTCAGGCACAGCTCGGCGAAATGGTTGACATTTCGGAACACAGAATAAGCCAGATTGAAAACGGGAAATGCAATTTAACACTAAAAACTGTTAACAAAATCTCAAATGCACTTAACATTCATGCTGTAAAACTTTTTAACTTTTATGAGCAATAAAATCAAGTAAACAAATGTAACAAATATTCCCAAAATTGCAATTATTTATAAAAAATATACTTTATATATACATCAGTTAAAAATACTGACTTAAGTTCATTTTAGAATGGAAAGGGGCGACGAGCCCCTTTCCGTTTTTTAATTTGTTTTGCCTGAATTCTTTTTCAATTCTTTCTTAAGATTACGCGGAAGTTTTGCCTTTGATTTAGGCTGAAGTTTTTTTGTTTGAGTTTTAGCAGACCTTAGAAGTTCAATCAGCAAATCTTTAAGTACGATGAAAGGTCGCTGGACATGCCGCCTGTTACATACACTGTTTTGATATTTTTTTGCTGATTTCTGCTCCTGACGGTTAATTTGTCCGGCTGTTTTGTTCCGGCGTCTTACCTTTGGCTGTTCTCTATGGCTTGGAATATAAGGTCTAAATTCAGCAGTATCCTTTGAATACAGCAAATCAACTGCGGCCTCCGCACTATCCATAGCATCAAAAAAAGCAGAACGCCCGTATTTTATCTGTCCGGAAGGTTTAGTTCCGATAATAAGGGTTCCAGCCGGCATAACTTCTTCCATGCTGCCTACAGCAGGCATTGGGTTAACTATCCAGCTCTGCTGCAAAAATCCTTTTTTATCAAATGTTTTTATTGAAATAAGCTGTTTATTTTTTTCAAAAACATCAACCACAATATCATTTTTATTATGCTGTTGACGCAGCCTTATCTGTTCCGACAGAACCGACCACAACGGAAGTCTATGTCCTTCCGGAATATTCATATCCAGATAAATTGCATCTCTTGAAGCTTTTACTGCGCGGTCAGCCTTTTTTAAAAGTTTTTCAGCACCTCTGGAATTCACATATAAAGCTGTGAATGCAGGGCTTTTATTATAACTTTTTATTTCCATTTATAAATTTCTCCTTGTATCGTAAATATAAATTTACAAAAACCCTGAATAACATCTTTTGCTAAATTATAGCAAAAGATTCTGGAATTTAATAAAAGTTCATTTTCGGCAATATTATTAATATATTTGTTTTATATTTCAATTTTCTGTATGATAATTACATCAGGAGGCAGTTAAATCATGAGAGTTAAGAAAGCAAAGACATCAGAACAACTCACCGAACGTGAAATACTAACCCTTAGCTATCTTGCGGATGGATACGAAAACAGAGAAATTGCTGAAACCATATTCGTAAGCACCCATACTGTTAAAGCCCACGTAAGCTCTATTCTAAAAAAATTAAAAGCTAGAAACCGCACACATGCAGTTTACATTGCCCTTAAACGCGGTCTTATTGATTAAATTAATTGTTACAATTTGAAAATTTAACAATTAAATTATATTATAGATAGTATGAGAAGAGTTATTAATTTTATTTTATTGTTTATATTAATTACATTTACGCTATGCACAAAGGCTTTTGCCGGAGATGTGTTCAAAATAACTTCGGCTAATTTTGATACCTCAAATTCAGTTGTTGTCCTGACAGCCCTTGACGGTACAAACTCACAGATTATGCCCGAGATAAAACTTGTTGAGATGGACAATCCGAAAAGAGCTTATTTTGACATTCCTTCGGCAGTACTAACAATTCCGAAACAGGACTGGTCGTTTAATTCTCAGGGAATTAAGCAGATAAAAATTTCACAATTTACAACAAACCCGGATGTGGTGCGCGTTGTAATGTATTTTGAGGATGACTACCAGCTTTCCAACATAAAATTTTTAAGGATGAAAAATAATATTATCCTCCACTTTAAAAATTCCATCTGTGAGAATAATAATTACTATCAGAACACATACAGAGATGAACATTCCTCCTCAAGCGATTTCTATGAATATTTAACCGTTACCACTCCGACAATTCAGAAAACAGAGGAGAAAACGGATATTGCCGGTCAAATTCAGGAAGCGTTCAGCTCTACCTTAGAACAGGCTTCTCAAATCTTAAATCCGAGAGAAAAAAAAGAGCTTAGACTTAATACAAAGTATTATATAGACAAAATTACCGCGAAGAATAATGCTGTTTTATTTAATGGCTTTGGCTCGGTTTCGCTTGAAAAACCGATGATTCTCACCAATCCCTCAAGAATTGTCTTTGATATGCCAAACACCCTTGTGTCCATGGACATCAGAAACAAAGAATACAAAATTAACGATACCGATACGGTAAAAGTTGGACAATTCATTGTAAATAAGGCAAGAGTTGTAATTCAAACCAATAATGTAGATGATTACATACCGATATATTCAAGCGACAACCAGTCGCTTCTGATTGCAAACAAAGAAAAAATAGAGAGGGATACCCTTTACACAAACAAGGGCGATATGATTGCTTATGCAAACAAGAATGTTGATGAGCATACTGATGAAATGACACTTTCCTTCAACCACCCCGTAGTACACGGTCTTGACAGAACAAATGACAAGCTTGTTCTGTACCTTTATAACATTTCAAAATACAATGAATACACTTTCAAAAATACATTCGCCAAAACAGCTTTTGCAAATACTCAGGTAACCCTTCTGCCTGAAACCGGAATGAAACTGACACTGCCGCTTGAGCAAAATACAGTTGTAAGCACCTATCTCGGCGCAGACGGCAAAGTCCTGAAAATAAAGACAGTAGCCCCTAAAAAATCAACACCGCCTGCAGCAGCAGCTGCTGCTGCAGGCGGAACAGCAGTTGTAATACCGGTAGTTCCTGCAGGCAAGCCGCGTGTCGTAATTGACGCAGGTCACGGCGGCACCGACCACGGCGCCATTAGAGATAATACAAGCGAAAAAGATATTACTCTTGATGTTTCTAAAAAAGTTGAGGACTTATTAAAGAAACAGGGTTACGCGGTTTTGATGACACGAACAGGGGATTCATTTGTATCACTTGCGGACAGAGTTGCAATGTCTGAAAAATTCAATCCTGATATTTTTGTAAGCATTCACGTAAATTCAAGTGTCCGTCCGGAAATTACCGGCATTGAAACTCATTACTACCATCAGGAAAGTATGCAACTTGCACAGACAGTTCACTCCTCTCTTGCAAGCGCTATAGATTCCAAAAACAGAGGACTTTTCAAATCAAAATTCTATGTAATAAATCATACAACTTCTCCGGCAATACTGGTTGAAATCGGATTTATTTCAAACGATAATGAAAGAGCACAGCTTGTAAGTGAAAAACGCAAACAGGCAACCGCAAAAGCAATAGTGGAGGGCGTTAACAATTATTTCAAGCAGCTCAAATAACATGCCAATAGGATTTTTTGACTCGGGCGTCGGAGGTTTAACTGTATTGAAACAGTTTAGAAATCTTCTGCCCTCAGAGGACTGCCTCTACTTTGGTGACACAAAAAATATGCCTTACGGTGAAAAATTAGAAAAAGAACTTATTGAATTTGCGGATATAATTTTTAAATTCTTTGAACAAAAACAGGTTAAAGCCGTTGTTATGGCGTGCAACACAACTTCCGCAGTAACTTACGAAAAACTTAAAGATAAATATAACTTTAAAATTTATCCAATAATTCAGTCAGTGACAAAAATTCTCGCTTCTGAGCCGGTTAAAAGGATTGGAATACTTGCAACGCACGCTACAATAAATTCTCACGCCTATAAAAACGGCATAAAAAAATACAATCCTGATATGGAAGTTGTTGAAATTGCCTGTCCCGGCTGGGTGAAAATTGTTGAAAACGGTCTGGAAAACAATAAACAAAGCCTGAGTGACATAAAAAATAAACTTGATGAAGTGCTTTCATTTAATCCTGAAAAGATAGTCCTTGCCTGCACTCATTACCCTTATCTTCTGCCGCAGCTCTCAAAGTTTGCGGATAGCAGTCTATTTATTGACCCATCTAAAGCATTTGCTGAATTTATAAAAGAAGATTTGCAAAAGTCAGGAATGCTTTCAGCTTCTAAACAAGAAGGGCGGGAAGAATTTTTTGTGAGTGCAGCACCTGAAAACTTTAAAAGTGCAGCCTCAATTTTCTATAACATCTCAACTAAACCTGTGTTAGTAGATTTAAACACTCCTGATATGTTGCAGCCTCTATAATTTTTCCGGACTTAAACAGTTTTTCGTTCGTAACCTCAAGCGCAGTAGAATTTTCCCTGACGGCGTAAACGGGAATATTTCTTCTTAAGGCCTCAAACACAGGCACCGACCCCAGCGCATCCGCAGGCATTACAAGAAAATCAAGATTATCAACGGAAATTCCGCCCTCAACAGACAGAAGAGGCGCCTGAGAAAGCCCGAGAAGAATACATGGCAGAAAAGTCGGCGTAATATACTCTGCTGCAGCCTTTGAATTAACTATCTCCCGAGAAATCGAATAATCCTCAAACGCCGGAGAGTGCGCACACGGAACTTTCAATTCTTTAGAAATATAATGGGAAATAATTGCCTCAACCCCGCCCACAGGATCGGTACCGGAGCCCTGAGCGTAACCCTCATTCATCTCTTCCGGATCCTCAAAAAGACATACTATTGCAATTGTGTCAGCACCTTTTGCCAGAAGCTTCTTTGACGCTCTTAAAAGAGTTTTCGGGCACTTAAGACTGCCCGAGGAAACCCCGTTTTTATCAAGACAAAATTCAACACCTGCAGGCTCATCAGTAATTTCAAAACCAATAACCTCAACTCCGTAGACAGTTTTTACTGCATTAATCGTGTTTATGTGAATATTCAAAACATCCTGAGGAATAGCACAATCAAAAACAACCCCGATTTTATTATTACAGGAAGGTTTAAAAAACAAATTTCCTTTAAAAAACTCGTCCAGAGAATAACCCTCTATGTAAAACATATTACCGGTAATCCCGGAAAATCCGCCTGCATTAACAACATTAGGATTTACAATGAGTTTAAAATGCTGCGCAAATCTTCTTGCCCATACGCTTGCATCTCCGGCATATCCGCCGATTGACGCACCAATTCCGGTAGGGACAATAAATGCTCCGAGTTTTTCTTTTTCATTTATCATAAGTCTATAATATAACAAAAGCGGCAAAACTGCCGCTTTTTCAAAACCTTGATATTTAATTTTTAACTTACTGTTGTGCACCTCCGTATGTAAAGTCTGACTTAACGTTATTTTGAAGTAATTTAGTCCAGGTACTCTCAAATGATGTGATTTCATTCAACCGTGTTTCGTAGTTGTTCTTATCAAGCTCTAATTGAGATTCCCAGGAATTTAAGTTAGCAAGTTCGAATTCGTGGTCTTTTTCAAGTTCTTCCATTACCATCTGATAAGTTGTTGTATCATCAGCATCGTAATATTCATAATAGTAATACTGTTGTTTGTCGTTATACTGAGCCTGAAGTTCAGCACTCTGACGTGACGCATTCATAAGATTAAACATAACATCTGACAACTTTGTGTTAAGCATGGATTTTTGTTTTGTATACATTAACAAAGTTTCCTGAATGTTAGAAATAGCCATAATGCTCGCCTCTCTTCTTTTTATCTCTCTTACTTATATAAAAACATTCCCCGCCCTCTGATTTCAGTATTTACGTATTTCGTTACATTTGTTAACATGCTTTATAATTTTATGCTATAATATATTTATAATTAGGAGAGAATTAAATGGATCAAGAAACTTATTTAAAAATTATGGGTTATGTACCTACCGTAATTGAGGCATCATCAAGAGGGGAGCGGTCTTTCGACATATTTTCAAGACTGTTAAGAGAAAGAATTATTTTTCTCGGCTCTGAAATAGATGATGAGGTTGCAAATTCTATCGTAGCGCAGCTGTTACTTCTGGACAGCGAAAACAACGAAAAAGATATTATGCTGTACATAAACAGCCCGGGCGGCGTAATCACTGCAGGAATGGCAATTTATGACACCATGAACCTTATTAAATCAGATGTATCAACAATTTGCCTCGGCGATGCAGCCTCAATGGGTGCGTTTCTTCTCTGCTCCGGTGCAAAAGGCAAAAGAATGGCGCTTCCAAACTCAAGAATAATGATTCACCAGCCGCTCGGCGGAGCAAAAGGTCAGGCTACTGACATTGAAATTGAGGCAAAAGAAATTCTCAGAATGAAGAAAATGTTAATTGAAATCATTGCCGAAAATTCAGGTCAGCCTTACGACAAAGTAAAAGAGGACTGCGAACGCGACCACTTCTTATCGGCTTACGAGGCAAAAGAATACGGTCTTATCGACAAAGTAATTGAAAAAAGTTCATCTTAATAAAAGTTAACAATATTATAAAAACATGCAATTCCGCGGAGTTGCATGTTTTTATATACATGTAGGTAAAGGTTAAAAAAGGTTAGTTTAAAAATTTAGGTAGGTAAAAGATGTCTCTATTGATTTTCGCATATCGAAAACTTGAGATTATTCGTCAGAAGGAGGAACTCAACTATCGACTGATGAACATGAATCGAAAACTCCACGATTTGCAGCAATACGCAAGCAACATCGCGGACGGTTCAGTGTCTATGAGTGATATGATGAATACTCCGGCCTCAATGTTCGGCAGACAGCTTATGTTTATGACGTATGCCCACAACGGAGCTCTGATGAGTGCTCAGCAGAATATGCAAGGACTTATGATGATGCCTCATGTTCAGATGCAGATGCAGCAAATGCAGGATCCGAACATGAAGATGATGTATCAGAACTGGATTTTCCAGAACTTGTACAATCAGGCTCGGGAGCGAGCGGGTAAACAGGAAGAAAAACTTTTGCATCAGCAGGAAGAAGAATTGCACAAGGAAAAAGCAAAACTTGAAACACAGCTTAAACTTCTGGAAGCCGAATATGACGCGGTTAAACAGGGTGAGGACAAATCTGCCCAGAGCTGGAAACCTGAATACGTTGCTTAAGCTTAAACAAAAGGTTTAAACCAATACAAGCCTATCCTTAAAACTAACCATTTAAGGGCCCGCATAAATGCGGGCCTTTTGCCGCATCCGTAATAACATAATCAACAGGTATATCAAAAGCCTCAACCGGAAGCTTTTCAACAACAAATTTTTCACAAACAGGAACAACCGTCACGGCATGCGGCACCTGACTTAAAAACCTGTCGTAATACCCTCCGCCGTACCCAAGCCGGTAATTATCTTTATCAACTGCAAGCGCAGGTACAATAATCAAATCAAGAATTTCAGCGGCAATCGGCTCTGAACAAGGTTCACTAATATTTAAGGCTGATTTTTTAAACTTAGTATCTTTCGTATAAGGACAGACTATAAGCTTTTCACCGTCAACTTTCGGGAAATAAAAACTTTTTCCTTTATCCTCCAGCAGCCCGAGGAGATTAACCTCAAATTTCAACGGGTAAAAAAGCATAACATTTTTGGAATTTTTATAAATTTCAGAGGCTTTTATATTTTTCTCAATAATGCGGCTTATATTTTGAATATCAAGCTCTTTCCGTGCGGTTTTAAATCTAATTCTTAAGTCTGTTTTACTAACCATGATTTTAATATATAATAAATTCAGATAAAATGACAGATTATTGCGAAAACAACTTAATAAACCCTGACTGGGCAAAACACGGTTACATCCAGATATACACAGGGAACGGAAAGGGCAAGACAACCGCTTCATTAGGTCTTGCCATGCGGGCTCTTGGCAGATGCTGGAAAGTTTTGATAATAATGTTTATGAAAGGCGGGGATGACTACGGGGAACTAAATTCCTTCAGAAACCTTTCACCGGAAATTGCGAGAAATCTTACGATTATTCAGGCCGGCCCTGAAAAAATCGTTTACAACACCAACAAAACACCAGAGGATGAATCCATTATAAAAGAGGGCTGGGAACTTGCAAAAAAAGCAATAAAAAATGATGAATACAACCTCATAATCCTTGATGAAGCCAATATTGCGCTTGATATGGGTATTATTGATTTAGATGAAATGCTAGAGGTTCTGAAAAACAAGCCTGACGAGATGGAAATAGTTCTTACAGGCAGAAATGCAAGGCAGGAAATAATTGATATTGCCCACCTCGTATCTGAAATTAAGCCTGTAAAACATTACTGGGATACCGGAATTGCTGCAAGAAAGGGTATAGAATACTGATTACCACGGATAATCGTCTTTCATTTTCCAGCCGTCTTTTGATAGTTTTGCCGCACAAAAGGAGCCGACACCTGTAATTGAGCAATTTTTGTCAATATCTTTCTCATTTCTATCATATCCCAAAGGCATTATTCCCTTTTTAGTACGTGTAAAAATAAACATATCTTTCCCGTACTGGTTTGGTCTTTTAGAACCGTTTACATCAACATAAATTGAATTATCTATTACGCCGCCGTTAGTAATATCATTAGAGCTAGTAAATGCTGATATTGCGATAAGCACACCGTCCGGAGTAAAAAAGGTTGCCCGTAAATCAGGATACACCACCCAAATTCCGGAGGGTTGCCCGTTCATATATGTCCACGGCATTTTTGCGTCATAGCCGCAGCCGCTGTAAGTTTCACATTCTCTGCTAATCTTAAAATACGGACGCCAGTATTTGTCAAAATACTCCCCGGGCCCCATTTTATAGGCTTCTTCCCAGTATTCATAGGATTCGTTTTTTGCCTGCGACATACGGAACGCCTGATTTAACACAGAATATGTCTTTTGAAGAGCGGTTATTGTTTCCTGCTGTTTATATTTATTTATTAGTGTCGGAAGCGTCATCGCAGCAACCACACCGATAATCCCGAGGGTTATAAGGACTTCTGCCAACGTAAAAGCTGCCTTTCTGAAAGTGAAGCGTGAAGGGTGAGGGGGGAAGGGAACCGCGGCGAAGTTGAACGGGTGAACAGTTGAATGGTTGAAAGGTTCATCTTTTGATATGTCATTCTGAAACATTAATCGTTGAGGCTCACATGAGTTGCCACTGTTCAGAATCTCTTTGTTTTGAGAGTAGCATGCTCTATTTCCCTCT
>CASFGU010000054.1 GCA_949294395.1 uncultured bacterium
GCCTCGTAAGGCTCGTGTCACTCGCCGACGATGCAGGCGAGTCCCGTCGTCCGCTTTTTAGTTTAAAATGTAACAGAGAATTGGCGTGCATTGCAGAGCGGACGCCAGCCTCTCACCCGGGTTAGCCGCTTCCGCCGGTCGCGGCAAACAGGGTTCTGCCCTGCGGGTATCCTGCCTCGTAAGGCTCGTGTCACTCGCCGACGATGCAGGCGAGTCCCGTCGTCCGCTTTTTAGTTTAAAAAAGTAACAGAAAGTACGGGTTAATGAAGAGCGGACGGCAGCCTCTCCCCCGAATTTGCCGCTCCTGCCGGTCGCGGCAAACAGGGTTCTGCCCAGCGGGTATCCTGCTTCGTAAGGCTCGTGTTGCTCGCCAACGAAGCAGGCGAGTCCCGTCGTCCGCTTTTTTAGTTTAAAAAAGTAACAGAAAGAAACGGTTAATGAAGAGCGGACGCCAGCCTCTCACCCGAGTTAGCCGCTCCCGCCGGTCGCGGCAAACAGGGTTCTGCCCTGAGGGTATCCTACCTCGTAAGGCTCGTGTCACTCGCCGACGATGCAGGCGAGTCCCGTCGTCCGCTTTTAGTTTAAAAAAGTTGGTCTGATTTACTAATCCGGCGTCCGGTATTTTTTTGTTATAATTAACTCAAAATGGCAGGTGGATTTTGGATAAGACTTTTGAGTTGATAATAGATGAATTTAAAAACTTCAAACAGGTTGAAGCTATTGCAATAGGCGGTTCACAAAAAGCTGATACTGCAGATGCTGCTTCTGATATTGATACTTACGTATTTGTTGAAAGCGGAATTCCTGTTGAAGCCCGTCTTAGTCTTGTAAAAAAATTCTCATCAAAATATGAAGTCGGCTGTGAGTATTTCGGTGCTGGTGATGAATTTCGGGTTGATAATATGAAGCAGCAGCTGGATGTCATGTATTTTGATAAACGCTGGATTGAAAATGTTCTGGAAACTGTCTGGGAAAGACACTATCCAGCAAACGGTTATACTACATGTTTTTTATTTACAATTAAAAATTGCGAGCCTGTTTATGATAAAGACGGCTGGCTCGCAGGGGTAAAGCAAAGGCTCGATATGACTTATCCTGATGAATTGAAGCAAAATATTATAAAAAGAAATTTGATGCTTCTTAAAGATAAGCCTTTTGCTTCTTACTATGAACAGATACAAAAAGCGATTTTAAGAAATGATTTGAACAGTATTAATCATAGAATTGCTGCATTTATGGCAAGCTATTTTGATATAATTTTTGCAAATAACGCTCTTTTACATCCGGGCGAGAAAAAACTTGTTGAATACGCGCTTGAACACTGCAAAATTCTGCCTGTAAATTTTGAGGAAAATATAAATAAACTGCTTACACAGCCTAATAATCAAACTCTTGAAATTCTTGATGAAATGGTTTCTAACTTGAAAAATACGCTTTAAGTTTTACCATTTTTTGAAAATGAAAAATACAGCCAGTATTATAAACGCAAATCCGATAAGGTAATTCCATTTAAATTGTTCTTTTAAATATAGAACAGAAAAAAAGCTGAACACGATGAGCGTAATAACTTCCTGAATAGTTTTCAACTGTGCTGCATTGTAAACCTCATGCCCTATTCTGTTCGCCGGAACCTGAAAACAGTATTCAAAAAATGCAATTCCCCAGCTTACAAGTATAACTGCTATAATAGGCGCAGCTTTAAATTTTAAGTGTCCGTACCACGCAAATATCATAAATATGTTTGAAATTGTGAGCAATATAATTGGAGCTAAATATTTAATCATAACAAAATAATTATATAACAAAAAACTCTTGACTTTTAAATTTTTTCTTAATACAATAATTTCTGTTAGCCGGCATAGCTCAACGGTAGAGCAACGGTTTTGTAAACCGTAGGTTGTAGGTTCGATTCCTATTGCCGGCTTTTGTACTTTATATCGTAACTCTTTATGTATAAGTTTTACAGCTTGAGTGCTCACGGGTGCACAATAAATTAAGCCCTTGTGGCGCAGGGGTAGCGCACTCCCTTGGTAAGGGAGAGGCCACGAGTTCAAATCTCGTCAAGGGCATTTGTGCTGCCTGCAGGTTTTATAATAAAAAGTAAAGAGAGATGATTATTAAAATTAATAAGGGTAGGTGCCCGAGTGGCTAAAGGGAGCAGACTGTAAATCTGCCGTCGCGAGACTACGGTGGTTCGAATCCACCCCTGCCCACCATTTAAAGAGCTGCAAGGCTCTTTTTTTATTGGTAGAGCGAACAACACAACCTAGGGCGGAGCATTATTAAAGGTTTGAGCGGGCTTGTATATGGAAAGACTTTCTTTGCAGCAAGCGCAAAGTTTGCGAAAAGAAAGTATGAAATCGCGTTAAATGAGAGTGAGCAAGACACACCCTCACTGCCAGCTATGAGAGAGGGCTAAACGTTGAGTTGTGCCAGCTCAGACGATACGTTTTTTAATTTAAAACGATTGCTGGAGAAATTCAGATTTAAGTTTGAATTCCCCTTTTGAATCCTTAATCATTTTTGTAAGATTATCGCAGATTGCTTTCTGGTCAACACCGTGTTCTTTTGAGAAAACTTCTATCTCGTCAAGAATTGCTGAAATCTGTTTGACTGTATATTCCCTGTTTCCGTCAGCGGTGCGTTGTTTCAGTAAACATCTGACAAGTTTCTGGTTTTTCCCTTTGATTTTTGAATACAAATCAATTACATCGGCGTTTGAAACATTAGGGCGTTTTATCCCTTCTGAACGCTGCTGTGCGCGGGTTTCTTTAACAGAATCGAACATTTCGTTCAAAAACGCATTTCTCATTTTAGTGTAGCGTTGTATGTTTTGCCCGTAATCTTTTTTGGAGCGCATTCTTTTCTTGATGATTTCCTGTCCTTCCTGAGTGATTTGCAGGCGCATTGCTTTATAATCCCGTTTTATTTTTATTTTCGGTGCGGCAAGCATTATTTCCTGAATATCAGCATTTTTTGCAGGCTGCGGCAAAATTTCCTGTGTAATTTCAGAAACAGTGCTTCTGTATTTTTCGTAGTTCATTTTGGTTTTTACCGGAGTAGCCTCGCCTTTGCCGATTAGTTTCGGCAGAATTTCATAAGATAAAATTCTGCCAGCTTTTTTTATTTTAGCTTTTGTATTGCCGAAAAACATGTTAGTTATTCTTGTGTTATATTCATCATCTTTTGCCTGATTTATTTGCTTTCTTGTGATATAAAATTTATTATTGAGATTTTTGCTCAATAAATCAACAATCTCATCAGGATTAGATGTTCCGTTAATATTAGAACCGAGTATTCTGGTGAAGTTTTTCAATTTTTTGACAATTACATCTGAGCCGAAGCTGTCAGTATAAAACATCAACTCAACAACAGGACTGCTGCTTATTGCTGCGGAATTTTTAGTTACGTATTCATAGATTTTTTTGAAATTTTTGTCGCTGTCAAGTTTTTTGAAAAATTTTAATATTTCATCGTTTGAGTTTTTGTTCATTTGGAATGAATGGTTATTAATAAAGAAATTATTGCGGATTTCATAATTTTCTTTTGTAGTTGAATTTAAAATATATTTGAAAAATTCAAAATCTTTCTGAGTAAGCTTTTCACCTTTAGGCGGCAAAAGATTTTCCATAGTCTGATGGCTGTTGGCTAATAGTTTAAATCCCTGCATATTATAGTTTTGTTCTAAAAATTCAAGTGGAAGCTCTCGAAGAATAATTGATCTGTCGCGTATTTTTATAAGTGATAATTTTTTTGTCAGTTCTTCAGGATTGAAAGAGAGTTCTTTTTTATTTAATTCATTTATTAGATTTTCAGTAAATCCTTTTTTATCGTGATTAAGAATTATGTAAGAACGGAAATCTTCAAAATTTTTGCTGAGTTTTTGAGATGTATCTGATGAGAGTATAGAAATAATTGTTTCAGGAGAGAGGTCAAGCGCGTAGTCATTCAAATCTTTTAATGACTGCAGCTGTTTTAAAAGTTCCAGTTTTTCCGGATGATTTGCGGTTATACTGAGAATTTTTTCTTTATCATTAAATGAATATTTATGGTTTTTTACTAATCTGAAATGGGTTTCCTGTGGTTTTTGAATACTGTCAAATATTTTCCCGATAATTAATTCAGAGTTTTCCGGGAGGCTTCTTCTAGCTTTTTGGGAATCTGATAACAAATTTGTGGTTAATAAATAAAACAATTCGCTTCGCTGCGGATTTTCAGGAGTCGCAAATCTTCGCAGGTTTTTGGACGGAACGCAAAGATAGTAGCTTGCACGGGTGATAAAGTCATTTGCCGCAGCTCTGTCAGCTTTTGCGTGCAAAAATCTAAGATTTAAACCTGTAAAACTCGGTGTGTTATTTATATTCGGCAGAGTGTATTGAATAGAATTACTGTGTACATTCTTTTTGTGTTGGGGATTGAAATTGCTTCTGTGGATAGTTGGATTTAAGTTTACCTGCATAGTTACCTCTTGTTGATTTTTCTGAACTGGTGTTCTTAAAACACGAAAAAATATTTTTTTGCTAAATTTTTATAAATATAAAGAAAGTTTGCGATTTTAAATTGTTTGTGAAATAATAATGCCGGAATATTTTGAGGAGGGTTGCTTATGTACACAATTAAAGAGGTTGCGCTAAAGACGGAGGTATCGGAACATACTCTCAGGTTCTGGGCAAAGAGCGGCTTTTTCCCGTTTATAAAAAGAAATAAAAATAATATAAGAATGTTTTCCGATGATGATCTTGGCTGGGTTAAAATTGTAAAGTGTCTGCGTTCTGTCGGAACTGATAATAAATCCGTTAAGAGATATATTGATTTGTGTGTTAAAGGAGATTCTACAATACCGGAAAGGTATGAAATTATCCGTAATACCAGAGCTAAGGCGCTTAACCAGATGGAAGAACTCAAAAAGCAGATTGAGGTTCTTGATTATAAAGAAGATTTTTACCGGAATTTAATCAAACATAATCTTAAAGATTCCTGGAATCCAATGAACAGTATTAAAGAAAAAGATACTGTTCAGGTATTATAAAACTTTTGTTTTTCCTGTAAAAGTAGTGCGTTCAGTTTTTTATTAACGTGATTCTGTGCGTTTAAGGCTCTGTCAATAATCCGCGGGCTTGTTTTTACAGGGTGTGAAATGTAATATTCCTCAAGTGAATTTGTATGTTTTTCTATAATATGGTCTGATTCTTCAAGAAGCTCTGAATATACGGCTTTAATTTCATCTACTTTCAGGTTTTCTGAGATGTAATTTTTATTCCTGTCAAGAAAATTATCTATTTCATCATCAATATGAGCGCGGTTTGCCAGAGTATTCATCTGAAAATCCTGTGTTTCATAGTTTAATTTTTCGGCACGCTCCATAAGCTTATACACAGGTTCCTTTTTTTCATCGTAATCTTTAAATAATTTTTCGGCATCGGTTGTTATTTTTACAACCTCAGGATAGCCTGAAACAAGCATAAGCATTACAGATTCCTTGTTTTGATAATCAAGCTTCTGAAGCTTTTCAACAAATTCCGGCCGGCTTGAAACTCCGTTCTTTTCAAGTTCTGTATTTATAATTTCTTTGGTTTGTTCATATTTGTCATGCAGCGGTTTTAATTTTTCAAATTCTTCGGTATCCTGATAAATTTTTGTCCTATTTTTTTCTATAAAATTTTTTATTTCCGGTGTTGAATAAATCTCACTGTTTTGTATAAAATTTGAAGTTCTCTCAAATGTTTTTATATTTTGCCTGTATTGTTCATAGGGTTCAACGGATTTTTTAACTTTTTGCAGTACGGGATTTTCTTCAAGCGTAAATCTTTTCTGAAACAGTTCCTGACTGAAGCCGTTTATGATTTTGAGTTTTTCCTGAGAATCGTAGCCGATTTTTCCGATTTGAATGTATTTAGGTTTGTTTTCTTCAAAGAAAGGCTTGATTTCGTTATCAAAAGTTTCTCTCAATTCTTCAATCTGTCTGTCAAGAATTGTTCCGAAAGATGTGCGGTCATTAGATCGGAATGCCGGAGCGGTAGTTTTCCGGCCGCGTATGTTTGTCGAATTTTGAGAGTAAAACATATTAACAGGTGAAATTTTCATAATTTTTTCCTTCGGGTTTCCGCCTTTTGAAATTATATTCCTCTTAATTTAAAAATCTGTCAATCCAAAATTTTGCGTGTTTTACATAACTTTAGATACACTTGCTGAAAAGAAATTTTGCCTGTAAAATTTTAGTGTATATTTATTATAGGAGAATGGTTATGAAAAACGTATTGAGAATGACTCTTGCGGCGCTGGTATTTGCTTTTGGATTTAATGCCGCAAATGCGTTTCAGTTTCCGGATGTTGCAAAAGACCACTGGGCATCTGAGCAGATTGAGATTCTTACTGACAAAGGGGTAATTGTAGGGTATCCTGACGGAACTTTTAAGCCGGATGATAATGTTTCAAGGGCTGAATTTGCGTCAATGGCAATAAGAGCGCTGGGTCAGCAGCATACAAATGTTGCCCAGCCGGTTGCATTTACTGATATAAATGAGGAATTCTGGGCTTACGACTCTATTCAAAAAGCTTTATTTTTCGATTTGATTTCCTGTCCGCCGGCAGGTGAACCTTTCAGACCGGATGATACTGTTACAAGAGCGGAATCAATGACTGTTGCTGTTAACGCTTTAACTACAGAGCAAATCAGCGAGCAGAAGGCAAAAGAAGTTCTTTCAAGAAAATACGCTGATGCGGATGAAATTCCTGAAACCTTTGTTATTCCGGCAGGCAAGGCTGAAATTCTTAATATGATTGTTGTTATGCCGTCTGACAGCAAAAAGAAAAATCTTGAGGCTGAACGACCTGCAACAAGAGCAGAAGTTGCTGCTATTCTTTATAATATGATGGAGCAGGCAAAGCTTAATCCGAATGCTAAGCTGGCTGAAGCTATGAGAAAGAAAACCGGTGACGGATACGTTGTTGAAAATGCTGTTGTGCAGGGAAGTATCGGTACAATTCCCGCAGGGGCTGTTGTTCCTATAAAGCTTACAAAATACATAAGTTCGCAGACTTCAAATGCCGGAGAGATTTATGCTGCGGTTGCTCCTGAAAATTATATTACAAAAGATAAGTATATTCTTGTCTATAAAGGCTCACAGTTAAAAGGCCAGCTTATGGATGTGAGAAGCGGTAAATGGTTTGTGAGAAACGGGGTGCTTGTTCTAGATAACTCGCTAGTTGTCACAAACAATGACCAGACTGCCGGTTTCCATGGTACAAGCAGTGTTTCAAAACACAGAAACTGGTTTATGAAGTTTGTCAGGGCAACACTTAAGGGCGAAAAACTTGATGTTCAGCCGGACGGTGTTCTCTATCTGAAACTGCTCCAGCCGATTAAGGTTGATTTAACAAACGGATGGATTTTTGAATAAGAAAAAAGCTCCCCTTTATAAGGGAGCTTTTTTATATTTTGTATGGATAATCATCTTTAAATTCCCAATTGTCATATTGAAGCAATACTGTGCAGTATTTAGGCTCAGTTTTACAATTAGTGATGGCATCCTCCCTGGTAGGTGATTTAACCGGATTGTATGTACAAAAATGTTTGTTGCCGCCGCAGAATGATTTAGCGTAAGGTTCTTTGCACAGTAAAAAACGAAAACGGTCATAGCCTTCTTTATTCGGCTTTTTATCACCGTTAAGATCAAATATCATATCGCTGCAGGTTCCGTTATGCCAGTACATTATTGTTCCGTCAGTAAGTGTAACTTTGAGAGAATAATCTATGTTACTAACACCGTCAGTAATTTTTTTTGAAGTAATGGAGGTATATTTAATATAAGGTTTGATGTACGAATTAAAAAATTTTTCACCCGCCTGTGCATTAGCAATCTGGTCTGTATGTCCGTCTTCATCCTTAATCTCATCGGATTTTTCCCAGTAAATACTCTCACTGTTATCGACTTCAGAACGAATAATGGCCTGCTGCATTGTACTGTAAATTTTTTTTATTTTGGAAGAATATTCTTTCTTTCTTGAATTAGCAGTAATTGCAGGCAGGGTCATCGCTGCAACAATTCCGATGATGCCAAGAGTAATCAAAACTTCCGCCAGTGTAAACGCATTATTTCTCATGTAATCCTCCTTATATTACTACTTTTTCTAAAAAAGTGTGATATTATATATTTTATTATGCTTTATTTGCATATTTTTGTCAATATATAGTAAAATCAGAATGTTTAAAATTCTTAAATTATAACCTATCCTTTTACTAAAGGATGGGTTATGCACGATACAAAAAAATATTTAGGAGCAAGAATTCAGGAAATCAGAAAACTGCAGGGGCTTAAGCAGACGGAACTTGCGGAGCTTGTCGGGATAGATTCAAAACACATGAGCAAGATTGAATGCGGGAGGTGTTACCCGTCTTTTGAACTGCTTGACAAAATAGCTTTAAAGTTAAATAAGCCTGTTTCATCATTCTTAAATTCGGAGCATCTTGAAAGCAGAGCTGTTTTGACAGAAAAAGTTTTCCGTATTGTAGAAAGTCTGCCGGAGGATAAGTTCAGGCAGATTTACAGAATTATACAGACTTTTGTTTAGACATCTTTTGTTATAAAGCCTGTCTGGATTATGTTTTTCCCGAACTTTTCTTCGAGTTTGTCAAAGCATCGGGTGAGTTTATCTTTTTTTATTTCTGTTTCGTTGTCTGCAAAGAGCGAGAGCTGAGCTTGTGAATTTTGAACAAAGTTATCCAGTGTTACGCCGGTGCTTCTGTATAAGATGTTCGGGTTATATAATTCATCCAGCATTTCAAAAATCACGTCCGATATTTCAAGTTCAAAACTTGTTGCCTGATTCAGTATTCTTTTATCATAATAAACCTTAAAATCTTTTGTTCTGAGCATAATACCGATACCGTGGCATTTCGCGTTAATTTTTCTGAGTTTTACGCAGGCGCGGTGGATGTGGTAATTCAGCGAATTTTTTATGTATTCTTTGTCTGAGGTAAATTTTGCCATTGCGCTTGTTTTCTGGATGGATTTTGGTAGTTTAATTTCATCTGATACAGGCGAAACCATTTCTCCGAGCAGTTCATGTTTCATCTCAAGCCCGTGTATCCCTATTTGTTTGTTCAGCCAGATGTCTGATTGTCTGACAAGTTCATAGGCTGTTAAGATTCCGTTGCGGCGCAGAAGTGCGGAAAGATTTTTACCTATTCCCCAGATTTCGTCTATGCTTGTCTTTTCAAGGACGGGGATGATTTTTCTGGATCCGATTAGAAAAATTCCTGTTTCTTGCGTTTTTGCTTTATCAGAGGCGAGTTTAGCGAGTGATTTTGAGGAACTTAAGCCGATTGATACAGGAATATCCACTTCCTTTTTAATTGTTTCCCGTATCATCTGTGCAATTTCAAGGTAATTCTTTTTATAAAGTCTTTCAAGTCCTGTTAAATCAACAAAGGCTTCATCAATCGAATAAACCTCAACTTTTGGTGAAAACCGCTTTAATACAGCCATAACTTCTTTTGAAACATTTCCATACAGGTCATGGCTTGCATTGATATAGATTGCATCTTTCATCTTTCCTGTAACCTGAAAATACGGCATTCCCATACGGATACCGAGGGCTTTTGCTTCTTTGGAACGGGAAATTACGCACTGTCCGCGTGCTGACATAACGCAGACGGGTTTCCCTTTTAGTTCGGGGTTAACCTTCTGTTCGCAGGAAACAAAAAAAGAATCGCAATCGACAAGTGCTATAACGTGTTTTTTCGCCATAGCAATATTATCAATTATCTTTTGAATTTCATCCAATCCTTTTGCCATCAATCTATCACGATTTCTTTTTCGTTTTTATAAGTTACATATCCTAAATTTGCCTTAGGCGGTTTTCTAAGATATTTTCTCTTTGTATAAATTACTCCTATCTTTGAAGATTCCGGTGCCGACGAATGTTCTTTTGCAAGTTTTGCGCACTGCAAAATTATTTCATCCGGCGGATTATCTCCTTTTAAAAGTACGTGTGAGCCAGCGCAGTCTTTTGTATGGAACCACAAATCGTCATCTTTTGCAAGTTTTGAGATTATATAATCGTTCTGGCGGTTGTTTTTGCCGATAAAAATTGTAAAACCTTCAAGTTCTATTTTTTCAGGCTCAATTGCTTTATGTTTTTCCGTTTTTTCATTTTCGTCAGGCATGAGTTCCTGTTTTATTTCCAGTAAATCCCGAATCTCTTTTGCTGTTTCCAGTGAATATAAAACCTGTTCAAAATAGGCAAGATTTTCAGAAATTTGTTCTTTCATCTCCGAAGATTTTTGCAGGGAAGTTTTGCCTTTATTATAGAGTTTATAGAATTTATTGGCGTTTTCTTTCAGGGTTTTTGTGTTATCAAGTTCAATTGTAATATTTTTATTGTTTTCGTAATCAAAAACGTCAATTGAAGATGAAAAATCCTTATTGTTATAAAGATTTGCCATAATCAAATCCCCGAAAAGGCGGTATTTATTTGAGTTTTCTTCTCTTTTTAGCTGAATTTCTATTTTCGCAAGGGAATTGTTTAATTTTTTTATTTTTTGATTTGTAAACGACAGTAGGTGTGATTTTATTGTCTGGAATTTGTCTTTTACCTGATAATAAGTGAAGTAGTTATCAATCATGCCATTTACCGACTCTTGCGGAATAGGATTTTTCAGGATTTCTTTAAACAGCGAAAATTCTTTATAGTCAGAGGAAATTGCAGGAGAGATGCTTTTCAGCCTGATAAAATCTTTTAATTTTTCGAGCGGAACATTTGCACAAAGTTCCGCAAAAGATTTTGAAAACCAGAAAAAGTCTTTTGAAAGCGTTTCGTAATCAATTTCGCCGTTGTAGTTCAGAATGTCTGATTTAATTTGTTTCGGCGGGTAAATATACGGAAGTGTGCCTGCCATTTCCCTCACACTGCTTTTTTCAGAGCCTACATTATGGGCGCAGCCTATTATTACATTTGTGTCATCGTTATATAAAATTACGTTCGAGTGCTTGCCCATAAGTTCTATGGCAAGGCAGAGGTAAATTTTTTCCGAAAGTTCGTTAAAGGTTTCTATATAAAATTCCAGAATTCGTTCGTAAGGCGGCTGTTTTACCCCGCAAATTTTTGAATTTTCGAGATATTTTCTCAAAAGCATGCAAAACATAGGCGGTTTTTTAGGTATTTCAATCATTCTGCGGGCTTCGTTTTCTTTGCTCATAAAGCACAGGTGATGAAACTGCGGGTTAATATTCACGTAAAATTTTCGCATCTGTGCGTTATTTCTTATGAAAAACACAAATTCCCGTCTTGTGGGCTGCTGAATTTTTTGAATCCTTGCGCCGGTCAGAAATTCTGTATTTTCTTCTATAAATGCTTTTAATGTTAAGCTGTCAAACGTAATCATAAGATAATTGTAGCATGAAATAAGGTTTATTCTTTTCTTTTTAGCCTTTTTTAGTCTAAACTGCTATAATGACAAATCAGATGATTTGCTAAAATCAAAAATATATGCTATAATCACCGTTGTATTAAGAAACAGGAGTTTTATATTATGCTTTTATGGCAGATTTATTCAATAGTAGGTGTTGTTTGTATCATTCTTGAAATCCTTGTTCCTTCAATGTTTTTTCTTAATCTTTCGATTGCAGGTTTTATCACGGCAGTAATTTCTCTGTTTATACATGACAGTAATATGCTTGCCGTAGATTTTCTGGCGCTGTCGGTGGTTTCTATTTTTGTGTTAAGACCGCTGCTTTTGAGAACGCTTAAGCCTTCAAAAGATAAAGAAACAGGAGTTCAGGCTGAATATATAGGTAAAATTGTGAAGGTTATTGAGCCTGTAAATAAATATAAAGGCGCTATTACAATTTATGATGAACGCTGGGATGCCAGAGTTGAAAATGACGATGAAATCCCTGCGGGAACCGAGGTTCGGATTGTCAAAAATGACAGTCTGGTTATGTACGTAGAAAGGATATAATTTATGACGATTTTATTGTGGATTTTACTTGTGGCGGTAATTATTTATATCGCAAAAGGTGTTTTGATTGTTCAGCAGCAGGAAGTTATGATTATTGAGCGGCTCGGTAAGTACGAAAAAACTCTGGAATCAGGTTTGAACTTTATTATTCCGGTTTTTGAGGCTCCCCGCGGTATGTCAAAACGTGTTACACAAAGAGGGCTTGACGGTACGGTTTATTCTTATTCAAAAGATGTTTCCAGAATTGATTTGAGGGAAACAGTTTTTGATTTTCCGCGCCAGAACGTAATCACAAAAGATAACGTAACAATTACTATTAACGCGCTTTTGTATTATCAGATTGTGGACGCTAAAAAAGCCGTTTATGCTATTGCAAACCTTCCGGATGCTATTGAAAAGTTAACCCAGACAACATTAAGAAACCTTGTCGGGCAGCTTGATCTGGATGAAACCCTTGTATCACGTGATAAAATTAATCAGGAATTGAGGGCAATTCTGGACGAAGCTACAAACAAATGGGGCGTAAAGGTTAACAGGGTAGAATTACAGGATATTATTCCTCCTGCTGATATTCAAAGCTCTATGGAAAAACAGATGAAAGCAGAGCGTGACAGACGTGCCGCAATTCTTGAGGCTGAAGGTTTGAAAAAATCTGCAATCCTTAAAGCAGAAGGACAGAAGGAAGCCGCTATTAATCAGGCTGAAGGTGAAAAACAGGCTGCAATTCTAAAAGCCGAGGGTATTGCTCAGGCGCGTGTTATTGAAGCTGACGCTGAAAAAGAAGCTATTCAGAGAATTATTAACGCTTTAGCCGATAAAGGGCAGCCTGATAAATATTTAATTGCTATGAAGTATCTGGAAACTCTTTCAGATATAACAGCCGGTGAAAATAACAAAGTTGTTTACATGCCGTATGAAGCAACCGGAATTTTATCTTCCGTTGATGGTATTAAACAGATGTTTGATAAAAAATAATTTGTAATATAAGGGGCGGTATATCCGCCCTTACTTTTCTTTGGATGGGCTATGTGGATTAAGAAACCTGAATTTATATTTTTAATTTTTGCTTTTATTTTCGGGTTAATATTTTTGATAGTAACCCCGCCATATAAGGTGCCGGATGAGTCCTCTCATCTGCTCAGGGCATGTGAGGTGGCTGACGGAATTCTGTATAATAAAACTCCGGCTCAAAATGTTGAATGTGATAAGTACATTCAGAAAAATCTTTCTCTTGCAAGACCTGAGGAGGTTTATCAGGTTACAGGCTATCCGCCTTTATTGTATGCGTTTTCTTCTTTAGGTTTAAATGCAGGAAGGCATTTGGGCGGAACCGTTATGTTTTATCTCGGTAGAATTTTTAATTTTCTTGTCTGGACGGTGCTAATTGCTTTTGCTATTCGAATAACTCCTGTTTTCAAGTGGCTGTTTCTTTTTACTGCGCTTCTTCCGATGTCGTTGTATGAGGGAATGTCTTTGTCTGCGGATTCGTTTAATAATGCGTTTGCATTTTTGTTTTTTGCTTATGTTTTTAAGCTTATTTTGGGAAAGAAAGAACTTGAACGGCAGGATTACTCAATGCTTGTAATACTGTCTGTGCTGGGTGCTTTTACAAAAGGTGCAATATATCCGGTATTTCTTTTCTTTTTTCTGCCTGTTAAAAAGCATAAATATTTATTTGCCCTGTCGTGTCTTGCGCTTGCATCCGGCTTAATGTTCTGGTGGGCTGCGATTAACCTGCCGTTTTACAATCCTCTGGGGGCGCCGGAATATCACAAATATATGCTTATGCACAACCCGCTTGATTTTATTGTTCTTTATGCAAAAGCTCTTGTTTATAACTGTTTTTATTACATCAGAGGCTGTATCGGAATTCTCGGGCTTCTGGATGTCAGGTTTGCAATGCCTGTGTATATAATAACTGCTATTGTCTTTTTTACATCATTTTTTGCGTTACCGGAAAAGAAAATCACTAATCCTCAGAGAATTATGTCTATGGTTGTATTTTTTATGTTTTTAACAATGCTCCACTTAGTATTATACATAACCTGGACGCCGCAGGATTGTTACAAAATTATCGGGTTTCAAGGAAGATATTTAATCTCTGCACTGCCATTTATTTTTATAATTTTGGCTCAAAACAAAAGCTGTTTCGGGGAAAAGTTTCAAAAGTATTATAAAATTTTTCTGGTTGTGTTTATATTTCTTCTGTTAATGTATGCCTCATGGGTGCTGGTCAGCACTTATCACACACGCTGGGTAAATCCGATTTTGTATTATTTTTTATAAAAAATACAAAAAACTGGTGCAATTTTTATGTTTTTGCTAAGATAAAAACAGACATTTACTAGAAAAGGAAGATAAAATGATTAAAACAAGAATGAAATCGCATAATTGCGGAGAGCTTAATCTGAATAACCTCGGAGAAGAAGTTGTATTATCGGGCTGGGCATCTACTATCCGTGATTTAGGCGGAATTTTATTTGTGGAATTGAGAGACAGAAGCGGGTTTTTCCAGATTGTTGCAAATCCGCAGATTAACCCTGAAGTTCACAGAGTTCTCGAAAAAGTCAGAACAGAATACGTTATTACTGTAAAAGGCAAAGTTTCTAAAAGACCGGAAGAAACTTATAACGAAAAATATCCTACAGGGCAGGTTGAAATGTATCCGGAAAGCATTGAAATACTTTCTGAAGCAAAAACTCTGCCGTTTGTGCTTGATGATGAAAACGTTTCTGAAGATGTACGCTTAAAATACAGATACCTTGACATAAGACGTGACGCTATGAAGGATAAGCTTGTCCTCCGTCATAAAATTGTTCAGGCTGCAAGAAACTATTTGAATAATTTAGATTTTCTTGAAGTTGAAACCCCGATTTTGATTAAGACAACTCCTGAGGGCGCAAGAGATTATCTGGTTCCTTCGCGTGTTCAGGAAGGTAAATTCTATGCCCTGCCGCAGTCTCCGCAAATTTTTAAACAATTATTGATGGTCGGCGGATTGGAAAGATATTACCAGATTGCAAAATGCTTCCGTGATGAAGATTTGCGTGCTGACAGGCAGCCTGAATTTACACAAATTGACCTTGAGATGTCTTTTGTTGAGCAGCAGGATGTTATAAGGGTTGTTGAAGGCTTAATTGTTGATACCTTTAAAGCTGCGGGCGTTGAGGTTAAACCTCCGTTTATACAAATGCCATGGCAGGAAGCTATGGACAGATTCGGTTCTGATAAACCGGATACACGTTTCGGGCTGGAACTTTTTGATATTGGCGATATTATCCTTGAATCAAACTTTGAAATCGTTAAAAATACACTGCTCAACGGAGGTATTGTAAGAGGTATCAGAATTCCGGGCGGTGCTAAATATTCAAGAAAAGATATTGATGATATTACAAAATTAGCAGTTTCTTTCGGGGCAAAGGCTCTTGCTAATATTATCTACAACGAAGACGGCACTGCAAAATCCCCTGTATTGAAATTTGTGACTGAAGAACAGGCAAAGGCTATCCAGGAACGTGCAGGCGCACAGGCCGGCGATATTATCTTCTTTGTCGCTGATAAACCGAAACTGGTTTACGACATTATGGGAAGATTAAGACTGCATTTCGGTAAATCTTTAAACCTGATTGATGAGAATAAACACAATCTTCTCTGGGTTGTTGATTTCCCTATGTTTGAGTGGTCTGATGAAGAAAACCGTTATATGGCAATGCACCATCCGTTTACATCCCCTTGTATCGAAGATCTGGATAAACTTAAAGCCGGTGATTTAGGAAACGTTAAATCAATCGCTTACGATATTGTATATAACGGAACTGAACTCGGCGGCGGCAGTGTAAGAATTCACTCATCCGAAGTTCAATCCGCAATCTTCAAGGCTCTCGGTTTAACCGAAGAAGAAGCAAAAGAAAAATTCGGGTTTATGGTGAATGCACTTCAATACGGAACCCCTCCTCACGCAGGTCTTGCAATCGGTCTGGATAGATTAGTTGCATTGCTTGCAAGAACTGATTCAATCCGTGATGTTATTGCATTCCCTAAAAACTCTGGTGCGAAAGACCTTATGAGTGACGCCCCGGGTGAGGCTTCTCTCCAGCAGTTGAGAGAACTTCACTTAAAAAGTACGGTAACTCATAAATAGTTAACTAAAAATCTAAAAAGGTTCAGCACATACGCTGAACCTTTTTAATTTTAAGATACCTTTGTCGGAACATAATAACTTGTTGCAAATACACCTTTCTCGGATTCTTGTACATTGTGCAAAACTGCTCTGAAATCAACATTAGGATATTGCTCTGTAAATTTTTGTTCCACATACTGCGATATTTTTGCAGATAGAGTATTGTAAAATTCTTTTTTTAGTGCCTTACGTTCTTTTCTTGAAGAACATGATTTTAATTCTTCTTCTAATTGAGCTTTTAGTGTGTCGTGGTATTCGTCCTGCCAGGCATCTATTTGTTTTTTGTATGCTTTTGTTTCCTTTTTAATTTGGCTTTTTTCTGAAC
>CASFGU010000055.1 GCA_949294395.1 uncultured bacterium
ACGAAGCAATCGTTAAAGGTGATAATATTCCAAGACCTGGTATCCCTGAATCCTTCAAGGTACTTGTAAGAGAATTACAGTCAATAGGTCTTGATATTACGGTAGCGAAGAAAGACGGTGCTGAAGTTGACTTGATGACAGATATGGACGATTTGAGAAAATCCGCTCCGAAAAGAACTCTTTCTGATATAGATTCAGAGTTGCTGAACATCAACTTCTTTGAAACACCGACTACATTTGGAGACTTATAAGATTTTCAATACCCTCCCCTTGAGGGAGGGTGGAAATCTTAGATTTCCGGGTGGGGTAATTCCCGCTAAACCAAACAGGTGCGAGGGATAAGTCCGACAGTAAATAAAAATCTGAAAGGAATTCCCGAGTGCGTTGACAAAATAAAGCCGGTACTACAAATATCGGATAATATAACAAAATTTACTAAAAGGCGGCATACGTAAAAACGTAAGCTGTAGTATAAAAAAGGAGAATAATATAAATGTCAACAAGCATAGATTATTTTGACTATATACGAATTAGTATAGCGTCGCCGGAAAGGATTTTAAAATGGTCCTACGGTGAAGTTACTAAACCGGAAACAATTAACTACCGTACATTAAAGCCAGAACGTGACGGCTTGTTCTGCGAAAGAATTTTCGGGCCATCAAAGGATTGGGAATGCTATTGCGGTAAATATAAAAGAGTTCGGCACAAAGGTATTATCTGCGAACGCTGCGGTGTTGAAGTTACCGATTCAAAAGTAAGACGTCAGAGAATGGGGCATATCAAACTTGCCGCTCCTGTATCTCACATCTGGTTCCTGAAAGGTATTCCTTCATACCTCGGCTTGCTTCTTGATATGACTTTGAAAGATCTTGAACAGGTAATTTATTTCAATAATTATGTTGTAATAGATCCGGGCGACAGTGAATTCAAAAAATTACAATTATTGGGCGAAGAAGAATACGAAGACTTTATGGCGGAACATGAAGAATCAACTCTTAAAGTAGGTATAGGTGCTGAAGCCATAAAAGAACTTCTTGGCGAATTAGATATTAAACAAATGGCAGAAGAAATGAGAACTGAACTGGCTGGCAGCGTAACTTCTGTTCAGAGAAAATCTAAATTAATCAAGAGATTAAGATTATTAGATAATCTCATTTCATCTGAAACAGATCCGACCTGGATGATTATGGATGTGCTTCCAGTAACTCCTCCGGATTTAAGACCGATGGTTCAATTGGACGGCGGACGTTTCGCAACATCTGATTTGAACGACCTGTACAGACGTGTAATCAACAGAAACAATCGTTTACAGAGATTGCTGGAAATGGGTGCTCCTGAAATTATCGTAAGAAACGAAAAACGTATGCTTCAGGAAGCTGTTGATGCGCTGATTGATAACGGCAGACGCGGCAGAACCGTTGTAGGCCCGAACAACAGAGCATTGAAGTCATTATCTAATATTATTGAAGGTAAACAGGGGCGTTTCCGTCAGAACTTGCTCGGTAAACGTGTTGACTACTCCGGCCGTTCTGTTATTGTTGTCGGCCCGCAATTGAGTCTTAACCAGTGCGGTTTGCCAAAAGAAATGGCTATCGAATTATTTAAACCGTTCGTTGTTAATAAATTGATTGAAAGAGGATACGTTCAAAATATTAAATCTGCAAAGAAGAAAATTGAACGTTCTGAACCAATCGTTTGGGATATACTTGAGGAAGTAATTGACGGACATCCGGTACTATTGAACCGTGCCCCAACCCTTCACAGATTAGGTATTCAGGCATTTGAACCTAAACTTGTTGAAGGTCGTGCAATTCAGCTTCACCCGCTTGTATGTACAGCATTTAACGCTGACTTCGACGGTGACCAGATGGCTGTTCACGTTCCGCTGTCTATTGAAGCTCAGACAGAAGCCCGCATGTTGATGCTTGCTACAAACAACATTCTTGCTCCGGCTACAGGTAAACCGATTATCACCCCTTCACAGGATATGGTTCTTGGTATGTACTACCTGACTATTCTAAAAAATGAAGATTCTGAGCCGAAAGGATACTTCTACAGCTTTGAAGATGCAATTTCTGCTCTTGAAGTAGGTGTAATTGATTTACACGACAAGATTGTCGTAAGAGATGAACACGGCGACAGAATTGAAACTACAGTCGGCAGAATTATCTTTAATGAAACTGTAAGAAAAGCTATTGCGTAAGTTTTACGCAGTAGTACCGGTTTAAGGTAAATTTTAAAAATTGAGGAAATATAGAATGGAAACAACTTATACAAATTCAAAACACAAAACACTTGAATTTATTAACAAGAAAATGGATAAAGGCGCCCTAAAATCGTTTTTATCCCAGATGTATCTTGAATTCGGCGGTGCTACAACAGCGGAAGTTGCTAACAGCTTGAAAAACCTCGGATACAAATACGCTACTAAATCAGGTGTAACAATTTCGATTGCGGATTTGCAGGTTCCTGCAGTAAAGAAACAACTCCTTGAGGAAGCTGAAAAAGAAATCGAAAAATCTACAAACAGATACTTAAAAGGTGAAATCACAGAAGTAGAAAGATATACAAAAGTAATTGACACCTGGTCTGAAACAACTGCTAAATTAACGTCAAGCGTAGTTGATAACTTCGATAGATTAAACCCTGTTTATATGATGGCATTTTCCGGAGCGAGAGGTAACTTATCACAGGTATCACAGCTTGTTGGTATGCGCGGTTTGATGGCTGACGCACAGGGACAGATTATCGACTTGCCGATTAAATCAAACTTTAAAGAAGGCTTATCCGTAACTGAATACATCATCTCATCTTACGGTGCACGTAAGGGGCTGGTAGATACAGCGTTGAAAACAGCTGACTCCGGATATTTGACAAGACGTCTGGTTGACGTTGCACAGGATGTTATTATTCGTGCTGACGACTGCCATACAACAAAATCTATTAATATGAAACCGATTATGGACGGCGATACTGTTATTGTTCCGTTAATCGACAGACTCCTTGGCAGAACAATTGCGGAAGATATTCTCGATAAAGACGGCAATGTCGTTGTTAAAGCAGGTACTACAATGGATCGTAACGATGTCAGAAAAGCATCAAGATTAAACCTCACAGAATTAAAAGTTCGTTCAGGTTTAACCTGCGGTCTTGAATACGGTATCTGCCAGAAATGTTACGGCTGGGCAATGACTACCCAGAAATTGGTAGACATCGGCGAGGCAATCGGTATTATCGCAGCACAGTCAATCGGTGAACCGGGTACTCAGCTTACAATGAGAACATTCCACACCGGCGGCGTATTCAAAGGTTCCGGTGCTATGAAATCTATCGAAGCCGGAATTGCCGGTGAGGTTGTATCTAATGTAAGAACAAGAGAATTAAGAACCCGTCATGGTGATGTTGTTCGTGTTGCTAACTACGAAGCCGATATTGAAGTTAAAGGCGATAAGAAAACCGAAAAATATCATATCCCTGCAGGTTCTACAGTTTACTTTGAAAACGGTATGAAAGTTGAAAAAGGCTTTAAACTTGCAACTTATGAACCTGTTTCACAGGGTGACGGCTCACGTTTGACTGAAAAAGCTACAAAAGATATTACTACCGACCTTTCCGGTGAAGTGTTGTATGAAGATTTTACAGTTGACGAGAAAAAAGACAGACAGGGTAACATCTCCAGAACTACAAATAAACAGGGTATTATCTGGGTTCTCGGCGGAGATGTTTATAACCTTCCGGGCGGTTCTAAAGTTCTTGTTAAAAACGAACAGAAAGTTAAAGCTGGTGAAAAATTAGCTGAAACTTTAACTATCTCCGAACACGGCGGGGAAGTCCGTTTTGGTGAAGATTTAGTTATTGAAGATGTTAAATTTGAAGGCAAAACAATCAAGAAGATTGTTCAGGGTAAAGAAATTACTATTGTAATTGCTTCCTTGATGCCTGATAATGCTTCTTTTGAGCAGACTAAGAAAGAACAAATCTGGACAGTTGACAAAACAGGTGAAAAATATATCGTTAAAGCTCCTGTTGATACTCCGGTTGAAAACGGCATGATTATCGCGGAACTTATCGACGATGACTGCGCTGTTACTTCATCCGGTGAAATCAGATACGTTGATGTTGAGGTTGACGAAAACCAGATTATTACAAAAGCGGGTTCTGTTGTATTTATTCCGGAAGAAATTCACCAGATTTCAAAAGACAGCACTTTGAAAATGGTTGAAAACGGAACTTATGTTACCGCAGGCACCGAGGTTGTAAAAGATGTTTACTGCCACATTGACGGTATCGTTGAATTTAAAGAATACAACGATATTATCCATGAAATCACAATCAGACCGGGTGAAATTCATACACTTCCTAATGTCGGCGAATTGAAAGTTGACGAAGGCGAAGTGGTTAAGAAAGGCACCGTAATTGCAGACGGTATTAAAGCTAAAGAAACATCAATTGTGACTATTATGGATTCAACTATTGATGATATTGATATTGACGATCTGGATGAAGAACTTGATACAAGTCTTTCACTTGACGAGGACAGCATTTCCAACCAGCCTGTACAAATTTTAATCAGACCGGTTCAGGTATTGAGTGTTCAGCAAAAAGACGTCTCAATTAAATTCAATACAACAGACGGTCTGATTGATATTGTTCCGGTAACACAATTGCAGTATAAAGATGGTGCAAGAGTTAGAAATCTTGACGGTTCTACTATTACAAGAACAAGCCTTGTTCTTCAGATGCAGGGATACCTCTCACACCTCAAAGGCATGGTAGAACTTGATGATAAAGGCAATTTGAGAATTGTTGTTCTTGAAAACCTTATTGTTCGCCGTGAATTTGAGGGCAATGCGAAATCTATGTCATCACTCCAGACTGAACTTCTTGTAAAAGACGGTCAGACAATTGATCCTAAAACTCCGGTTGCAAAAACACAGGTTCTTGCTATAAATGACGGTGTTGCTTCAATTAAAAATGAAGATGCTGATGCAAGACGTCTGCTTTTGACAAGCGAGTCTTTTGAAGAAAAAATCAAAATTACTGCGAAACCTGTAGTTAAAAAAGGCGACTTTGTAAAAACAGACGGTGTAATTTCGGAAAGCGGAGAAAAATCTACCGTATCAGGTCAGATAATCTCTGTTAACAAAGGCGAAGTTACTGTAAGAACAGGACGTCCTTACTTAATCAGCCCGGGAACAATGCTTCTGGTTGAAGCAGGAGCTCTGGTGCTGCGCGGTGATATGATTGCAACACTGGTATTTGAAAGACAGAAAACAGGTGACATCGTTCAAGGTTTGCCGAGGGTTGAAGAACTTCTTGAAGGTCGTAAGCCGAAAGACTGTGCTATCCTTGCAGAAGAGGACGGCATAGCTGAAATTGTTACGGATGAAGATCTTCCTAGGCTTTATCTTGTTACTGATAACGGCAGAACTGAAATTAAATACGCAATTGATGCGAATATCATTGTTCAGGACAAGCAGAAAATCAAGAAAGGTCAGCCTTTAACAAGCGGGCCTTTGAACCCGCACGATGTCATAAGACTTTGCGGGCCGGAAGCTGCACAGCAGTATCTTGTAGATGAAGTTCAGCGTGTATACCGTTCTCAGGGTGTAGAAATTGCTGATAAACACGTTGAAATTATCGTTCGTCAGATGACCAAGAAAGTTAAGGTTATTGACGCCGGCGATACAACTCTGCTTCCTGGCGAACTCGTTGAAATTCAGCACTTTGAAAATGAAAATAAAAAGGTTGAAGATGAAGGCAAAACACCTGCAACATGCGAGTATATGCTTTTAGGTATTACAAAAGCATCTTTGAATACAGAAAGCTTTATCTCTGCAGCATCCTTCCAGGAAACAACAAGAATCCTGACAGAAGCGGCTGTAGAAGGTAAAAAAGATATGCTCCGCGGGTTGAAAGAAAACGTCATTATCGGACGTTTGATACCTGCAGGTACAGGCTTCCATCACCTTTCAAATGCAAACGAGGAAAAAGAACGCGAAGCCAGAAAACGTGCGGTTGCCCAGAGAAATCAGGCAAGAAAACCTTCTGCAATCTTAGAAGAAATCGAAGGTATGTTCGGCGCACCGGATTTAACTCTGGATGATGGAAGCGAAAATGATAAAGAATAATATCGTTTGATATTTAATTAAATAAAAAAGCTCCTTCAAATTTTGAGGGAGCTTTTTTTAATATTCAAATCCTAAACATGATTTCTAAATATATTAGCGTATTTTGCAAAAGTTTTTGAAAAATATGCCGATACCATTTATGGAAAGGATGGTAGTATGGCAAGAATTATTGAAGGAGAAAGAAGGATTATCCGTATGTCTGTGGACGATGTCATTAATATTGTGAGGGAATATCAGCAGATAACAAGAAATTCCTGCTGTTATGAGCATACGCGTGAACTTCTTGAGCATGCTGACTTTTTTGTGCCCGAAGATCTCTAAATTGCATTAGTCCACCTTGCTAATAGCGAAGCTCTCTTTTTCGTTTATGATATGATTAAATTGAAAAGGAGAGTTTCTTATGAAAAAAAATTTAATTATTGTACTGCTCGTTTTTATCGTACCGCTTGTCGCGTATTTTGTATTAAACAAAACCTCAAACAGTCAGATTGCTGTTGCGGATGATGTTACTGCGAAACCGCAGATAATAAAATTCACCTCTGCAATGTGTCTTGACTGTCAGGAAATGAATAAAATTATTAAAGAAATTTTTCCTAAATATCAGGACAGAATGGTTCTGATTGAAATACCGGTTCAGGACGGCAAAACTTTTACGGAAGAACAGATAAAAAAATATAACGTTACTCTTGTGCCTACTATTATTTTGATTGATTCAAAAGGCAATCAGGTTAAAAGGATTGAAGGCGCTATACCTAAAGAAGAAATGGAAAGTTGTTTGGAAGGTTTGAAATAAAATGACGGATTATGTAGACTTATTTACCGGTAATACAAGTATAATGCTGCTGTTTGCTCTCTCGTTTCTGGGAGGGCTTATAGCGTCTGTTTCTCCATGTTCGCTCGCAATGCTGCCTATAATTATAGGCTATGTCGGGGGATATTCAGACAGCCGACCGTTTAAAACCTTTATACAGCTTGTGTTTTTTATAATGGGAACAGCAGTTGTGTTTTCTGTTATCGGTATAATTTGTGCGATTACCGGAAAAGTTTTTGTGTCGGCAGGCGGTTCGTATTTCAGTCTTATTATTGCAAGCATTGTAATGATTATGGGGTTGAAGCTTGTGGGGGTGCTTGATTTTGAGATTCCGGTTTTGATAAAAGAGATGCCCAAAGGCGACAGCACAAGCACTGTGATTTATCCGCTTATTCTGGGCGGAGTGTTTGCGCTTGCGGGAACTCCGTGTTCAACTCCGATACTTGCTGCGATAATGGCGTTTGCCTCGCTTTCCGCAAGTCTTGTTCAGGCTGTGATAATGCTTTTTCTATTTTCTCTCGGACAGGGGTTAATCCTTGTGCTGGCAGGCGTTTTAACCTCAAAATTAAAAACGTGGAAAAACTTTTACAAACTTTCGGATATTCTCTTAAAAGTCAGCGGGGTGCTTTTAATCCTCACTTCATTATATATTTTTTATAAGATTTTCGCTCCTCTTATTGTAAAATAGGCGTCTATGGTGTACAATATGTGCATATAGAGGACTAAGGAGAAAAATAATGAAAACTTATGAAGGTCAGCTTGTAGCCGGAAATGAAAAATTTTGTATAATAATTTCACGATTTAATGATTTTATAGGTTCAAAACTGCTCTCAGGTGCAATTGATGAACTTAAAAGACACGGAGTAAGTCCTGAAAATATTGATATAGTAAAAGTTCCGGGAGCGTTTGAAATCCCGCTTCTTGCATTAAAGTGTGCAAAGACCGGAAAATATAATGCAATTATTACACTCGGAGCAATAATAAAAGGAGCAACAGCGCATTTTGATTACGTTAGCGCAGAACTTTCAAAAGGTATCGCTCAGGTCAGCCTTCAAACAGAAACCCCTGTTATTTTCGGGGTGTTAACAACCGAAAATATTGAACAGGCTATTGAAAGAGCAGGTACTAAAGCCGGAAATAAAGGTTCCGAGGCTGCTAAGGCCGCTATTGAAATGGCAAATCTGATTAAGATTATTTAGTGTTTATTAGTTTATAAAAAAGGGGGTTCCTATGAGTGAAGCAATTACAGAATACCGCAATGAGAACACAAAAGACATCGACATTTTATCCACCATTGATATGGTAAGAAAAATGAACGAGGAGGACAAAATTGTTGCTCTTGCCGTTGAAGATGCAGTTCCGGAGATTGCAAAAGCGATTGATCTGATTGCAAAACAGTTTTTGAAAGGTGGCAGATTGTTCTACTTCGGTGCAGGAACTTCCGGCAGGCTCGGAATTCTTGATGCTTCGGAATGCCCTCCGACATTCAGTGTTTCTCCTGATATGGTTCAGGGAATTATTGCCGGCGGCGACAAAGCTATCAGAATATCGGTTGAAGGTGCAGAGGATAATTTTGACCTTGGCAGGGAAGATGCAAAAGTGCTGACTGATAAGGATGTTGCGGTTGTGATTTCAGCCAGCGGAAACCCTAAATATCTTCTCGGGGTTCTTGATTATGCTGAAGAAATCGGCGCTAAGACAATCGGGGTTACCTGCAATTCTCATGGACGGGTTGCTGAAGAAGCAGGACTTGTAGTATGTGTTGAGGTAGGCCCGGAGGTGATTGCAGGTTCAAGCAGGTTAAAGGCAGGTACCGCGCAGAAGATGATTTTAAATATGCTGACTACAGGTTCGATGATTAAAATAGGTAAAACTTACGAGAACTTTATGATTGACCTGCAGGCAGTGAATGAAAAATTAAAAGACAGAGCAATCAGAATTGTAGCGCAGATTGCAAATGTTTCACACAGTGAAGCGCTTGCCTCTTTATTGAAAACCAACTGGGAAATTAAAACTTCTATAATTTCAATAAAAATGGGTATAGACGCAGAAGAAGCAAGAGCAGAGTTAAAGAAGCACGGCGGAGTTTTGAGAAAAATTCTTAAGGCGTCGGAACTTTCCGTGTAGAGGAGGAGGAAGGGTAATATGAAATTAACCGTACTTGGAGCAGGATGCTGGGGACTTACACTTGCATGGCTTCTGACCGATAACTTTGATGAAGTAGTCGTGTGGGGTAGAGAACAGGATTTGTCTGATGATTTATTACAAAATAAACATACCTCAAAGCCTCTTGAGGTTCAGCTTGCTTCCAAAGTTGAAATTACGTCTGACCTGGAAGCAGCCATTAAAGATGCTGATATTATTCTTAATGTTGTTGCAACCTCAGGTACGCGTAATGTTTGTGAAAACCTTAAAAAATCGGGTATTAAATCCGAACAAATCCTTGTGAACGCTTCAAAAGGCATTGAGCTTCCGTCGCTTATGCGAATGTCCGAGGTTATAAAAGACGTTCTGCCGGAGCAAAAACTTGCAATTCTATCAGGCCCTACACTTGCAAAAGAGGTGCTGAAAGGGCTTCCGACAGCTGCCTCTGTTGCTTCTGACAATATGCAGACTGCTGAATTTGTCCAGAAAACCTGTAATGTTCCGGGTAAATTCAGGCTTTACACAAACAGCGATGTTGTGGGCGTAGAGCTTGGCGGAAGTTTAAAAAACGTAATCGCTATCGCATCGGGTTTTGCCCATGAGATGGGGCTGGGCGACAACTGTACAGGTGCCCTTCTTACGCGTGGTATGGCAGAAATTGTAAGGATCAGTATGCACCTCGGTGCAAATCCGTCGACACTTTACGGGCTTTCAGGCATGGGAGATTTGATTGCAACCTGCTCAAGTCCGATGTCACGGAATTATACCGTCGGCTCTATGCTCGGTAAGGGCAAAAAGATTGAGGATATTTTGAGAGAATTAGGCTCTGTTGCGGAAGGCGTAAAAACTTCCAAGGCGGTTTGCGAGCTTGCTAAAAAGCTTGATATAGAAGTTCCGGTGTCAAATGCTATTTATGAAGCCGTTTATACAGATATTACACCTCAGTCGCTTCTCGACAAGCTTATGAACAGAAAATTGAAAGAAGAAGAAAGATACGTATAACAATGAAATATGCAGTCAGATATTTAAAAAACACATTTTACCCTCTGAAGCTTCCGGACGGAGTTAAAGTTGAGGATGGACAGCTCGTTATTGTGAGAACTGATAAAGGTGAAGAAGTCTTAAAAGCTGAACTTGTCCACCCGCAGATTGCAAAGATGTGGGAACAGGCTAAGAATATTCCGGAGCCGTTTCCGTTTATCAGAGTGTGTTCGCAAAGAGATTTGCAGACACTGGATGATATTAAAAAAGAGGAAGTTACATCGTTTTTTAAATGTCAGGCTCTTGTCAAGCAGCATAAACTTACGATGAATCTTGTGCAGTGCAGGATTACCTTTGACAGAAGAAAGATAACTTTTTACTATACAGCACCGGAAAGGGTTGATTTTAGAGCGCTTTTAAAAGATCTGACACAGGTATTTACCCGTGTGAGAATTGATTTGCGGCATATCGGAGTAAGGGATGAAACCTCTATTCTGGAAGGTGTCGGAATATGCGGACGCCCGTTCTGCTGCTCTTCCTTTTTGCGAAAATTTGCTACAATTAATGTAAAGCTTGCGAAAGATCAGGGCATGCCGATTGCCCCGGGAAAAATTTCCGGAACATGCGGACGATTGTTGTGTTGTCTGACTTATGAATACTCAAATTATATAGATGCAGCAAAAGGCATGCCGCCTATCGGATCTTCTGTAATGACCCCTGACGGATTAGGTAAAGTCTGCTTCCTGCAGTTCCTTAATGGCACTGTTGCTGTAAAAATGGAAGATGGCAAGACAAAAGAGTTTAACAAAACAGATATTGAAATGGTTGATGCGGATGTTAATGTTGAAATTGATGTTCCTGTTATCAATAACGCTTACACTGAAGATGATGCAAATATTGATATTCGCCAGCTAGAAGATGACAAAAACAGTTCTACCGGTAATGTTTAACCTGACCTGATATAACTGCAGACTGTGGATTACACGATGTTATCTGTCAGTTTACTCTGTTGTATTTGCAACAGATGGTAATTGTAACAAATTGTAACAAGTTATTAAAGTTTTTCACTTCATGTGCCGTAATACATAGTATGGGAAATAAGGGAACTCCAAAAAGGGAAAAACTTAAAAAGACTAAACAATGATGCCTGAGCAGATGAAAATGCTCAGGTTTTTTATTGCTATTCGGACTCGTTTCATTTCGTCCGCAAATCCGCTGACCCCCCAATTGACAGATTAAAGACCTCACTATTCCAAAAATAAAAAAGACGATAACATATATCATCGTCTTTTTTATGGTGTCGAAGATGGGACTCGAACCCACAAGGCGCTAACCACATGAACCTGAATCATGCGCGTCTACCAATTCCGCCACTTCGACATAATATAAAAGTATTAAATTTTCAAAGTTTAAGCAAGGTCTCCGTGGCGGAAGTATTCGCCGGTGCTCATACCCTCTCGAAAAACGATACTTAATCGTTTTTCTCGGCAGAGTGCCACTTCGACATAAT
>CASFGU010000056.1 GCA_949294395.1 uncultured bacterium
ATTAACAACAAAAACTTACATTATGAAACATTCTACTCCCCCCACCCCCCCGCACTAGAATAGAAACCAGAAACAGGGCTAGTAGCCGAATTGCTCTTTGGAATTCAGGTACTCTCTTACACTGTTTAAAGATGCCTGAACAATTCTCGTTACACGGGAAGAAGAAAGTCCAACCTGACGGGCTATATCCTTCACCTGCATATTTCTGTAAAATCTATACTCCACAACCGTTCTTTCTTTTGGCGGCAATTTTGAAATCGCCTCTCTTATCATTCTGCCCATCTCAGAAATCTCAGCATTTTCATCAGGGGTTGCATGATTATCTTTCAGGAAGTCAAACGGGGAATCATTATCGCTTGCAGCATCCGCAAGCCCGTCTATTGAAAGCACAGTTTCATAAATAGCCTCTCTGACTTTTGCTTTCTGCACTTCCGGACTATTTGTATCTTCCTCTGCTTCATCCCCATCATCATCTTCTACTTTATGTTTCAAAGAATACCATTTATATCTAATTCTTAATTCATTTCTGATAGCCCATCTTACTGCAGTTGCGATGTATGCAGCATTGTAACGCGCAAGCTGTTCTTCTGATTTATTTTTAATAAGAGCCTGTATTGCAATAATACCGATAGACAAAAGTTCTTCATACTCAACCATATGCGATGGAATTCTTCTGTGCTCCACCCTTGCAACCTTTTGAACTATGTCTATGTATTCTTTTAACTTATTTTTATCCTGCATAATCATCATTATTTTTTCTTAGGCTCTGGATTTATTCTACCCTGATTTCTATTATTTTTCAAGTTGTAAACAAAAAGTAAGATTTCTGCCACAGCCTTGTATAATTCAGGAGGAATCTGCTGGTTTAAATCAACCATTTTAAAAAGAGCTCTTGCAACAGGCGGGTTCTCAATAACCGGTATCCCGTGTTCTGTTGCAATTTTTATTATCTTCTTTGCAATAAGCTCGGTACCCTTTGCGATTAGCATAGGAGAAGCCATTTCCTCAGCCTTGTATTTTAGAGCACATGCAACGTGAACAGGGTTTGTCACAACAAAATCAGCTTCGGGTACAGAATCCATCATACCGCGCTGCAGCATCTGCATTCGGCGCTGCCTGAGCGCCGCCTTTACGTTTGGATCACCTTCTGTGTTTTTGTATTCATCTTTTATCTCTTTAAATGACATTTTCTGGTCTTTTAAAAATTTCCACTTAGTAACACCGTAGTCAGCAGCAGAAATTATCAAAAAGGCAATACAGGCTTTGAAAATAAAGTCTGTAATGAGTTTACCGAATTCTATCATTACGGCAAAATTGTTATCAATTGCCGCAAGCATCAGAATGTTTTCGATATGCTCCATATAAACAGACCAGCCGATGTAGCCGAGAATTACAACTTTCAGAATATTCTTAAACAGCTCAAACAGGGTTTTAATAGACATAATATTTTTGAAATACTTGGTAGGGTTAAGTTTATCAAGCTTCGGCATCAGAGGAGCAGTTGCAACAAGTGGCCCCACCTGAATAAAATCAGCCATAACTGCCACAAACCACGCAAGCGCCAGAATCGGCGCAATAATCAATACTGCAGCCTTCACCGTTATCATAAAGATATAGGACAGCCCGATACGGTTAAGATGCGCGTTCGGAATCTGCTCATACAAAAGCGTAAAAAGCTGGGTAATCTGGTTCCAGATAAAAGGAGCAAGCCCAAATATCGCGGAAAACAATATTAAAAGCGAAACAGCGGTTGAAAAGTCTTTTGACTTAACAACCTGTCCTTCCTTTCTTGCCTGTTCCAGTTTTCTGGGGGTTGCATCGTATTGCTTGTCCTCATCACCCATTTTTTATAATCCTTTATCATCCGCCCGCAGGCTTAAATCCTTTAATAATATTATAATGATTAAGAAACAATTTTCACACCGGAAGAAGTTCCAAGGCGGGAGGCGCCGGCTTCAATCATTTGCAGCGCAGTTTCTTTATCTCTTATTCCGCCTGATGCTTTTACCTTCAAACCGTGAGGAGAAACCGTTTCATACATAAGTTTAACATCTTCCGCTTTTGCGCCGGCACCGTTTTTTACAAAACCGGTTGAAGTTTTCACAAAATCAGCTCCGGCTTCTATTGAAAGTTCACAGGCTTTTTTAATCTCATTTTTTTCAAGGAGGTCAGTTTCAAGTATTACTTTCAAAGGAGTATCACCGCACGCAATTTTAACGGCTTTAATATCATCCCGCACAAAATCGTAATCATTATTCTTCATGCCGGTAACATTAATAACCATATCAATTTCATCGGCACCGTCAGCTTTTGCACACGAGGCTTCAAAAGCTTTAACCTCCGTCTTATTTGCACCGAGAGGAAAGCCTATGACTGTTACAACATTAATACCGGTGCCTTCAAGCGCTTCTTTTGCCATTTTTACATAAGCAGGATTGATACAAACGCCTAAAAAATTGTATTCTTTTGCCTCACGAAAAAGCTTTTCAAAATCTTCTTTTTTGGCATCCTGCTTTAAAAGAGTATGTTCAATATATTTATTTAAATTATCCATAATATAAACCTCACATTTTATAAAATACTATCCAGAATTTTTGAAACCGAATACGACTTATTCAGCGTGTAAAAATGCATAGAATCTACACCGTTTGATATAAGATTAGAGCACTGCGATAGTGCAAATTCAATCCCGAAATTTTTCATATCATCAGGAGAATTTTCAAACTTTTCAAGATTTTTCATCATCTCAGCAGGAATACTAATTTTTGCCATGGAAGTCATTTTCTTGACCTGTTTCATACTCAGCACAGGCATAATCCCCGGAATTACGGGAACGTTAATTCCTGCACGTGCGACAAGTTCCCTGTATTTAAAAAATTTGTCGTTATCAAAAAACAGCTGGGTATAGATAACTTCCGCCCCTGCATCTATTTTCTTTTTAAGATTAAGAATATCCGTTTTTATATCCGGAGCCTCGATATGCCCTTCCGGATAACCGGCAACTGCAACACTTAATGCTGCACGCCCTTTTATAAATGCCACAAGTTCATTTGCATATCGAAAATCAGTATGACAAACATCTATATCTTTCGGCTCATCTCCTCTGAGTGCCAGAATATTTTCAATGCCGAGATGCTCTATACATTCAAGATGATTTTCAACAGTTTCTTTACTGCTGCACACACAGGTAAAATGCGGCATCAGATTAAAATTTTCACTAATTTGCTTTATAAGTTCAAATGAATTGTTGTTACTTCCACCGGCGCCCCAGGTTAAAGACACAAGAACAGGATTATATTTTTTTAAAATATCAAGCTCTTTCAAAAGTGCCGGATGACCGGCGTCACCGTCTTTGGGAGGAAACACTTCAAAAGATATTTTTAGCCCGCCCTCTTTTGCATAAATTTCATTCAACTTCATATCTGAATTATATCATAAATAATAAAAAATTTCCCCGACCGCACTTTTTATGCTAATATAAAAGCCATGTTCGGCGGCAAAAATATAAAACTTAAACTTAACATTATCACAGGGGATATTTTAGGCGGAATAAACGCAGCAATAATCGCACTGCCGCAGGCGCTTGCTTTCGGGGTGGCAACCGGTTTCGGCGCGGGAGCCGGTGTATGGGGAGCCATAATATTATGTTTTGTTGCAGGAATTTTAGGAACTAAAGTTCCGATGATTTCCGGAATAACAGGGCCTTCCGCAATTGTTATAGCCTCGGTTATGCACGCACTGAACAAGGATATTAATTCGGTTATTCTGGTTATGTTAATGGCGGCAGTATTACAGATTATGCTGTCCTTAACAAAGTTAACCGATATTGTAAAATATGTTCCTTATCCTGTTATATCAGGATTTATGAACGGGGTCGGTACAATAATTATCATAATGCAGTTAAATCCGTTGCTTGGCCTGCAGCCTTTTTCCAACACGATAGAAAGTCTTGAACATATCTTTACTGCATTAAACACAATGAACATAGAAGCCGCACTTCTCGGATTTTTAACTCTTGCCATAGTATTTGGAATACCGAAACGCTTCACAAAATATCTGCCGTCACAGATTCTTGCTTTAATCATTTGTACAATAATTTCAATAAAGGCTGGTCTGGATATTCCTAAAATTGCAAACGTATCTGCAGCATTTCCAAAACTTAGCCTGCCTTCCGCCAACCTGCATGACATTATCACATACTTTCATTATGCGGTAACTCTTGCAATAATTCTGTCCGCCGAAACCTTAATGACCGGACTTGTGTGCAATTCTTTAACTAAAATAAACTCCTCCCCGCAAAGACTTATTGCCTCACAGGGTATCGGGAACCTTTGCTGCGCACTTACAGGAACTCTCCCGGGTGCCGCTGCTACAATGAGAACTGTCGCAGCACTGAAAACAGGTGCAACCACAAGATTTGCCGCAATCGTAACTCCTGTTGTACTTATTTTGCTGCTTTATAAATTTTCAGGATTTGTAGCTGAAATTCCGCTGTGTGTTCTTGCCGGTATATTAATTAAAATAGGCTATGATATTATTGACACAAAACTTCTAAAAGTCATAAAACTTGCACCTAAAGAAGATTTATACGTACTTGCCGTAGTATTTTTTCTCACAGTATTTTATAACCTTATAGTAGCAGTCGGTGCCGGAATTACTCTTGCTGCACTTTTATATGCGAAAAAAGCGGCAGACAGGGCAAAACTTATCCATAAGCCAGTTTACGATGAAGATATTGTAAAACTCGAACAGCAGGTGGAAAGGGATTACAAACACAAAATCCGTGCAGTGCATATTGACGGAGAATTCTTTTTCGGTTCGGCAACCCAGCTTATTGCTCAGTTTGACGAACTTTTAGGCACAAGATATTTAATTATTAACTGCGACTTTGATGAAACTCTTGATATATCAGCAATGTTTGCACTTGAAGATATTATTCTGAGACTGAAATCGCAGCACATCAAACTTATACTTGTATTAAAAAACAAAGAAATTTATAAACAACTCTCAGAGTATAAATTGACAGACGAAATTGGTGAAAAACACATTTTCTACTCGGAAATTGAAGCTATTGAGTTTGCAAAAAAATCACTCACCCGCAACGCACATAAAAAATACAAAAAGTAATATTATTTCTTTTCTGTCAGCAGATAATCAAGGCTTTTAGCGTAATAAGATGCAAATTTAAATGCGTTTACAAGCGATAAATTATGTTTTCCAAGTTCTACATTTGAAAGATACACAGAACTAAAATCAAGAGCTTCTGCGACTTTTTCCTGCGATAAATTTAATTTCATACGCTCAATTTTTATATTCATACCAAAAATTTTAAGCAGATTTTTATTATCCATAGTTTAAATTTATAATCTTGACTTTATCATTTCCATAATTTATAATATAAAAACATAAACTATAGTTTAAAGGAGATTTTAAAATGAAGAGATTTGCATTTACGCTTGCAGAAGTTTTAATTACTCTTGGAATTATCGGAGTAGTTGCAGCTCTCACACTGCCTTCGCTTATTCAGAATAGAAGCAATAAAGAATTAGAAACAGCATTAAAAAAGAACTATTCGGTTCTTCAATCCGCTTTAGCAAAGGCAAATTACGAATACGGAGAAACAATAACTCCACTGACAGCAAATAACTTAAAAGTTAAAAATTATCTCATGAAGCAATTAAATTCTGCCAGAGACTGCCAGTTCAAAAATTGCATTGATTATACATCTGAAGAAACAGAAAGCGGAGATATATTGTCATTTTTTATCAAAGAGTACAAGACATACAATAAGAAACAAAATATTAATTCCAAATATTTTGATGACGGACAATTTATTCTAAATGATGGTTCTTTATATATGTTAGAAAATTCTATGATTTGGGGGTCGGAAATATTTATCACAATAGACGTAAACGGCCCCGAAAAAAAGCCAAATGCCTGGGGGCATGATTTATTTACGTTTGAAATTATAAAAAACGGCAAGCTGCTTCCAATGGGTGCTGAAGGGACAAGATATAAAGATGAAAACATTTACTGCTCGTACACATCTAATGATAGACTAAACGGTATTGGCTGTACTCATAAAGCTTTAAATGATAAAAATTACTGGAAAAACCTTCCGTAATTTCTGATAGCAAAAGGTCAGGCAATGCCCGACCTTTTTGACAATCTAATATACATTTGTATTATGCACATAAGAATTTATATTCAGGAATTTCAAACTTTTCGTTGTTTGCATCCTTTTCAACAAAAGCAAGATAATATTTCATTGCCTCGTCCTTAGTTTTGTTATAGAAATCATCCGGAATAAATTTCTTATGGAGTTCTGTTCTATCGCCTGAATAGTTGCCCAGAACATTAGCATAAGTTTCTATCATTCCTTTGTTAGACCCGCCGCCGTAAGCCTTTGTTTTGGCATCAGTTCCTGACGGTCTGATTTCTATATACTTGTGAGCAAATTTTAGATAAGTTCCGTCGCCCACAAATTTTATATCAATAAGATTGTCAAATATAAGGCTCTTAAATGAATCATTCAGGACTTCTCTGACATCCTCCATAGTCATAAGCCCTTCTTTAACAGCCATAGCCATTGAAAGATAAAATAAATCGTTTTTGGTGCGTTTCTTCTCACCCTCAATTTTATCAGCCTTAAGCTTTTCAATATCAGGTTCGGATTCATTGTAGTAAGCAATATCAACACGGGTATCAAAACGCCCTGAGATTTCGTTTTCTTCAAAAATTTCTTTCAGGTAATCCGAAAGCGGCTGATTTTTCCGTTTTGCGATTAAAGCAGATGCAACAATTATAGCCTCGGTTGCACTTTTTTCTCTCATTGCAACAGCTTTTCTTCCGGCAAGAGATTCTATCAAATCTTCAGTTCCCATAATCATTCCGCCGGATTCTTCCCCGCCGAAAAGAAGCCGCGGGTTCTTGCCGAGATTTATTGCTCTGCCGAAAACATCATCAACGATAACATCTTTTTCCGGATGTTTTTTCAGTTGAAGTTCAACTTTTTTCATGATGTTTGCAATTTCTTTAAACCCGACAGGAACGTTAACAACATTAACACCGTTCGCTTCCGCCCACTCATCCCACGAGCGTGCCGAGGCTGTTGTTTTAATCATAAAACGCGGATGGTTAGACCAGAGTTTCTGCGCCTTAAGCTGCTTTGCCCAGAAATCCATCAGCATCAAAAACGCCTGATTTGCTGTGAATACTGTCAAAATCCGCCCTTCACCAAGTTCTACGTAATCAATACCGTTTTCTTCAAGAAACGAAATTCTGTCAGCACTTTCTACCTGAGTTACTGTAAGCCTGTCATGGTCAGGATCTGTAATCAATACAGCAGTATTAAGCGGATAATTTTTCAACTTTTCATCGTAGTGCATTGATTCAATCACAGGAAAGAACTTTTCGCCGTTCAGACGCTTTGCAACGACAGTTGCATCTACTGAATAGTCATAGAAAGCATGCTCGCCTTTTGGTGTAACATCGTATTTGCCGATTGAATGGAAGAACGGATCTTCCTCAACGTTCAGCCAATCAAAATTTTCAGAGATTTCAAGTTTATTAAGCACTCTGGAAAGCGTTCTGTAAGCAGAACCTCCGACATTTTCAATAACTATTTTCTGCGTTAAATCCTTTATCAAATCAAGATTAATTTTTTGAGCGACACCGGATTTAAGGTATTCCACATACAAATCAACGCCGTCGTCAAGTTTTGCCATAACTTTTTCATCAATAAGCGGATTGTCTTTTGCCGCAATCTTAATTTCATAAGTACCGTTTTTTTCAACTTTATCAAAAATTTCCTGAATTTTATCAACAAACTCCATTGATTCTTCCGGCAAATACTGGCTGCCCTGACAGTTCAGGTCTTTTGTAGCATTTTTAACTGAAATACCGTGGCTTGATGTAATATATTCACCGCCAAGCAGGTCAAGCTTAAAGGCTAAAAATGATGCAAGCCATATCGGAATAGTTTTTCTGCCTGCAGGAACCAGCGTTTTGATACCGTTAGCAGCCTGAACTCTGGCTATTGCATCCAGAAAAAGTGCTGAATTATAGCGGACTTCTCTGCCTGCAATTTTTACAATTTCTTTGCCTTTATATTTTTCATTTGCAACAAGCGCTTTTGCTAAAGTAGCAAGCACAATTCCGACAAGGTTAATCGGGAACCTTGTATCCTGCGGATATAAAATATTCTGCGGGCCTCTTATGCCGGCAGTAGATACTTTTGCCTCTTTTGCATAATTTGCAAACCATTCTTTTAAGTTTAAGCCCTCAGGATTTTTCTTCTCGTCATAAGCTTCCAGATGCTCTTTTTTTAAGACAAAAGAAAATTCTCCGTCTTTTGAAAAATCCATTAAATCAGCCTTTTTGATATAATCAGGGGTTTTGTCATAAACACTTTTAAATAATTCATTTTCCAGTCTATTCTCAGATGTTTTTGGCATTGACATGTATCTTATCTCCTTCTTATTCGTCCACCTCATTATATAATAAAAAATTTTTATTGTATAATATGAGTTAAGGGAGAAACCTATGTCTAAAACAAAAAAAGAATACTCAAAACGTACGGCAGCTGAATATAATTTCTGGCGCAGTCTTTTTATGTTTCTGGTCTGCAAAGTCTTTTATATGATTAGATTTAAGCTTGTTTACAGACTTGAAGTTGAAGGGCTTGAAAATGTACCGGAAGATAATAAATATATTGTATGCCCTAACCATTTATCCACACTGGATCCGCCGTTAATATGCGCAGTGATGCCAAGACGTGTTGCATTTATGGCAAAAAAAGAATTATTTGATATAAGATTCCTGCGCTGGTGGATTGACTGGCTTGGAGCATTTGCGGTAAACAGAGAAAGCCTCGGGCCTTCAACCATAAAAACTGTCATGGAAATAAAAAAAAGCAAATGGGTATTCGGAATATTTCCTCAGGGAACAAGAGGGCTTCCGGGTGAAATAAGAGGGGTTACTAAAGGGTTTGCGGGTCTTGCAAAAATTACAAAATGTGATGTTCTGCCAGTTGGAATTATAGGAACAAATGAGGTTAAAAGACTGCCTTTCTCGGGCAAAATCATCGTAAAAATAGGAAAACCGATACCTTACAGTAATGACGCGGAAAGCGTTGTTCAAAAATGGACTGATGAAATCCAGAAATTAACCGGATTTAAGTATATTCCTGATGATAGTTCTCAAGATAAGATTGGAGTTAAGAATGACTAAAAAACCGCCAAGAAACTTTAATAGAAGATACGCATCCGAATATAATATATTCAGATCAATTTTCTATTTGTGCTTTCTATACGGGGTTGTAATACCGTTTTTTACAATATTTTATAACTACAAAATCACCGGAGTTGAAAATCTTCCGAAATGGAACAAACGCGATAAATATATTTTTACTGCGAACCATGTTTCAATATTTGATCCGTTCTTAGTGCCTATGGCTGTAAAAAAGATAATCGCATTCATGGCAAAGAAAGAGCTTTTTGAACCGCAAGAAAAATTCAGCTGGCTGATTAAACGCCTCGGCGCATTTGCCGTTGACAGAACAAAACCTGAAATCGCAACATTCAAAACAGTAAGAGATATTTTTAAAACAAGCTGGTCGCTCGGAGTGTTTCCTCAGGGCGGTACCAGACCTTACGGAAAACTTGAAGGCATAAAAAAAGGCTTTGTTGTAATTGCCAAAAATGCAAAAGCTGACATAATTCCTGTTGCAATTGCAGGCTGGGACGGCTATCCAAAACTTAAACCGTTCACCAGACGCAATGTTCAGCTTCATATCGGGAAAACAATTTCTTACAAACTGCCTGAAGATGTAATAATTTACGAATGGTGCAAACAAATTTCAGAACTGGCAGAATACGAAAACTGCGCACCGGTTCCTGAAAGTTACAAAAAAGAACAGGCAGAACAGCCGGCAGGCATATAATAATCTATCCGGCAACAATGCGCGAACAAACTTGCAAATAATCCTGCATTTTTATAAGCGAAATGCAAAATGCTTGAGGTTTAAGGGTTTTAATGCTCCTCACTTAATACAGATACGTTAGAACTTCCCGTTCACGTCGAAAATTTCACCTTTTTCAAGGTTATCTTTTTGTATAGCATTGTCAAGTCCGCCTGTACCCTCCATAGAATCGGTTGCCCAAATTCTTTTTGCATAAATTTGAATTTCAAAAACATCATTCTGATACTGATTAGGCCCTTTTAAACCGTTAACATCAAACAAAATTCTTCCGCAACGGCTTGATGTACGCGCAATGGTTTCACCTGTATAATTACCGTTCTCATCAGTGACATGTTCTGTCCAGTTAAAAAAACATGAGCCGGAAGAGGTATTTTCATTAATGATAGAAAGGAAACTGCCGTCTTTTAATACAATACGTCCATAATTTTTCATAACAGACAGACTTTTTACATTTCCTTTACCATCGTTTTTTCTTTTAAATGTTCTTATCGTGTAATCGCCACCGCATTTTCCTGCCTTAATTTCTGCAAGAGTATCGCAAACTTCAACAGGGGTAAGATATTTCAGCAGCCCATCAACAATTTGTGCATGTGTTTTTGAACCGTCAAAAATTAACCAGTATTCTCCGGGGGTTCCCATATCATTTGCATACCTTACAAGAGCGTTACTGATTACCGAATACATCTTTTTTGCCTGCTGCAGCAAAACTTTTTCTTTATAGTTTTTCACAAGCTGCGGAATAGTAAGTGCTGCGACAACGCCTATTACACCTAGAGTTATCAAAACTTCCGCAAGCGTAAATGCACTAACTTTTTTGTTATCCATAAATACTCCTTTCCAGATTTTCAAACTGACAATAATACTTAGTCCATATTTTTCATACTGTGGCAGAATAAATTTCACGCCTTTATATTGAGAAATCTCAATGACATTAATCACATTATATTGCATAATCTCAATAAATGCAATATAAGGACTTAGGGATATACATAAAACTTAAAAGAGAAGCCTCCGGAGTATCATTAAATAAATTTGCTCAGGAAGCTGATGTAGATTGTGCCATACTTTGCAGAATAGAAAACCTAAAACAGGGAATAAAATTAAATATACTGGAAAAAATCGCTAACAATTTCGGCAAAACGCCGGCTGAATTTCTATACGAATTTGAACACTTTGAAGGATAAAACATTAATAGAATGAAATCTGCCCCAAAGACAACTTATAACCCCCATATAGTAAAATATAAAATTTCACCTCGAACTGCAATCACCAGCCGGAATTAAAAAGTTCAATCCGGAGCAGGAGGTGGTGTATTACGCCGGAGGGTTTTCTTGCTATTGCGCGGCACTTGAGCTATAGCAAGAAACACTACGCAAAAACTTATAGAGAAAGAATATTGCAGAAAATCCCTGGAATTTTCATTTCAGGGACTTTCTGTCATTGTTATTTAAAGAAAGGAATGAATTGATTGGTGCTTACGCCGGCATTTGATTTAATTTATCTAATGCGGCTGTTGCGGCTTCTTGAACACCCTTGTCTTCATCATTCTTAGCGATTGTAAACAGTGTATTCAAATCTTTTTTGTAACCCGGGTTCTGGATATAGCTTAACGCTTCTATCGCAGAAGTTCTTACCATCGGGTTAGGGTTGTTCTTTAACTGTTCAACAACTGTTACTGCACCAGGTAATTCAGTAAGCGGAACTGTTGTGTTAGTTAATTTGGAAACTTCATCACCGTAGAGTTTCTGGAGGATTGCCGAGGTGAAGAGGGCATAACTTTTGTTTCTTTCAGCCTGCTCCATCGGGGTGATAGAAGTTGCTAACTGTTTTTCCGCATCAGTCATCTGCTGGTTTGAGAGCAATTTCTGTCTTGCTGCAATCTGTTCTGGTGTAGGGCCTGCGAGTTTGCTTGTATCAGCTTTAACAATGTTTGAAAGTGCATCCATTACTTTTACATCAAGAAGTTCAGTAGCTTTCTGCGGATCTTCTTTTACCATATTAGCCATTTCTTCCATAGTTGTAGCCTGAACTTCATAGTCAGGGTTTGTCAGCTTTGCAATATAAGCATTTAAATCAACCTGTGGTGCAATCGGGGCTGACGGAACAACTTCAGGTTTTTGAACTTCAGCAGGAGCTGCTGCCGGCTGAGGCGCTGTAGGCTGTGTAACTACAGGCTGCGGAACATTAATATTCTGCTGAGCAATCTGAGGAGCAGGAACTTCAACAGGAACAGGTGCTACCTGAGGTGCTGGCATTGCCGGTGCCGGAGCTGCAGGAGCCTGTGCTACAGGTGCCGGTAAGTTCTGAACAGGCGGCATGTAATAAGGCTGCTGAGGAGCCTGCGGATATTGATACAACTGTGTCTGCGGGTATGTGTAATATGGCATTGTCGGAGCCGCATACTGCGGAGCCTGCTGTGGAACGTTTACAACTGCCTGACCTACGCCAGGTGTTGAAACGCTAGGGTTGTGAACATCAATTTTTACAGCATTGTAATTAGGAGCAGGTGTAGCGAAAGGCTGCACAATCGGCTGCTGCATGTAAGGATTTACATAATTTGGAACTTGCATCATATTATTTTCTTCCTTTCGATAAATAAAATATTAAGTCTTTTCCTATTCTACCCTTTAAATACTCCTCAAGAAATAAAATTGCTAAAATATCTTTTATTTTTAACAAAAGTTAACAAAAAAAATTAGAACAAAATTTTAAAATTTACAAAAACATTAGATATATTTACATTTGTGGGACAAATAATTTGTTTATGATATAATGCTGTTGGACACGGGGAATTTATCCTGACAATAAAAATTTATTTAAATAAAGGTGTTTATAAATCATGTTAATTAACAGAAAAGAAAAGAAATCAATACGCTCTGCTTTTGGCAAAACACTTGCAAAACTGGGGCATTCGCATCCTGAAATTGTTGTTATGGATGCGGATCTGGCATGCTCGACACAGACACAAATTTTTCAGAAAGAATTTCCTGAAAGGTTTTTCGATGTCGGAATTGCTGAACAGGACATGATAGCCTCTGCAGCAGGACTTGCAGCAGCCGGCAAGACCCCTTTTGTATCAAGCTTTGCAATGTTTGCAACCGGAAGAACTTACGACCAGATAAGAAATACCGTATGTTATCCGGAATTTAACGTAAAAATAGTAGGAACACACGGCGGTATCACCGTAGGCGAGGACGGTGCAAGCCATCAGGCGCTGGAAGATATTTCCCTCATGCGCTCAATTCCGAACATGTCTGTTATAGTTCCGGCAGATTGCAGAGAATGCGAGCAGGTAATTGAGTTTGCCGCAGAAAATTACGGGCCTATGTATATAAGAATTCCGCGTACAAATGTCTGCGACATATTTGATGAAAATTATGAATTTGACTTCTGCAAAGTGAGAGTTCTGGAAGAAGGCTCGGATGTTACGGTGATTACAAACGGAGAAACTCTTGCAGAAGTAATTGATGCCGCTGAGATTTTAAAAAAAGAAGGATATTCAATTCAAATTTTGCATGCCCCTGTCGTAAAACCGCTTGACGGAGCAACAATTATTGAGAAGGCAAAGCAGACAAAATTTGTTATAACCGTAGAAAACCATTCAATTATAGGCGGGCTCGGGAGTGCAGTATGCGAACTTCTCGCAGAATATTATCCTGTGCCTGTTCAAAGAATAGGCATCAACGATACATTCGGCCAGAGCGGGAAGTGGGATTACCTGCTTGAGTATTACGGACTCACTGCAAACAAGCTTGCCGGAACAATAAAAAAACATGTTGATACCTACAGACTGGTAAAATAATAAGGATTAAAAAATAATGATTCAATTCAGAGCAGTAACAAAAAAATACAAAAACGACCACTATGCTTTAAAGAATATTAACCTTGATATTCTCTCCGGCGAATTTGTATTTATAGTAGGAGCCTCCGGTGCCGGAAAATCCACGCTTATGAAGCTTCTCTACAACGAAGAACGGCCGACAAGCGGCACTGTGACCATCGGCGGGATTAATATTGCAAACCTTTCAAACGACAAGGTTCCGAACCTGAGACGCTGCATGGGAATTGTGTTTCAGGATTACAAACTGCTCCAGAACATGAGCATTTATGATAATGTAGCGTACGTTATCCGAACTCTCGGGATTAGTTCAAGAGAAATTAATGCCCGCGTAACAGGAGCACTGAAAATTGTAGGACTTCATGATAAAATGCACGCAACTCCTGCGGAACTTTCAGGGGGAGAGCAGCAGAGAGTAGGGATTGCCCGCGCAATCGTAAACGGGCCGCCGCTTCTGATAGCAGATGAACCTACCGGAAACTTAGATCCGAAAAACTCTATGGAAATCATGCAAATACTTGATCAGATTAACCAGAGAGGAATTACTGTTATTGTTTCCACCCATGACAATGCTATGGTGGATTATTTCAGGAAAAGAGTTATTACCCTGGATAAAGGTGAAGTTGTAAGGGATATTCAAGCAGGTACTTATGAGTGATAAAAAATTAAAAATAAAAAAACAGGTAAAAAAACATATTCCGAAAGACTGGCTGTGTGAGTTAAGAATTTTATACAGGCTTACAATGGAAACATTTTACGATATTAAAAGGACAGGTATCGTAAACCTTGTTATAATAACAACAATGGCGGCAATTTTGACCATATTCGGCTCTTTTTTCAGAACAGCTATGTCAATTTCATCTTTTGCACATGAACTCGGGAATGTTCTGGAAATTTCTGTTTATCTTAAATCCGGAACAGACACAAATCTGGTCAAGAACAGGATTAAAGAATTTGAACATGTTGAAACCGTAAAAATTATTTCGAAAGATGTTTCATGGCAGAATTTGAAACGGGAAATGGATCTTCCTGACATAAGCAATCCTCTGCCGGATACATTGCATGTTAAGGTAGACAAGCCTGAAAATATTTCCGCAGTTTTCAAAAAAATAAAACAGCTTAACTCTGTAGAAGATATGAGTTACGCACAGGAACTGGCTAAAAAAATCCAGACACTCAATCACGTAGTTAACACAATTACGGTTCTTGTCATAATAATAATGGGAATTTTGACAATCACAATTATCAATAACACAATTCAGCTTGTAATCCAGTCCAGAAAAGATGAGATTGAAATTATGAGGCTTATGGGTGTTTCAAACTGGTATATCAGATTTCCGCTTATTATGCAGGGAGCGTTTTACGGATTTACAGGGGCGATTATAGCTATTATTCCGCTTAATTTTGTCCAAAACGGGCTTATTAATATGCACAAATTCTTCATGGTGCCGTCGCCTCTGTATGCACAGAGCCTTGTAATCTTTACAATGTTTTTGATGGCAATACTTTTCGGAGCCGGCGGAAGCTTTTTATGTATCAAAAAACACCTGCAGGTGTAGATGAAAAATTATGAATAACATCTTACTAATCACAGACGACACAGCGACAATAGAGGCATTTGACGATAAACTTATGTTATTAAGAGAATCTGACAGGGTGTCTTACTGTGATTACGAGGATGCGCCGGACATTGTATTTGAAAACAGGTACGATTTAGCTATTGTACATGAAAATACTGACAGAGCAAAAACTCTGGGGTTAATTAAATATATAAAAGAACATTGCCGGAACATAATTCTTCTGATAAACAATTATGACAGGGATTTTGTCCTGAGTGCTTATGATGAAGGAATTGACGACTACTTTTGCGCAAAATCAGACCCTTCTGAAATGCTTATCCGGGTTATAAACTGTATAAAAAAGACAAATTTAAAAAACGAAATTACACGGTACAAAAATTACCTGCAGGAATACGGGGTTATATCAGAAACAAACGGCTTTGTCAGCCCTAAATTTACAGATGAAATCTGCCAGATAGAACTTAAAAATTTTGCAGGCACCGGTGCCTTTATTATGATTGCACCTGACGAAGAAGGCAAGGCAAGGTTTTCTGCAGAAAAACTCTGCGGGGCGATAAAAAACTCCGTAAGAACAGGCGATATTGCAGCCTGCGCAACCGGTTCAAAATATTACATACTGCTTTTTGAAACAGGTTTGAACGGGGCTGTAAGCGTTTACGAAAAAATTAAAGCATATTTAAACGGTCAGTTTACAATTAAAGCCGGCATCTGCGAAATTAAAGGGTTAAAATTCAAAGATACAGAAAAAAGAGCACAGTGCGCACTTACAGAAGCTCTTATTAATAATCAGGAAATGGTAATTTACGCAGATAAAAATGACACACTTGATGAATGGCTTGATACACCGAAAATCACCGAAAAAAATTACAAACTATTCAGACAGATTTTTAACAAAAAGCTGGAAAAAGTTATTGCGCCTGTGTTTTTCAGACTGCAAAAAAGTTATGAGGAAAAACTTTTCAACACAAAAATTGAGCAGTACACAGATGATAATCAGAGCGTATTCTGTCTGAAAAATCCAAAGCAGGAAAGCCGCTTAAAGATAGTATATCCGGGGTTTGCCAAAATTATAATTTATATTACCCATGCCGGACTTGAGAGCCCTGAGAACAGAGAAATTTCAATGCCGCTGAACAAAATTTCGCAAAAAGAACTTATAAAAATTGTGGAAGATTTTATAAAAGAATTTAAGAGTACTATTGATTAAGGAGAAAAATATGAATACACTGTCTGCAGAAAACAGTCTTGTGCTGATAATAGATATTCAGGAGAGGCTTGTAGCCGCACTTGACAAAGACATAGTTGTAACAAGAGCCGTTAAGGTTGCAAGTGCGGCAAAGGCTCTTGGAATCCCTGTAGTTGTAACCGAACAATACCCGAAAGGTCTCGGCTCCACTGTACCGCAGTTAAAGGCTGTCCTGCCTGACAACACCGAAATTGTAGAAAAAACTTCTTTCAATGCACTTTTAGAAGAAGGCATGCCGGACAGGATTGCAAAATACAACAGAAAGCAGATAGTCTTATTTGGAATAGAAACTCACATCTGCGTGCACCAGACAGCCGCTGCACTATTGGAAGCCGGTTATGATGTTTATATAATAAAGGACGCCTGCGCAAGCCGCAACAAATATGAATTTAAGCAGGGAATAGAAATTATGCAGCAAAATGGTGCCAAAATTTCGTGTGTTGAAATCGCGCTTTTTGAATGGCTAAAAGGGGCAAAACACCCAAAATTCAAAGAGATTCAGGCGTTAATTAAATAATAAAAAAGTGCGGGCGGCTTAATAAAGTCACCGGCACCGCATGATATAACCTTTAACCTGTACAGCGTACTTTTGAAAACATTAATTCTGACTTGTTTTCGGAAGTTTGATACAGGTTTATTCCATCTACCACGGATAATCGTCTTTGATTTCCCAGCCGTCACGTATCAGCCTTGCAGCACACATAAAGCCTGACCCGTTTTTTGAACAATTTTCGTTAAGAGTATCATCATCTTTATCGTAGCCGTAAGGTAATATCCCCTTACCGGCTACTCTTTGCAAAAGAAAAACATCCTGCCCGAAGATATTTGGTCGTTTAGAAGCATTTAAATCCACGATTATTCTGTTATCGCCCCCTCCAGTGCCAGCCACAATATTTCCTTCTTCATCAGTACCGCCTTCGTCCGAACCATAACCTGAATACATTAAAATGCTGACAAAACTTCCATCCGGAAGTATTGAGGCAATCCTGGTATTGTCAAATGCTACCAAATAGCCGTCCTTTTTACCATTTGCCCTGTACCATGGGGATTTCGAAGAATAACCGCATTCTTTTGAACCTCCAGCTTCTGTACAGTATCTTACTATCTTTAAATACGGTTTCCAGTAAGTATCAAAATAAACTTTGACACCCTTTGACGTATCCCAGTATTGCGACGACTCATTTGCTGCTTCAGATTGACGCAACGCCTGGTTTAATACAGTATAAACTTTTTGAAGCTGAGTTACAGCCTGTTTCTTTTTGTAATTACCAACAAGTGACGGCAAAGTCATTGCCGCAACAACTCCTATTATGCCTAGAGTGATTAAAACTTCAGCCAGCGTAAATGCTCGTTTCATATATCCTCCTTAACTATTTTAATTATAATCAAAATAGTACAATATTTCAATATATAAGCTTATTTTAGTAATATTTTGTTACTTATTGTATGTGTAACTCACAGTATCATATACATAAAATTAATCCTATGAACACAAAAATCCTCGTAAATTTTGGTGAAGCAGTGCGTAGAAAACGCAAAGCCGCAGAGCTCTCACAAGAAGAGCTCGCTGAAAAACTAGGTATCCACAGAACTTATATGAGCTTTATAGAACGCGGTATCAGAAACCCGAGCCTTTTAATGATTTTTAAAATATCAAGAGCTTTAAAAATAAAGCTTCCTGAATTGTTTGAATTTGATAAATAAAAAACTCCCGCGAAAACGGGAGTTTTTCTTGTTTATATTATTTGCTGCCAAGAAAGTCCTGCCAGTAATTTTTGCCCTCCTCTGACGGATGTTTATCTGCAAGAGCATAATACGCACAGGCTTCCTGCGCATAAGGTCCGCTGGATCTTTTACAATATTCTTCACCCGTAACAAAATGATTTACAGCACTTTGCCCGGCAGGCACATTGTTTGGATGAGGCTGCCCCATTGGTATAACAAACCCGTCTGTTGTAAATACAAACATAAAATAATCATACCCCCACCGGTTAGGCTTTTTCTGACCGTTTATATCAACACAGACAATAGGACCGTTGTTTCCGGAAACCGGAACATCGTTAAACAGATAAATTCTTCCACCCACATCAGATTGAAACCCGCCGTTATCGCAAATATAGATTCTATTATTTCCAACAATATTATAAATAGGATAAAGAGCATTTGTATTTGCGCTGCCGGTTTCTTCATCAACATCTGAATAAGTCCAATCGCTCAAGACCTTCCCTCCTTTAAAATAGTGCGGAAAAATTTCATTAAGAAACTTTTGATAAGTCGCACTACCGTTTGAGGTGCCTCCAAGATATTCAGAAACAGACATGCCGTAATCTTTGTAAAACAACCGTGACATCTGGTTTAGTTCAGAATAAACTTTTTTAAACTGTGTCTGAAGTTCTTTATTTTGCTTATTGTTAATGAGTGTCGGCAGCGTCATCGCGGCTACTATACCGATAATCCCGAGGGTTATAAGCACCTCTGCCAATGTGAAAGCTGCCTTTCTAGAAGTGAAGCGTGAAGTGTGAGGGGTGAAGCGGGAATTCTTTACTCTCCCTCGCCCCTTGAGGGAGAGGGTAGAATTACTTAATGAACTTAGTGAATTTAGTAATTCCGGTGAGGGGTTTCTGTCAGGTGATTTCTGTAGAACTTTTAGAATGCTCTCGTTGAACGGGTGTATGGTTGAAGGGTTTATTGGGTTAACAAAACCCTCCGGCACTATCGTGCCACCTCCCTTAGAAGGGAGGTTCTGAGAAATACCCCCTTTTGTAAAAGGGGGCAGGGGGGATTTTATTTCTTGCAGCCATCGCCAGAACGCACGCCAGCCAAAGGCTTTACACCTCTCGACTGCCTGCAACCCTTGTCCTGTGCCGGTTAAGGAGCTTAAACTACTTGCCCC
>CASFGU010000057.1 GCA_949294395.1 uncultured bacterium
CGTGACAAAATAGATGAATACATTTATTATTACAATAATAGAAGATACCAATGGGGGTTAAACAAAATGACACCTTGTGAATACAGAAAATACCTTGAAATGTCCTACTGACCGATTACATTTTAGTGGGGACATTTCATATAGCCCAACAATCAATAGGACTTTTACAGGACTACCAAAAATCTTTGATTTCAGTAATTCACAAGCTAATGTAAAAAGACAAATGGTTAGATTTCAATTTACAGATGGTTTGTTTTTTGGGCAAACTAACACACCAATTTTTCTCAAATTTCTTGTCACTTTTTACCTAGTAAATTGAAATAAATTTCCACCTAAACTTAAAATTTTGAAAAAATTTTTAACACTGTCCTGTCCCAAAATTCCTGAACTATTCCGAAATTCTTAAACTGTGTCTAATTTACCGCCATTTAAGATTTTGAGACACTGTCTTGTTTTAGACATTGACAGACAGTAATCGGACTTTTTTGCCAGTTCAGGAATTCTATTTTTAGCAAATTCCGACTAAAAAAATCAAGATATATTTGAAACACACCCCTATTAGTTCAAAAAAATCAAATTCCTGCAATGTCTGTCAAAGCATAACAAATCAATCTGGTCGTTAAATTACAATAATACATTAATACTTATGTTTATGTACCCTCTCCAGAATTTGTAAATTCGCGTTTGCGCATTAACAAATTCTGCCCTCAATACAAGGCATACAGTGACACTCGCTTCGCAAAGCTCAACGATTCCACTTGTATCACAAAGAGAGCGCGAAATTCACAAGGCATAAGTTATAAACCCGGTTATATAAAAAACTCCCCAGGTTGGACTCGAACCAACAACCTACCGGTTAACAGCCGGTTGCTCCGCCATTGAGCTACTGAGGATTATTTTATATTATTCACATTTAGAAGTCTGTTCCCAGGCCCCTACTTTTTGCACCCGCCCCGCAGGCTTATGTAATTATTATAAAATAAAAAATTTTTATTGTAAAGTCTTTTTTCTTACTTTATTGAAGATAATTTTACAAGATTTTCAAAATCCGGATGTCTGGCTGATAAGCTCTCAAATGTTCCTGTATCGACTATTTCTCCGTTTTTCATGTAGATTAATTTGTTACAGGATTTTAAAGTTGAGAGCCGGTGCGCAATTGCAATTATCGTTTTTTCTTTTCCTAATTCTGTGAGCATGTCTGTTATTTCATGCTCTGTTTTAACATCAAGTGCAGAGGTTGCTTCGTCAAAAATAAGGATTTCCGGTTCTGTATAAAGTGCACGGGCTATTGCCAGACGCTGCTTCTGACCGAGGGAGGCTCCGGTTGAACCTATAAATGGTACAGCGTCTATATTGTTTTCAAATTGTTTTACAAAATCATAGAGACGCGCATCATATAAGGCTTTTGTTACCCTGTCTACATCAATTTTGTCCGGCTTTACGCCCCAGGCTACGTTTTCTTTAAACGATTTATTTAAAATTTTAATCTCCTGAGGTACGTAACCGATTATTCTGCGGAATTGCGAGATTTCCACTGGAGATAATATTTTCCCGTCCACAAGAATATTTCCTGAGGCGGGGGGCAAAAGCCCCATTAAAATATCGGCTAACGTTGATTTCCCTGCTCCGGAAAGTCCGATTATCCCTACAAAATCACCTTTATTAATCTGTAAATTAATATCTTTTAATACAGGCTTCCCTGATTTGTATTCAAAGCAGAGATTTTTTAGTTCAATGGTATTTCTAAAGTAAAATTGGCTTGCTGCTTCTGTGTAAACAGGTTTAAAATTTTTCAAATCGCATTTTTCGTATTCTTTTAAAATCGATTTTACAAACGACCGTCCGTTTGAGATATTTATAATAGAAGTTTGTATTCTGTTGAGAGCCGGTGCTATTCTGAATATTGCAGCAGCAATAAGCGAGAATGAAGCAATCATTGCAGGCTGGTTGTTAATATTATTGAGTGCAAGAAATGCTCCTAAAATTATCAGGGACGCAACAATCAGAATTTCTATTATATAAGGAGGAATTGCGCCGTAAAATTCTGCCATGCACTGGTAATAATTTACATTTTCCGATTGCCTGCTGTAAATTTTATAAAAATGCTTTTCTGCAGAGAGAATTTTAATCTCTTTAAGATTTTCAATACTGGTGTATTGTATATCATTCATGATTAAGTTTTCATGGTTAATTTTTCTGTTAATACCGGCAATTTTTGCTTTAAAAAATTTATTTTGCAAAAGCATGCTAACAACTACAAAAAGAATTGTAGCCAGTGCAGCCAGAGGGAATTTAACAAGTATAAGCAGGATTACCATAGAAACTATGATTGCGTTGGTGATAAGTGTTAATATTCTGAACATAAAACTGTTTACAGCCTGCGTGCAGAGTGTTGTTATTACATAAGATTTATCAGAAGGAGAACTTTTTATGCTGTCTTTGTAATTTGAAAAAATATAGTATTCCATAAATTTGTTGGAAATATCGCGCCGCCAGTTGTTTATAAATTTGGTCTGCAGGTAATAGAAATATATCATGTAGAGGTTTTTTAATATAAAAAGCCCGAGAGCAAGCAGACCCAAAATCAGCGCATTAATCGTTGGGTCTGAACAGTGAGTAATTCCGGTAAGCCTTATATAAAGGATTGAGCCGGTTACTGCCTCCGGTCTTACTATCATTATTATAAACGGATAAACAAGCGCAATTCCGACAAATTCCAGTGCTCCTGCAGCAAGTGACAGCACTGTAAATCCTGCCAGCTTTAATTTTCTTCCTTCTCCGAAATATTCAATAAACTTTTTTAAATTTTCTATAAACATCTATCCCTTTATCCGGAACTTATATAGCAAATTTCACTAAAAACGGCTAAAACTGTCACCCTGAAATAAATTCAGAGCAGGTTCTGAACTCGTTTGCCTTATTTTGCCGAAACTTGTTTTCGTGCAAAATGGCTCCTGGCGACAGTGCCTCGTTGTTTTGAGATGCTGCACTTCGTAAGGACAGGCTCACAAAAAATTTTAAGATCCTGAAATAAATTCAGGATGACAAAATTTTTGGTTCGCCTTGTTAAACAAGTTCAGCATGACAGTATTTCGCTTATTTGGTGTAAACTTGTACATAATTCCCCTTTATCTGCTATGGTTAAATCCGTAAACTTGTGTTATAATATTTTATTATATCATATTTTATTTATTAAGGAAAGGAGTGTGTATGTCAAATCCTATTTTAAATGATAACTTTTTAGAAGCGGAAAGAGTTTTAGATGCGCAGCCTATGACTGTGAATGGGGCCATAAATAAAACTTTAATTCTTTTTGCTCTGGTGCTTGTACCTGCGGCATATACGTGGTCGCTTGTATTTCAGGGTTTTATGGATAAAGCGTCAATGCTTTGTATAGGAGGTGCTATTGCAGGTTTTATTGTTGCATTAATTCTAGCTTTTACAAGAAAAGCTGCGAATATACTTGCGCCCCTGTATGCGGTATGTGAGGGATTTTTTGTAGGCGGCATTTCGGCTTTTTTTGAAGCTTCCTATGCAGGGCTTGTAGTTCAGGCTGTTGCTGCGACTTTCGGCGCAATGCTTTCAATGCTTTTGCTTTATAAGTCAAGAGTGATTGTTTGCACCGACAAATTCAGAGCTGTAATATTTACGGCAACTTTATCAATCGCAATAATTTATCTTATACAGATTATCGCATCGTTTTTCGGGCGCGGAATTCCGCAGATATTTACGGCCAGTCCGATAGGAATTATATTCAGTGCAATTGTTGTATGTATTGCAGCGTTAAATTTAATTGTTGATTTTGATTTTATCGAGCAGGGCGCAAACAGAATGCTTCCAAAAGAATATGAATGGTACGGGGCATTCGGGCTTATGGTCACTCTTGTGTGGCTGTATATTGAAATACTCAGACTGCTTGCAAAATTAAGAGATAGATAAAAAAGATAAAATTTTTTAAAAGTTCCTTCGCTCTGTGGAGGAACTTTTAATATTGAGTTACTATTAGCAGAGATTTTTACGGTAGACAGCTATTAAGTATCAATTAGTTCACCGTAAATTTTACCGTTTTCATATTTTGTAATTCTAACATTCTTAAGACCTGCCGCAATCGAAAGGTCTTTGGAATTTGTGATTACAGTAAGGTAATTTCTTGTGATACCTTTCATAAACCCGTTTTTGTCCGGATGTTTTTCTATTAATATTTCACGAATAGTGCCGGTATTTTTATTTATGAATTCTGCAAGTTTTTTTCTTGAAATTTCTTTTACAATTGCTGCCCGCTGTTCTTTAACTTTATCATCCACCTGCTCAGGTGCTGAAGCTCCGACAGTTCCGACTCTTTGGGAGTAAGGAAATGTGTGAATTTGCGATAATCCTGATTTTTCAAGATTTTGACGAGTAATCTCAAAATCCTCATCTGTTTCGCCTGCAAAGCCTGTTATAATATCGCTTCCCAGAAACGGCAGATCAAACATTGAATTTATTCTGTCAATTTGTTTCAGGTAATCCTCAACTTTGTAAAATCTGTTCATTGATTTTAAAGTTTTGTTGCAGGCTGACTGAAGCGAGAGATGGAAGTGCGGACAGAATTTTTCCGATCCTTTCAAAAACTCGAGTAAATCATCTGTTATTTCAATCGGATTAAGCGACCCCAGCCTGTAGCGTTCAATTGTTGAGCGAGTTTCAACCTCTTTAAGCAAATCGAGCAGTTGAAGCCCTAAATCACGCCCCCATAAACCTATATGTATTCCTGTAAATACAACTTCTTTAAAACCTTTCTTTGAAAACTCATTAACTTGATTAATTATAAAATCAATGTCTGCGCTTCTGCTTTTTCCCCTTGCAAAAGGAATTATACAATATGCGCAGCGGTTGTCGCATCCGTCCTGAATTTTCAGGCTTACTCTGGTTTTTGAAGTATCAGCAAGCTCTGCTTTTGTGAAGGTATTCAGGGTCATAATATCACCGGCATGGCACCGTTCTCCGGTTTTAAGAAAATCAAAAATGTGAAGTTTTTCATCATTTCCGATTACATAATCAATAAAATCTTTTTTCAGAAGCTCATCTTTCTCAATCTGAGCAAGGCAACCGGTTAAAATGGTTATTATATCGGGCTTTTTGTGTTTAGCACTTCTCAAAAGATATAATGCTTCACTGTCGCTTTTGCCTGTAACTGTGCAGGAGTTCAATATATAAATACCGGCATCCTCCAATTTCTCAACCTGTACAAGCCCGTTTTTTTCTAAATTTTCTATGATAACCGCACTTTCAAACTGATTGGCTTTACAGCCCATGGTGTGAATGTAAAATTTTTTCATTCCTGTATGATAAATAAAATAAATTATATTGTAAACATTTTTTAAAATCATATATACAAATAGCAAAAAAATTTACTTTCAGTTTTTAATATGATATAATAAATATGTGAAAGTGCAGGTGTGTATATGCAGCTTCAAGCAATAAGGTCAAATACAGGATTTACTTCAAAACGTGATGAAATGATAGCTCAGGATGATAATTATATCAGAACGCTGGCTTTACATAAAACTTTAAAGAAAGTCAATCCGGAAAGAAACCGTAAAATAAACAATGCTATGTTTTATTCTATTCCGGTAGTGGCAGGACTTTCTACAGCCCTTTTAACAAAGGGGAAAACAACCTTATTAACCAAAGAATTGTCAGGCAAAGCCGCAAAATTTGCAGGAGGCTTAAAAGCAGCTGTAGGCTGGGGGCTGTTCATCGGCATAGCTGACGCTGTTATCGGCAGCAAACATTTGCTTTCTAAAAAATCAGAAACAGTAAATGAATTTGAGAAGAAAAATCCGGTGCTTTCTTTCTTTGGAACTCTTGGTGTCGCAATGGCGGCATTGTATTATGCACCGAAAGGTATTTCTAAACTTATAAGCAAGATTAAACCTGAAACAATGGCTAAAATTACCGGAAAAATCGGTAAGGCCGGCGAAAAAATTAATAAATCTAAAACTCTTGAAACAATAGCAAAACCATTTAGAAGCCTGATTAAAAAGACTCCTTCCGCCATAAAAGAAGCCGGGAAAATTGCGCTCTCATGGGCACCTGATGCTCTGCTTCTCGGTACATTAATCCATTCGTTATCAAGTGGTTACCGTGAAAGCAGCGAGTATAGCAGAAATTATTCAAATTTAAAAGAAAAACAGTTAAATATAGCAAAAATGCGTGCAAGAGAATTGCAGATGGAAAACGATTTTCTGAGACAATTCCCGGAAAACGAAGCTAACCTTGAACTGGTTAAGGCTGCTGCTAACGGAAGGACAGAAGAAGTTCTGGAAGCCCTTGCTGAGCAGAATCCCGCTGAAGAATAAGCCTCCGCTGGTAGACACTAAAAAAAGGCTATAGAGTAGGGTCTTCGGGTACTAAAAGTTTATGCGACAAACCTGAAAGAGGGAGATAGTGAAACTTTCCATCTTCAGCCCTTCAACCTTCACTTCTTTTACTCTTACCTTACGAAAACGCCTTGAAGCTTCTCTCAACATTCTTATCTATTGTGCTCTTTATGGAATCGTATTCGGTCTGCAAAGCACTGTGCTCGGTATCAAGGTTCTTCAGGTCTATATCATACTGTTTGTCTTTCGCTTC
>CASFGU010000058.1 GCA_949294395.1 uncultured bacterium
CCTATCCTATCCTATCCTATCCTATCTCAAAGTATAATTGAATTTCAGCCAACCCACACTCTTGTTTACATTTTGTTACAATTATATTTTAACTTAATAATTCTTCATTTTATGCTAAAATACAATTATGTTCAAAATTGACTGCCTTAGCACTAACGAGATTTATCAGAGTTTCAAACATAATGTTCAGGCGAAAATATCATTTGCCGCAACAGGTCTTGTTACGCTGTTAAGGCTTTTGCTGATACAGAAGGCGCATGAGATTTCAAAGAAAAAAATTCTTGTGATAACTTCAACAGAACAAAATGCCCTGAAATATCAGAATGATTTAAAAAAAGCTTACGGAATTGAGGCGGAGCTTTTGCCGTTTCAGAACATTTCAATGTATGAGAGTGTTTCCGCCAATGTTTACGACTACGCCGAACAATTGAAAATACTGCTCGCAAAACCGGATATTGTTATAACTCCGGTTAAAACTCTGCTTGAAAAATTCCCTGATGAAAATTTTATTGAACAGAATTCAATAACAGTAAAAATCGGGGATGAGATTAATCTCAAAGAGTTTGCGCAGAAACTTGTTAATCTTGGATACAAAAGAGCAACAATGGTATCGGATATAGCAGAATTCAGCGTGAGAGGCGATATTATTGACGTATTTTCTCTTGACAAAGCGCCTGTCAGAATTGAACTCTGGGGAGATGAAATTGTTGATTTAAGATATTTTAACAACGAAACCCAGAAATCTGTTGAAAAGATTAAGGAAGTGAAGATTCTTCCGGTGTATAAGTTTTTAATACGACGCACAGAAATTAAAGATTTCGACCCTCCCTCAAGGGAAAGGTTCGCATCCTCCGCCCCCCTTGAGGGGGAGGATGTCCGATGGACAGGAGGGGGGTGCCCAAAAGAAATTAAAGAACAGGTTGAAAATGAAGGGTATTTTGAAGGAATTGAGGTTTACCAGAATTATTTTAACCCTGAACTTGTCAGCGTTCTGGATTATTTTAAAGATTACACTGTAATCCTCGACGAGGCGCCGGAAGTTTATGCGAAATTTGAATTCATGGACGAGAACTTCACCAAACAGTATCAGGAGAATTTGAAACTCGGCTTGAATTACGAACTTGACGGCTTAAACCATTTAACATATCAGGAATTTATCCAGAAGTTTGCCTGTTTTATCAAAATCGGGCTGAACAATTTTCTTGACGGGGAAACAGATGAACTTGTGGAGTTCAACACCCAGCCTGTAAAGAGTTTCGCGGCGAATCTGGATGAGATTGCGGCGTTTATCAGGGAAAAAACTTCTTTTAACGGAGTTCAGACCTGTAATGATTATACATCTTCCCTCGCCCCTTGCGGGAGAGGGAGTGAGGGTGAGGGGTTCCTTAAGAAATACCGTATAATCATTGCAACGGATTATCCTGAACGAGTGAGAGAAATCCTCTCGGAGCGTGAAGTTTTTGCGGATATTGATTACACGGAAAGCATTGCCTGCCACGGCGGTATCTTAGAGGATTTTGAAACCATAATTCTCACAGACCGCGAACTTTTTAACAAACGCTCAAAAGAAGTTACCTCAACAAAACGTTCATATTACAAAGAAAAACCGGAATTCATCGAAAGCATTAACGATATAAAAGAAGGGGAATATGTTGTCCACAGTATCCACGGGGTGGGGATTTATAAAGGACTTACCCAGCAGGAAATCGACGGACAACTGAAAGATTATCTGACGATTGAATATGCAAGCAAGGATAAACTTCACATTCCGGCAGAACAGATTAACCTTCTCTGCCGCTATAGAGGTTCCGGAAACATTAAACCGAAACTTTCCAGAATGGGCGGTAAGGATTGGGAAAATACAAAAGCCCGTGTCAAAAAAGAAGTTGAACAGGTTGCCTATGACTTGCTGCGGCTTTATGCAAGACGTAAAATGCAAAAAGGTATTCAATTCCTGCCTGATACAACGTGGCAGGTTGAGATGGAAGAAGCCTTTGAATACACTGAAACCCCTGACCAGATGAAAGCTATAATAGATGTTAAGGCTGATATGGAAAGCGAAAACCCTATGGATAGGTTAATCTGCGGGGATGTCGGTTTCGGAAAAACAGAAGTTGCAATGAGGGCAATATTTAAAGCTGTCACCTTGGGGAAACAGGTTGCAGTCGTTGTTCCTACAACAATTCTGGCGCTCCAGCATTTTCAAACAATGTCGGAAAGATTTAAACCGTTCGGAGTTGATGTTGAACTTCTCTCCCGCTTCCGAACCCATAAAGAACAGAAAGAAACAGTAAAAAATCTTGCGACCGGAAAGTGTGATGTAGTTGTCGGCACCCACAGACTTCTGCAGGAAGGAATAGCGTTTAAGGATTTAGGGCTTCTTGTAATAGATGAGGAGCACCGCTTCGGCGTCCGGCACAAGGAAAAATTAAAACAGCTCCGAGAAAATATAGACATAATCACAATGTCTGCAACCCCTATTCCGCGAACACTTTATATGTCACTCTCCGGAATTAAGGATATGTCTGTCATCAACACTCCGCCGAAAAACAGGCTTCCGATAAAAACATTCGTGGGCGTCTGGAACGAAAACATGGTTAAAAACGCAATAATCCATGAACTTGATAGAGAAGGGCAGGTTTTCTATCTCTATAACCGTGTTGAAACAATAGAAGAATTTAAAATGCAGCTGCAGCAGCTTGTGCCGAATGCAAGAATTGCCATAGGCCACGGTCAGATGGATGAGAAAGCACTTGAACAGGTAATTGTTGATTTTGCAAACCACGAATACGATGTGCTTCTTGCAACGACGATTATCGAAAACGGAATAGACATCCCGAATGCCAATACAATGATAATCCACGATGCCGACCGCTTCGGCCTTGCACAGCTTTATCAATTACGTGGACGCGTCGGACGTTCGCAAAGACAGGCATACTGCTACTGCTTCTACAAACGACAGAAAGAAATGACAAAAGACGCAGTACAAAGGTTAAAAGCAATAAAAGAATTCACAACCCTTGGAAGCGGCTACCAGATAGCCCTGCGTGATGTCGAAATCCGCGGCGTCGGAAATATTCTCGGCACCAAACAGCACGGGCACATGATTAACGTCGGGTTTGACACCTACTGCCAGTTATTAGAAGAAACCGTTCACGAAATTCAAGGGGAACACGTTGAAAAAGATGTCCAGACAATCGTTGATATTAATGTTACCGCCTTCATTCCTGACGACTGGGTAGGTTCTGCCGAACAAAAAATGATTGAATACAAACGTCTTGCAGATGTAAAAAATGACGTTGAACTCGATTATATAACAGAAGAATGGAAAGACCGCTTTGCCAAGCCGCCTGAAAGTGTCGAGAATTTAATAAAATTAATAAGAATACGACTTGCCGCAAGCGATGTAAAAATTGCCGCAATTCGCGAAACTTCCGACAACATAAGAATTTATACCCCTTATACCCAGCCGGAATGGCAGATTATCCAGCGCGGGCTCCCTTCAAATATTTTGAAAAGAGTAAAATTTACAATTGCCCCTGCCTCCTGTCAGGAAGGTAATTCCATCTTACTCTTAAATAATTCATATATGAATTTTAATGAAGTATTTAACATTTTTATTGATTTGTTTTATTATATACATAAAATTAGTCACGAATATACAAAGTAAAAAGAAGAAAGAGAGAGTTTATGAAAGGTAAAAAATTACTTGCAACCATTGCATTATCAGCAATCCTCTTTACCGGCTGCGGTATTAAATCTGCTCAAACAATTATCAAAGTTAACGACAAAAACATTACCCAGGGACAGTTTGACGAAAGCTTTAACAAACAAACTAACAACGGTATGATTGCTCAACTTGGCATCAACGTAAAAGACGGCAAAAACAACTTTTTATACTATCTGATTAAAGAAAGAGTTGTAAATGAACTTATCGTCCGTGAACTCCTTGAACAGGAAATGGACAAACGCGATATTAAGGTAACTAAAGAAGATACAGAAAATGCCATCAAAGAAATCGTTGATAAAGTCGGTTCAAAAGAACAGCTTCAGCAAATTCTTAAGCAAAATGGCGTTTCTGCTGCAGATTTCAGAAAAGACTTAGCGCAGGAAGTAAGAATGAAAAAACTTGCTAAAGAACTCGGCAACAGCGATGTTTCAGATGCTGACGCTAAAAAATACTACACTGAAAACATTAAACAGTTCAAATACCCTGAAAGAGTCAGAGCATCACATATCTTAATCTCTGTGAACCCGCAGGAAATTGAAGAAATCATAACTTCCAACAAAGAAAATGCCGGACTTTCAAAAGACGAAATCAAAAAGAAAGTGGATGCAGAAATTGCAGCTAAAAAAGCTAAAGCAGACAAAGTTCTTGCAGAAGTGAAGAAAGATCCTTCACAGTTTGCAAAAATTGCAAAAGAAAATTCCGACGACACAACAACTGCTGTAAAAGGCGGCGAACTCGGTTTCTTCGCAGCACAGGAAATGGTTCCGGAATTTTCAAAAGCTGCATTTTCTATGAAGCCGAATACCGTTTCAGGTCTTGTTAAAACAAACTTCGGCTACCACATTATTATGGTAACAGACAGAATGGCTGCAGGTCAGGAACCTTTTGAAAAGGTTAAAAATGACATCAAAGCTTACCTCCAGAACCAGAAACAGCTACAGCTTATCGACAATCTGGTTGAATCTTTGAAGAAAAACGCCTCCATAGAATACGTAAACAGCGAATTTGATCCTGCTACAATCAGAAAAGAAGTTCAGCAGGAAATAAAAGAAGGCAGCGCTAAAGCAAAACAGATTGAAAAAGAGAAAAAATCTGACAAATAATAATTCATATAAAAAAATAAAATAAACCCTGAGACAGTTTTTATAGCGGTTTCAGGGTTTATTGTTTTCAAAATTATTTATTATTTCGGAAGTTTTTTAAAATAGTCAGTATCATTAAGTGCTTTTACAGTACAACCACGTCCGTTTTTCATGGAAGTTGATGTTAAACTGCAATAGTTTTCCTCTGGATACGCAGAGTCTCTTGCCCCCATAGGTAAAAGTTTTCCGTCTTTTGTAAGCTGGAACATAAAAACATATCATGCCCCCAGCGGTTAGGCTTCTTCTGCCAGCCGTTAACATCCACAGCCATAAGAATATTTTCTTCTGTTTCAGCCCCTTCACCTTCCTTTGGAGCATCAAAATAAAGCGTAGTACTGTCAATCGTATTTGAAATAATATCATTACCAACGCAGCCGCCGTCAGATTTTCCGTTAAAATTTTTATAATTTTGCCGCATGAAATTACAGGCTTCATCGCCACCGGTTGTAACAGGGCAGCCGGAAGTTTTGCCGCTTCCGCAAATATTTCCGTTTTTATAATGCTTTACAAAATAAGAACTAATTTCTTTTCCGTTCTCTGCATCAATCATACCCCCGAAATCTTCCATAACTACTCTCTGGGTTACCTGAGAAAGAAGTGAGTAAGACTTTTTAAGCGCCGTTTCAAGTTGTTTGTTCTGAATGTTATTTACAACTGCCGGCAGCGTCATGGCGGCAACTATCCCGATAATTCCAAGGGTGATGAGGACCTCTGCCAATGTGAAAGCTGCTTTTTTGCGGGTGAAGCGTGAAGGGTGAGGGGTGAAGCGTTCAAGAACGTTGAAATGTTGAATGGGTGAACGGGGGAACGGTTTGACATTAGATATGTCAATCAGTAACTTTAATAATTGGCGCTTGCATGAGGAAAATTTTGCTGCAATCCGTGCATTAGTATTAATTTTCTCAACACGCTTCCGCTCTGCTCCCGCTATCGTTTCGAAAACTAATACTAATGCCGCTGAATAACTCAAAAATGTCATAGAAATGTAGGTCGGATTTACTAATCCGACAGGAAATGTCTGGTTTAACGGGTGAACGGTTGAAGGGTTTATTGGGTTAACAAAACCCTCTGGCACTATCGTGCCACCTCCCTTAATAAGGGAGGTAATTACCCTCACCCCCTTTTGTAAAGCGGATTTTCGGTAGGGCGTTAGCCCGTAAGGTGTTCG
>CASFGU010000059.1 GCA_949294395.1 uncultured bacterium
AACACAACAAAGCGCTTAATCTACTCTCAAATGCTCCGCCGGAACCCAAGGTCCTGAGCGGATTTACAGAAGGTCGAGCCCCCCCCCCCTTCTGAGTTTTGAAGCTATAACTGTGTTTTGCATGTGTATATCCTCCTTAATTATTTATGTTTATATTTTAACATTATTTTTTAGGTTTTGCAATCAGGCGTCTTATTCCTGCTCATATCCGAAAGATTTCAGGGCGGACTGCTTTTTTCGCCAGTCTTTTTCAACCTTAACTTCCAGTCCGAGGAAAACTTTTTTGTCAACAATTTTTTCCAGTTCCAGACGGGCTTCTGTTCCGATTTTTTTCAAAAGACTGCCGCCTTTGCCGATAAGAATGCCCTTCTGGCTTTTTGTTTCACAGTAAATGTTTGCATAAATCCTGTCTATCTCATCAGTTTCCTGATATTTTTCAACCTTTACGGCTACGGAATGCGGAATTTCATCCGATGTATTAAGAAGAATTTTTTCTCTTATAACTTCTTCGGCTACATCCCGCATAGTTTCTTCTGTCACAATATCTTCAGGATAGAGAAGTCCGCCTTCCGGAAGGTTTTTAAAAATATTTTTTAAAAGGGTATCAATATTTCTTCCTGTTTTTGCTGAAATTCTCACTACAGGATAATTTTTTTTAAATAAAGTCTTATATGAAAGCAGGTTTTCTTCAACTTTTTCAAGTTTTTTTGTCTTGTCGACTTTGTTCATAACAATTATCACAGGAATTTCAGTCTGCAAAATATTCTGTGCAATCCACCTGTCGCCTTTGCCGGCAGGTTCTGTTCCGTCAACGATAAACAAAATCAAATCCGCATCAGGAACTGCAACTTTTGCTTCGTCAAGAAGAAATTCTCCGAGTTTGTTAAAAGGTTTATGAATTCCCGGAGTGTCAATAAACACAATCTGACCTTCATCTGTTGTGTAGATACCTTTAATTCTTTTACGGGTAGTCTGTGCTTTATCCGTAGTTATGGCAATCTTCTGTCCGAGAATTTTATTCAAAAGAGTCGATTTGCCCGCGTTGGGACGCCCGATTATCGCTGTAAATCCGCTTTTCATATATTTATCTTAACATAAAAGTATCATTTTTTTAACATATTAGCAATTTTTTTCAACTCAATGTATTATATATATGTGTAGGGAAAATAAAATTGGATATAGAATGAATAAAAAGACCGGCAAAATAGGTATAATTCTACTGTTAAGTCTTTGTTTGGCGCCCTTTTCCTTCATGCAGGCAGAAGCAAACAGTTTAACACAACTAGACATAAGAAAAGCAAATACTGCTTCTTCTTCAGTCGATGTTACACTCTACACAACAAATCCTTACGCAGACAGTATTGCCGTGACCAAAAAATCAGATAACAAGTATGTAATACTAATGCCGAATGTATCGAGTGCTGCCGGCGGAAAGCCTGACCTTTCCGGAATAAAAGATATTATTTCCGATATTGATGTAAAATCGGTTAACGACGGCTCAGGCGGTTATACTAAAGTTACCCTGATTACGACAAAACCGCTTAATATAAGAGCGCATGCAAAAAACTCCGTTCCGCTTACAGCAGAACAGAAAGCCTACAAAAACTTAATAGCGCAATCCAGAACCCACACAAATACTCCTGTTTATATACCGGATTCAAGAACGCTGGAGCCTAAAACAACAGTTACCGTAAATAAACCGGCGCAGCCTGTCAAAATGGTTCCTGTAAAACAGCAGCAGACTGAAACCCGTGAGAAAAAAGAAAGCCTTCTGTCGGTTGCTCAGCAGAAAATAAAAGATACCGCAAAACTAAAAGAAGTTAAAAAAGCTGATGCGCAGGCAGAAAACACCAAAACAAATGCTGTTGAAAATACGCGCACAGCAAAAGCAGAAACTGATATTTTAAAACATGTCCCGGATGTCGCAGTACCGGTAGCCGCCGGAGCTGCAAGGGCAGATATTAAGCCTCCTCTCAAGACCTCTGCAGAAAATCAGTTTTTAAAACAGGCGCATCAGAAATTTGACAGTGTATTGCCAAATTTGCCGGTAACGCTTGCTATGGTATTAATTCCGCTTCTCGGGTTAATATTCTTGCTCAAATTAATTAAGACTTCTATAATTAATTCAAATTTCCTGAAGAATTCTTTTAAAGAACATCTTAATACACAGCCGGTGCTTGCTACAGATTATGAAGATATAATCAGCGACCCTTCCCTCAACTGGCAGGAAAAGTACAGACAGTTTGTAGCGGAAACTGGCAGCAAGGCTGAAAAAGTGATAAATAAAAAATATTCATTTATTTCTAAGAAGGCAAATGCGGCTGTAAAATATGATTTAGCGGACGATACCGTTAAAATTCAGCCTAAAGCCGCTGCAAACCCTGCACCAAAGAGTCCTGCAAAACCTGTAAAATCCGGCAAATCAATAGTTATGAACGATGCGGTTGAAGAACTCGCAAAACAGATAGAAAAATTGGAATCGGAGAAGGAAGTAAAACCTGCAGCGGTTAAAAAATCCGCAAAACCTGCAAAAAAAGAAAAAGCTCCGGTTCTGGAAGAACAAAAGGTTAATGATATGATGGAAAATGAAAAGTATCTGGTTAGTCTGGAAAAACTTCTCCACGACTCTCCTGATGTTGAAAAAACACCGCTTGATGAAGAATCTATTCTGAAAACTCTTGAGCAAAACTTTAGAGATATTACAGTTCAGAGTGAAGATGATGTGATTGCTTCAAAGATGTCGGAAGCTGTTAAAAACGGTGAAGCGCCAAAGGTTAAAAAGTTGAAAGCTTTTGCCGATAAAATCGCTCTTGAAGAAACGTACAGAAACAAGCCGCTTCCTAAAACCCGCGAAGAGGTGAGAAGTGCACGTGAAGGTAAATATGTAAATCTCGGCAATTCTGCACTGCATTCTAATCCTCGAATGCTTGAAGGAGGAAATCTGAGTGTTGCGGATTTGATTGCAAAAAGCAGTAAGTTTATGAAGAATCCGGCTCCGTCGGTTTCCCCGTTGAAGTTACCGGAGGCACCTGTAAATAATACATCTGCACCGGAGCCAAAACCTGTTTTCTCTCAGGAGAAAGGTTACTCCATGTCCTCGCTGGAAGAATTTTTCTCACTGCCGGAAGATGACAGTAAGGCAACCGCATCGCCGAGTCTGTCAAATAAAGTTGCAGACAGCCTTGCTAAGATAAAGCCTTCTATGAAAATGCAAAAAGCTGTTCCGGCTAAAAATAATGTTACAAATCCTATAGCGCAGTTGAAGGCTGATACAAAAGAAAATTATCTGAACGGTTTGATTGTAAAATCAGGTTATAATATAGACAAAAACAGAGGTTTTTATATTGTGAACCTCGACGGTGAAACCGCTCTTGTCGGACGAATTAATGAAGAAATTTTCGTTCTTAAAAAGTTTGACCGTAATGTGGAAAAACCAATTCAGGTAAGACAGGATAACCCGAATGTCTATATGGTGAAAGCCGACGGGTTCCGTTCTCTTGTTGAAGTTGACAATGATAAAATGAATGTTCTTATTGAACTGTAAGAAATAAAATTTCTCATGTTCCGGCGTCTTAAATTACGCCGGCGCATATAAATCCTGAAGTATGGAAACAGAATGAGAAGACTGAGGCGGATTTATTTATCAATTTTAATAATATTCAGTGCGGTTGTTTTTGCGGGCTGTGCTCCGAAAGATAACCGCACGGTTATACAGTTTGCAAGCTGGGGCTCAAAATCGGAAATTGATATACTGAAGCCGCTGCTTACAGATTTTGAAAAGGAAAATTCCGAGATAAAAGTTGATTTTATGCACATTCCGCAGAATTACTTCCAGAAAATTCATCTGCTTTTTGCCTCGAACACTGCACCGGATGTGATTTTTATGAATAATCTTAATCTCCCTGTATACGCAAATGCTGGAGTTCTTGAAGATTTGAGTGCTTATAGAAGTCAGGAATTTTATCCGCAGGCGCTGGAGGCACTGAGCTGGCAGGGCAAACTTTACGCAATTCCGCGCGATGTGTCGAACCTTGTTGTCTATTATAACAAAGACCTTTTCAGAAAATACGGTGTAAAATTCCCGCAGGAAAACTGGACTATGGATGATTTTTTGAAAACCGCACAGGCTCTAACTCACCGTCCGCATGTTTTCGGTGTAAGTTTTGAGGAAGATTTGCTGTTTTATCTTCCTTATATGATGAGCGAAGGCGGCGGGGTGCTGTCTGATGATTTGAGCCATGACATTACAAAATCACCGCAGTCGCAAAAAGGTTTGAAGTTTTACGCTGATTTAAGAAAAAAGTATCATGCTGCCCCTCTTGCCTCAGAAAGTGCGAGTGCCACAATGGCGCAAATGTTTTTGCAGGGGCGTCTTGCCATGCTGGTTTCAGGACGCTGGCTGGTGCCGAAGTATAGAGAAGAAGCACAGTTTGACTGGGATATTGCTCAGTTTCCGGCAGGAGATGCCGGTAGTATCGTGCCTCTTGATGCTTCCGGATGGGCGGTTGCAAAAGCTTCCGGACATAAGCAGGAGGCAATAAAACTGATACTTTTTCTTTCCTCAAAAGAAAATATTGAAAAAATGACGCAAAGCGGACTAATTGTTCCTGCAAGGATTGATGCTGCAAATTCCAAATACTTTCTTGACAGCAAAAAGCCCGAGAGTGCGAAAGTTTTTCTTGATGTGATAAAAACTTCAAAGCCTACCCCTGTTTCAGTTAACTACAATGAAGTTACCGACAGAATGAAAGAATATACAGAGAAATTATTTAATTAGTTTTCTGTCGAAAAGTTTTTCAAAATCTAAATCAAGCCCATTCATTATCTCTGAAATGAATTTTTTAAAACACTTTAATTTCTGTGCTAAAATTTACTTATGAAAGAATTTGATTTTTACATAGTTCCAACACCTATCGGAAATCTCGGGGACATAACCCTGAGAGCGCTGGAAGTCTTAAAAAATGTTGATATAATAGCCTGTGAGGATATACGTGTTACGCAAAAACTTCTCAACCATTTTGATATAAAAACAAAATGTATTTCCTACCACAAATTTAACGAAAAAGAACGGCTGGAAAGTATTCTGGAAATTCTCCATTCCGGCAAAAGGATGGCGCTTGTGTCCGATGCAGGTACCCCGCTTTTTTGTGATCCGGGTTCTGTTCTTGTGAAAGAACTGAGGAAAAATAATTTCACAGTAACGGCTCTTGCCGGCGCCAATGCAGTTGCAACTTTTTTATCACAGGTTCCGCGCTCGGCAGAAGATTTTTATTTTGCGGGTTTTCTTCCGAAAACACGGCAGCAGATTCTGGAAATTTTTAAAAAGTCAAAATTTTGCGACGTAGTTTTTTACGAGTCTCCGAACAGAATTTTAAGTACGCTGGAGCTTCTGGCGGAAACCTATCCCGGCGCGGAAGCTGCGGTTGGAAGAGAACTTACCAAAATGTTTGAAGAAGTGAAAGCAGGCACCGCAGCGGAAGTTATAAATTATTTTAAAGAAAACGGGATTAAGGGTGAAATTGTCGGAATGGTTTTCCGGCAGAAAGTTTCTGATGCTGATGAAAATATTGATGAAAAAATTGAAATTTTAAAATCAAAAAATTTCAAAGCAAAAGAGATTTCAATAATACTTTCATCCCTTTATAATATTAACAAAAATGAAGTCTACAGGCGGGTTCTTGAGGGATAAAATGTATATAAATATTAAGTTTTTTACTTTTAAAAGTTTGTGCTATAATGTTGATTAAGAAACATGGGAAGTCTTGAGGGTAAGGTTGTACAACAATAAAAAGAGTTTCAAATTATTAATATCCCTTCTTTTGATTTTGACATGTCCTTTAAGGGCATTGGCTGCTGATACTTTTGCAGGCGAAACCCCTGAAGCTGAAGTTACTTCTCAGTCTGCACCATCTGTTAGTGAGGAGGCGGCAGAACAAGATTTGCGATACTTGAAGAAAGTCGAAATTCACGGAACAAATGTCGTCAGTCCGGAACTTATCCTTGAAAAACTTAACCTCAAGAGCGGGGATGTCTATGACCGTGATGCGGTTCAAAACGGCCTCCGAAATGTATACAGCATGGGGTATTTTACCGAAAAAATGCGTGCAATTCCTGTTACTAATACAGACGGCACGGTTACTTTAAAAATTATTCTTGAAGAAAACGCGCCGGTGACGGATTTTACAATAGAAGGCAATACCGTAGTTTCTACAGAAGAAATCCTTGCCCCGCTTCTGCCTATGAAAGGCAAACCTCAAAATATTTCCCAGTTGAATGATGCGATAGCAAAAATTCAAAACATTTACACCTCAAAAGGATACATTCTTTCCCGCGTTGATTCTGTAACTGATGATCCTGACGGAACGGTTAACATTACCATTAAGGAGGGTACTGTTAATTCTATTGCAATTGCCGGCAATGAAAAGACAAAAGATTTTGTCATTGCCCGTAATATTCTGACTGAACCCGGAACAGTGTATAATGAAAACCAGATTAAAGAAGATCTGGTGAGATTATATGCAACTCAGGCTTTCAAAGATGTTACAAGAGAAATTGAACCGTGTGCAGATGATCCTGACACTTACGATATTACGATTAACGTAGAAGAGCAGAGAACTGCAAATATTTCAATCGGCGGAGGTCTGGATTCTGTTACCGGTGTATTCGGTTCTGTCGGTATTGCGGATAACAACTTTCTTGGCAGAAACCAGAGGGTATCTCTTAACGGTCTTGTGGGTTCCGGTGTAATCCTTAACGACGCTTCAATCTTAAGACGTATGAATATGCAGTTTGAATTAAGTTTCTTTGAACCGCATTTTCTTAACGCAGATACCTCTTTAATGTCAAAACTCTTCTACAGGGATTTTGGCAGCTATCAGGTTCCTCTTGCAATTGAAAGACGCTTTGGCGGCGAGGCTACTATTGCACACCGTATAAAGAAAAATAAACACCTTACTTCTACTTTCTCGCTCGGTGTTGAAAATATAGATGTCAGCGAAGGTGACTATAACAAAATTGCCGGTTTGTACTCAAGATATAATATTCCGATTGAAGAACGTGCAAGACAGCTGGAAGGCGGATTGTTTATGTCGCTCAGTCCTGCACTTGTATATGATTCAAGAGATTCCAATGTTGTTACAAGAAAAGGAACTCTTGCAAGTATCAGGTTTGATGAAGAAATCGGTCTAATAGACTTTGACAAAACCCATGGAAAATTGACAGGTACAATTAAACAATATATTCCGGTCGGGAAGAAATCCTCTCTGTCATTTATGGCAAAAGCCGGCGGCAGAATTCACGGGGATAATATGCCGGAAGTTATGGCATACCGCTTAGGCGGCCCGTATACGGTTAGAGGGTTCAAGATGAGCGGTGTTGGTACAGGTGATGCGTTTGTAATGGGGTCTGCGGAATTTGCAACTCCGATACCGTTTATAGACAGAACACGACTTGCCAGAAAAATCGGATTTCTTAATAACATAAGACTTACCGCATGGGTTGATGCAGGTAAAATTTTCAATCCGACAATTACAAATACGCTCTACGACAGACCTGAATATGCTGTATCTGCCGGTGTAGGTGTAAAACTTTATATTCCGGGTATGGGTCCTCTGTCAATCGATTACGGTATTCCTCTTACCAATCCGGGTGACAACGGCTCAAGAGGCGGATACTTTACATTTGGTGTAGGTGATTTACTATATTAATATAAAGACTAGGAGGTTTTATGAAAAATTTTAAATTAGCGGCAGTGCTGTTACTCGGCGGATTATTTGCTGCCTCTCTGCAGCAGACTTTTGCAGCAGGTGTAGGCTATATTGACTATCAGAAAGTTCAGGCAGCATATCCTCTTGCCCAGCAGGCAGTAAAGGAAGTTGACGCAAAAGCGCTTGAGCTTCAGCAGTATATGGTTGACAAAGAAAAACAGTACAAGTCGCTTGACACACCTTTGAAAAAACAAAACTTTGAAGAAGCAACCGCACGTGAATTTAACGCAAAACAGGATGCTTTTATGAAATTGAAAAATGACAAAGAAGAACTCGTTTACAACAAAATTCAAGCTGCAGCAAAACAGGTGCTTGTAGAGCAAAAACTTGATGCGATTGTGGACTTCAGAGTAATCTTTGTCGGCGGAGTTGATATTTCTGATTTAGTAATCCAGAAATTGAAATCCGGTATGTAATGACAGTCTTTAATCACAGCTTCCAGCCCTCAGGGATGGGGAGCAGGTGAAACAGTAATAGATATTACAGAGGTTTTTGAATGAATTATTCAGAAAACGGTGAACAGTATCATATAGGCTTGAAAGAAGGCGATGCAGGGGAGTATGTGATTCTCCCCGGAGATCCGAAGCGCTGTGAAAAGATTGCACAGTATCTTGACGACGCAAAGCTTGTCGCGGACAGGCGTGAGTTCACAACTTATACCGGCTATCTTAACGGGGTTAAAGTAAGTGTTACCTCGACCGGTATTGGCGGGCCGTCCTCTGCTATTGCACTTGAAGAACTTGTAAAAGTCGGCGCCAAAACTTTTATTCGTGTCGGCACCTGCGGCGGGGTAGATATTAATGTAAAAGGCGGCGATGTTGTGATTGCAACCGGTGCAATCCGTATGGAAGGAACAAGCAGGGAATACGCACCTTTGGAATTTCCTGCTGTTGCAAATATTGATGTCGTAAATGCCTTGAGAACTGCTGCAAATAATCTCGGTTATACTTCCCACACCGGAGTTGTGCAGTGCAAGGATTCGTTTTACGGTCAGCATAATCCGGAAAGTATGCCGGTTTCGTATGAATTGCAAAATAAATGGGAAGCCTGGAAACGTCTCGGATGTCTTGCCTCTGAAATGGAATCCGCTGCTTTGTTTGTAGTGGGAAGCTATTTGAAAGTAAGAGTCGGTTCAGTATTTTTAACAGTAGCCAATCAGGAACGCGAAAAACTGCAGCTGGAAAATCCTGTTGTGCACGATACGGAAAAAGCTATTAAAACAGCTGTGGAAGCTGTAAAACTTCTCATAGCAGACAGTAATAAGGGATAAAATTATGTATAACAAAAAAATGCAGTATATTATAAAAACCTGTTCAAGTGAAAATGTTCAGGAACTCCAGAATCTTTTGAACGAAATGTCGATGAACGGCTGGGAATTATACAGTATGAATGAAGTAGAAACAGATGACGGTTTTAAATATAACTGTATTTTTATGTCGGAAACAAAAAGCGAGGACGCAGCAGAAAATTCTGACATAATAAATATTTCGAGTTTTAAAAGCAGGATGGAAAAAATTCTTTCGCCGCAATTTTCGCCTTATGAAAACTGCGTTGAAATTCAATCCAAAATAAAAAGCCAGCAGCAGAAAATTGCTAAAATCAAAAAAGAACTTGAAGGGGAAGCCCCTGCGTCTGTCGGTAGAAAAAAACTTAACGACAAAATTTCAGCTGGTCTGAAAGAACTGGATGATTTGAGGGCAAAACTTTCTAAAGCAACTTCTCCGGATGTGATGTATTCAAGACTTCACGAAGAAAAACTGTCAATAAATTTGAGTGAAGAACTCTTAGGCTTTGTTGATACTGACTGCGAAATTCCGGAAGAAGCCCTTGTTGCGGCTACTGTCAAATCCCGATTGAAACTTACGGATGAACTGGGTTATGTAATACCGAAAATTATTTTTAAAGACGACGCTTCTTTGAATCCGTATGAATTCAGCATAAAAGTGCGCGGACTGGAAGTTATCAGGGCAATGGTTTACCCTGATTGTACCATGTTTTATACAGACGAGCTTCACCTTGAGAAAAAGTTGAAAAATTCTATTTATGATGAAGATGTTATTACTGGAAGGAAAATAGTCTGGATAGAAAATTCAATGACAAAAGATTTCTGGGAGAAAGGAATTTCCGGTGCTGAATATATTGCAAGAGTTCTGGAATTCGCAGCCGTGAAATATGTGGATGATCTCCTTGATTACAGTGATATAGACAAATATATTGATGTTGTGAGCGAACATAACGATTTTCTGGTGCAGAATATTATACCTGACTTTATTTCCCTTTCAGATTTGAGGTTTATACTAACAAGCCTTATCAGAGAAAGAGTTTCGGTGCGGGATATTACCTACATTTTTGAAAAAATGAATGACTATGCGGAAGATTGTCCTAAGTCTGAACTTTTGAAGAAAATAAGACTTGCACTCGGTCGCAGAATTTGCAAAAATTGTTTGAACGCAGACGGAGTTATCAGTGCTTTTGAAATATCAGAAAAAACACTTGATGCTTTTGCTCCGGGTTTTGAAGAAGATGATGATTTTATTATAAAAATAGACGGCGATTTTGCGGAAAAACTTGCTGCAAAGATTCTGAAAAAGGCTGCACAGGCAGGGATAGAAAGCCCTAATATTATTGTTCCTATGGAATACAGACACCTGTTTTTCATGCTTCTGTCAAACTATATGAACGATATAACGGTTCTTACAAGAGAAGAGGTCGGATGCCATTATCCGGTTGATGTGATTTCTATGATATAGCAAAAATTTTTATTCAGGAGTTTTAAAAAGAACATGCAAATTACAAAAATCAGCGGCGCGAATTTTGCACCGTCATTTAACAGACGGCTCAGGGAAAATGAAAAAAGAGAATATCGTGTTGATACAATTCAGCAGGCGTATAATTATCTCGGCATAAAAGATGTTGCAATGATTATGCACGGTTCATGCTATCCTGCAGACACTTTTGATATGGGGATAGGTTCTCCGTTCGGCAAAAGTTCTGAAGATATTACAAAATTTGAAGTTCTGCATGGTTTTACCTCTGATCAGCAGGGCCCGCTCGGAATTATTTCCAGAGGTAATTATTCCCCTTATTCAAGTTCAATTTTTGCTAAGAATTATATGTTTATTGATCTGGAAAAGCTTACCGGTGATGACTACGCAAATATTCTTGATAAGAAAACACTTAAAAAATATGCGCTGAATGAAGAAAAAGCCGGAGAGAATTATACAAATACAGATTTTATTAAAGCTTTCGACAATTACGATAAAGTGATTGATATTGCATATAACAATTTCAGAAACAAAGTGAAAAACGGGGATGATAAAGCCGTAGAATTAAATAATGAGTTTATAAAGTTTAAAAAGTCAAACAGTCCTTATGTTGTAAAAGAGGGCGTTTATCAGGTTTTGAAAAACCATTATCAAACAGGAGATTTTGATACGTGGCACGGCGTTGACAAAAATCTGTTCGGGTTAATAGCAGAACGAAACCCTGAGGCTGTACACAGATACAAAGAAATCATAAAAATTTCCGGCAAACAAATTGATGAATATTGTTTTGCGCAGTTTTTGACAGAAAAACAGATTAAGGAGAATAAACAATTCCGGAAAAATTTAGGAAATGTCCTGAATTTTGCACCTCCTGAAATGGATGAAAATGGTTTTGTTTACATAAATGATTTTCTTGTAGGCGGTTCAAAAATGGACGAGTACACCAATCCGGATGTGTTCTGTAAAAATTGGCGAATGGGCTGTCCAAGCGGTGGAACTTACGGCGTCCAGATGTGGGATGCGCCTGTCGCGGATCCGCAGAAACTCTTTAACTCTGACGGATCTCTCGGGCCTTCCGGCAAGTTCCTCAAACGCAAAATTAAATCAATGCTGGCATCCTGTGAAAACGTCAGGATTGACCATGCAATAGGACTTGTTGATCCATTTGTTTACGACAAATCTTCAATAGTTTTTGATAAGGGCAATTTCAGAGGCGATTTGTTGAAATCAGGAAGGATTTCTGATTTAGGACTTGATCCGGACGGAAATTACAGGAAAATTCTTGAAAAAATTATCATTCCGGTTATGGAAGAAAAAGAGCTTAATCCTGAGGATGCTGTGTGGGAAGATTTAGGCTGGCAGACAGATATATTTAAAGATGTTTATAAAAACAAACTGCATCTGCCGGGGATAACCCAGCTTGAATGGGATAAAGCAGAAGGCAGCCCTCGTAAAAACTGGGCGCTTATAGGTTCACATGACAGTGTTCCTGCTCTAAAGCTTGTTAGAGATAATATCCATGCTTTTAACAATGACAAATCACCATGGAATCCTCTTTATCTTGCAGGTTTTCTCCATTGGGATCCTGCACGGGCAAAAGAACGTGATGAATTTTGTAAGAAAATTGCTTCAAATCCGATAGAGCGGGTTAAGGCGCGTTTTGCGGAACTGTTTATGAACTCCGAGAAAATCCAGATAGCGTTTCCGGATTTCTTCGGGATAGATGCTGTGTACAACTACGGCGGGAAGACAATTAACACAAACTGGAAGCTCAGAATGTCAAAAGACTGGGAAGATGAATATTACAAAAATCTCTCAAGCGATAACCCGACAGCTCTGAATCTTCCGGAGGTATTGAAGATTGCGGTGAAAGCCCAGATGGATAGAGAATACATCCAGTACAAAAATCAGGGTCACGATGACGCCGAGCATTACAAACAAAACCTTCAACTGAGGATGAAACCGCTCTTGAACAGGCTTGAAAAATTCGCAGAAATTTTGAAAGAGAAAGAAGAATAATTAAAGCCAACGTTTAGACCTTAATCCGGATATAAAACATGGCTGCTGCAGAAAATTTTCAACGGAATAATTCGCCGGTGTAGGGTGAAAAACTTTCAAAAACGGAGTATTCTGCGAATAACACTGCAGAATACTGTGAAAACAACTTTTAAACCATTTAAAGCTTTTACAAGAGTATTAATATTCTTTGGCCTTGCCTGTTTCAAGCCCCGGAACACAGAGAAACGCCGGAACAGTTCGGGTAATCATTGTTGAAAGCGCTGATTTATCCGCCATAAGTGTCACAGCCATACTTAAATCGTCAACGTGCGGCGCAAAATCAGTTCCTCTGATTTTTCTTTCAACTTTTTTATGGTAAACCTTTTCGTTAATGAAATTGGAAACTTTGTTCCCTGTAATAATTCCGGCACCGAGTGCTGCAATGGTTATTCCTGCAGAAGGAATTATTTTTAGAAATTTGTTGACCCCTTTTATAAATTTTAATTTATTTTTAGTAAGTCCGTCTGTTTTAAGCTGGGGAACACGGCTTAAAATCTGATGTTTAAATTTATCATAAACCCTTGCTCCTCCGCCTACAAAAGCCACAGGAATAAGTACGTTGCCGAGCATCTGGTTTAGTGCTTCTCTTAGTTTGGCTTTTCTGTTGTGTTTTTTATCAAAAATTAATCCGCCTGCAAGCCCTCCGGCAACTGAACCTGCAGCAACTGTCACAATTTCTTTTTCTTCAAGTTCCAGAAGCTTTCTTTCCGGATGTTTTTTATTATAAATTTTAAAAATAGCCCAATCTTTAACCGGAGTTTTAGCAATTCGGGAAGGGCTTAGTGAAAATCCCTGTTTTTTTGAAATAAGTGCAAGTGCTGTACCGACGCCTGTGAGAGTTGTAGCGAGCACTTCGTATCTTAAAGTGTTACTGACCGGTTCTTTTCTCCTTCTGTGACTGTGTCCGAAGTCAGGATGTTTACCTGTATTTATATTTGAAATTGCATTGATTGTCATTTTTCTGACCTTTCACACACATCATAACAAAAACAGTAAAGAAAAAACATTGTTATTTATGATAAAATTTTTAACAAATCTTAATTTCGGAAAGTTAATTAGATAAGCGGAAACTCGTAATTGTGTGTAACAAAATATTAAAAACCTCAGGACGGAGGGCAAAAATTTTTATTCAGTGTTATTAGAGTATTTGTTAAAACATGTTTTAAAAGAAAACCAGTATGCCGATTAATAATATAACAGTAAAACCGAATCAGACATTAAAGGACTTTAGTTATGGAAGGCGTTTTGTAAGAGGTATCGCAAGCCGTTCTATTGCTTCCTTAATTCTTCTGGAAGCATTTGTTGAGGCCGGGAGAACTTATCAGGCATATCAGCGCGGAGGTTTTGACGAGGCACGGGAACGTATTACTGAAGAAATGATAGGCGCCTTTTTCTGGTTCAGCGGGGTTGTGAGTTTTAACAAACTTATTGATAAATTTGTCGGCAAAAAGATTTATAAACTTCCTGAAACCGATTTTGACGGAGCTGGTGACACCCTGCGTGACCCTATAAAGAACTACCTGAAAAAATACGCTGATAAATTTAAAGACCCTGCGCAGGCAGAGAAATTTATTGCGAAATTCAAGTTTGGAAAAGCCATTTCAAGTATTATTCTTGCAAACTGTCTTGTCGGTTTTGCCGTGCCTAAGTTAAATCAGGCAATCACAAAACAGCTCAGGAAGCACAGAAAAGAGAAGCCTGAGGCAGAGAAACAAAATACTCCAAAAATTTCAACTCTGACGATGAACGATTTTCTGAGCGGGAATACAAAGGATAAAAATGTTTCCTTCGGAATGTCGCCGCAGCTTATGCTGAGCCTTGCAAACAGTTTTGAAAATACTCCGAAATATCAGCTTTTATCAACAGATTTAGGTATTGCCGGCGGCAGGGCGATTTGTGCCAGAAACAATCACGAAAGAACAGAAGTGCTCTTTAGAGATTTGACGTCATCCTTTTTCTATATGTTTAATATGCCTTTAGTAGCCGCTCTGCTTAACAGGATACAGGACGGGAAATCCAGCAGGCTTGACCCTGTTGCAGCAAAACAGGTATCCGATCATCTTGAAGCTGTTCTGGATGCTAACGGCGGCAGTATGAAAGCCGATGCGTTCAGAGAGTTTGTTCTCGGAAAACCTGAAAATAAATATATGATTACTCCGGATTTAGCAAAAGAACTTGCTAAAAATAACAACGTAATTGAGGTTGAGAAATTTGCAGAACATCTTAAAAAGATAGTTCCGGAAGCCGAATTCAGCGATTTTGAACAGACCGCAAGGAAAATGTCTGAACTCCAGCCTAAAATAACAGGCAAGAGTGTATTATCAAAGGCGCAGATTGAGGACATTTTCAAAGGCGGAGCTGTAAATATGCCCGAATTTTTGAAAAACGTGTACAGATGCTCAACTCAGGCTGAAAATCTGTTTACCGGAAAAGTAAGTCCAGCCTCATTTGATAATGAATTGAAATTTATCTCAAGAGATACATTCACACGCAAGCAGTCAGAAATTGCTGATTATGTAAACCTTGTATTGAAGAAGGCTAAAAACGGAGAAATCACAAAAGACATATTGAGAAAAGTCTGCCGCGAAAACTTTATTAAAAACAGCTGCAACTGGGGTATCGGATTTGCAATATCAGCAGCATTCCTCTCGACATTTATTCCGAAAATCCAGTACTGGATTACAACAAAAGTCACAGGCAAAAACAGCTTCCCTGGAACAGAGGACTACTCAAACGAAAAGAAAAAGTAAGTTAGAAGTCATCTTTAATCTGCCGGTCGTCTAAGAATATTATCCGACCGCAGTTATATCTTTGATTTTATTATTGAATAGCAATAATTGCTTGTAAAAAATTTTTGCCTGTGAGATAATTTTAGAGGAAAGGCAAGACATGTCGAACGTTTTAGTATATACATTAGACGGAAAAATTTACATTAATTTGACAAACAGATGCACGAATGACTGTATCTTTTGCCTGAGGAAAGATAAAAGCGACGTCAAGGGGCAGGAACTCTGGCTTGATGACGAAAATTCTACCTCTTCTGATGTCATTGAACAGTTTAAGACAACTGTTCAACTCTTAAACCCTTCAACCCTTCAACTGCCGGAGGTTATTTTTTGCGGTTACGGTGAACCGATGCTTAAGTTTGATGTGTTAAAAGAGGTTGCTCAGTATATCAAAAACACTTACCCCGATGTTAAAATCCGTGTTAATACAAACGGGCATGCAAATTTTGTTTATAAGAGAAATCTTGTGCCGGAATTGAAAGGGCTTGTTGATGAATTTTCCGTAAGCCTTAACGCTCCGACAAAAGAAGAATATGATGAACTTTCTAAGCCGAAGTTTGATGAAGCTTACGAGGAAGTTAAAAAGTTTATAAAATCTTGTGCGGATGAGAATATTTCCGTTGTGGCAAGCGTTGTGGAAGGCTATAAAGGCAGGCACATTGACCTTGAGGCTTGCGAAAAAATCGCACAGAAGCTCGGTGCAAAATTCAGAGTGAGAGAGTGGATTGTAAACGGTTATTAATTTGGAAGGATTTTATGCAAGTACATAACATTTCTAACTCACAATCTTCAAAACAAAATTTTCAGGGTAAAATAAATATTATTCCTGGTGATTTAAGCTATCTTCCTGCAAAGTATGTAAGAAAAGCGTATTCTTCAATGGAAAAACAAATTAAAGACAAGCCGTTTGATCTTTTTATCAAACAAAATCACAAAGAAAACAAGGTGGGGATTACGGCTCAGAGAGAAAAAGACATCCATAATAAGAACGCTTTAAAATCAGAGGTGTTTGTAGCCTCTGATGCTGACGTTTACGAAAGCGCAGCAGCTCATGTAATTAATGAATTTGAAACAAAATTGCAAAAGCAGCCGGAAACATTTATAACAAAAGCAAAAAAAGCTGCCGGTAATATCTGGCACTTTGCATTAAGAGCACTGGAGATAGAAGATTAAACAGCAATGAAGCATTACCGTATAAAATAAAAGTTATAATAAATGTTAATATAATATCAAACTAAACAAAAAGAAAGGACGAAAAAATGACTTTGTTAGACAAAATTATGAAACCGAAATCTATTGCGGTTATCGGTGCATCAACAAAAGAACATACAATCGGTTCTGATATTATGAAAAGATTGCAGGAGTACAAATTCAACGGAAAAATTTATCCTGTAAACCCGAAAGGCGGAATTATTGAAGGACTTCAGGCTTATACCTCAGTTCTTGAAGTTCCGGGTGAGGTTGATTTAGCTATTATTGTTGTTAATGCTAAATTTGTACTTTCAACAATTGACCAGTGCCACGAAAAGGGTATCAAAGGTCTTTGTATAATTACAGCAGGCTTCAAAGAAACAGGCAAAGAAGGCGCTGAATTAGAAAAGCAATTAGTTGAAAAAATTAAAGAATACGGTATGAGATGTGTTGGCCCTAACTGTTTAGGCGTTGTTAACACTAACCCTGAAATCAGAATGGACGGCTGTTTTGCTGAATCTCTTCCGGAAAGAGGAAATATCGGTTTTGTTTCTCAATCAGGTGCATTGGGCGGCGGTATTTTGAATATCTTAAAAGACCTTAACCTTGGTTTTGCACAGTTTATTTCAATCGGTAATCAGGCTGATGTTAATGCTGAAACCGCTATTGAATACTGGGAAAATGATGATGATGTCCAGCAGATTCTTTTATACATGGAATCTATTCAGAACCCTGCTAACTTCAGAAAATTGGCTTCCCGTGTAAGTAAGAAAAAACCTATTCTTGCTTTAAAAGCCGGTCGTTCAGCAGCAGGTGCTTCTGCCGCTTCTTCTCACACAGGTTCTCTTGCAGGTGCTGATAAAGCTGCTGCTGCATTGTTGAAACAGTCAGGTGTTATCAGAGAATTTTCTTTGCAGAATTTGTTTGAAACTGCAAAAGTTTTTGCAAACTGCCCTATCCCGAAAGGCGACAGAGTTGCAATCATAACAAACTCAGGCGGCCCTGGTATTATGGCAACTGATGCTGTTTGTGAATACGGTATGCAGATGGCTAAAATTTCAGATGCTACAAAAGAAAAATTAAGAAGTTTCTTACCTTCTGCTGCATCTGTTAAAAACCCTATTGATATGATTGCATCAGCTCCTATTGAACACTACAAGCAAACTCTTGAAACAGTTATTGCCGATGAAAACGTTGATATGATTATTACAATCTATCTTCCGTTTTTAGGATTGAAAGATATCGATGTTGCTAAAGCATTGATGGAAATTAAAGCTAAAAATCCTCAAAAGCCGGTTGTAGGCGTATTTATGACAACAAACGAATTCTTCTCAAAATTGTCTGATATGGATGTAAATATGCCGTTCTTTATGTACGCAGAACAGGCTGCTGACGGTTTGAACAGATTGAATCAGCAGAGACTCTGGATGGAAAGACCGGAAGGCAGAATTCCTTGCTACGATGTTGACAGAGCTAAAGTTGAAAGCATTATCAAAAAATCTCTTGCAGAAGGCAGAGCTCAACTTACAACATTAGAATCAATAGATGTTCTTCAGGCTTACGGAATCCGTGCTTGCAAATACGGGCTTGCAACTAATGAAGATGAGGTTGTTGAATTAGGTAACTCAATAGGTTATCCGGTTGTTATGAAGATGACTTCTAAAACAACTTCACACAAAACCGATGTTGGCGGTGTTGTTGTTAACATCAAATCAGAAGAACAGTTGAGAAAAGAATACAAAGGACTCCT
>CASFGU010000060.1 GCA_949294395.1 uncultured bacterium
TGTTGAATTAGGTAACTCAATAGGTTATCCGGTTGTTATGAAGATGACTTCTAAAACAACTTCACACAAAACCGATGTTGGCGGTGTTGTTGTTAACATCAAATCAGAAGAACAGTTGAGAAAAGAATACAAAGGACTCCTCGAAAGACTTGAAGCAAAAGGATTGCTTGAAGGTCTTGAAGGTGTCATCATTCAAGAAATGGTAAAAGGCAGCCGTGAAATGGTTTGCGGTATTGCAACTGACCCTCAGTACGGTCCGATGATGATGTTCGGCTTAGGCGGTGTATTCGTTGAAGTTATGAAAGACGTAACTTTCAGAATTGCTCCTCTGACTGATGTTGATGCAGAAGAGATGATTAAATCTGTTAAAGCATACAAGTTACTTGAAGGTGCAAGAGGTACAAAACCTGCTCAAATGAACCAGATACAAGAAACCTTGCTGAGATTATCCCAGCTGGTAAGTGATTTCAAATTCATCGACGAACTTGACATCAACCCTCTGTTAATCTCAGAAACAACAGGTGAAGGCATTGCGGTTGACGGACGTATCAAAGTAAGAATGGAAGAAGCGAAAGAAGCTCTCGGATGTTCCTGCGGAGAATGCTCACTTTGCCATTAATATGATTTAAATTAAATAAAAGACCGGCCCGTTTGACCGGTCTTTTTCGTACCTGATTTATTTAAGAATATGAGGAGATAAATGTTTAAAATAACCCCTAAAATAAACGCTGCGATTGGTGCAACAAGAGATAGAATGTATATAAGAAAATTTGAAAAAGGAAAGATTGACGATACTCCGGATTTTTACAACAAACTTGTAGAAAAATCCGGCAAATCTTCAAATAATATTAAAAAAATGGTTGCTAACTGGAAACTTGCCTATCAGGATAATTTGAATTATCAGAATCTTATTCAAAGAATAAATAATACCTTTAAAGGTAAAATAAACAAATAAAACCCGATTTAATCGGGTTTTTAGTTTTAGAATTTGCAATTGATAATTTCCATAACATCAACATTTAGAGCTTCTGCTATTTTGTATAAAGTTTTAATTTTAAAGTTATAAGCTCCGCGTTCAATAGAGCTTACAGAATTCGTGCTCAAATCAGATTTGAAGCCTAATTCTTCCTGTGAAAGCCCCCGTTTTAACCTTAAGTACCTGATACTCTGCCCTAATTTGAATAAAAGTTCATCCTGCATAATATTTCATTCTACCTGCTTGACAATCGCGCTTCTAATATGTAAACTTGTATTATTACAAGTTTACATGTAAAAATAAACGTAAAATAGGAGAAGCTGTTATTATGAAAAAAGCATTTACATTAGCAGAGGTTCTGATTACGCTTGGTATAATCGGAGTAGTCGCTGCAATGACTATGCCGGCGTTAATGAATAAAACAAGAAATAAAGAACTTCACACCGCATTTTTAAAAACTTATTCCGAGTTAAACCAGATTGCCGGACTGTTTAAAGCAGATTACGGGGTTTCTGTTTCTGAGTATCTGGCTGGTAGTAGTGTTTCAACAAATGCTGGTAAAATTTTTTCATATTATAAAGGGTCGAAAATTACAAATAAAGGCGGACAGGGCGTAGCTGATGAAGAGGGTAATTTTGTTGCATTTTATCCAATGAATACACTTAACGGAAAGGCTTATTCAGGCGGTGCAAATTCACATGGGAAGAATTCTTCTTTTTTCTGTGATAATTCTGTATTTCAAAACAATCAATCCGGTGCATTAATGATACTGAACGATGCTCCTGATGCAGGACAAAACGGCCCTGTAATCTGTGTTGATATAAACGGCAAAAAGAAACCTAACAGATACGGGATAGATTATTTTATGTTTATATTTACTGTAGACGGGCACGTGATTCCGGTTGGTCAGGAACATAAAAATAACACCCCTTATCCTTGTAACAGTGCTTCAGGTTCATGTGGCAATTTTAGCAATGTCGGTGCTGAGTATTGTTCAAATACTTCAAGCAATATTGCATACAACACTTCCTGTGCATATTACGCACTCACAAACACCCACCCGACCAAAGAAGGGAAAGATTACTGGACGGACTTTCTGGGTGAGGTTTACAGCAGGTAATATTGTTAAAGATTGTAAAAAGGCTTTCGCACCTCCCTTTGACCGAGCGGCGGTTGGAAGGGGGTTCGTTAGCCAGTACCGTTAATCGCAAGTTGTAACGACTTCTGTCTTTATGTCATTCTGAACTTGTTTCAGAAGCCCCATTTAAATTATTTCACCTGGAGTCGTTTGGCATGGAAACAAGTTTTTGGAAAAATAAGGCAAATAAATTCAGGATAACAGAAGTTTTTACAACTACTTCCATTTGATTTTGCGGTGCAAAGCGGCGCTTGTGTTCTTTTACCACACCTTTTTAATACCCGATAGCCCAGTTAACGGACTGGGAGAAATCATTTTTCGGCTCAACCGCAATTGTGGAGGTCACAGCCGGAACTTCAATTACTTTTGCAGCTTTCTGTAAGATATTATATTCAGTCATTCTGTTGTCAACGTTATTGAATGATTTTAACCTGTCCAAATTGTTTTGTAATTCGGCGTTCTCGTCATTGAGTGAGGTAACCTGCCGGCTGAGGGTGTTAAGTGTAATTTCATGCGACATTTCAAAGTAATAGCTGATAAAGGCAACTACTATAAAGATGCCGAGTATTGCACATAAAGTTGTATTTACCTTCCTGATTGCCATTTCTTTTACCGGATTAACCCTGTGAAAATAACCTTCAATAACCGGAGCCTGCTGTATCGGGCGTTCTGCATAACCTGTGTTTACATAAGAATAACTTAATTCTGTTGTTTGTACTCTCGCTGTATTCAATTTCTTCCCCAACTTTTACTGTTAAAAAATAACTACCCTCTGTTAATACATCTAGCGATTCTTAACTTTGCGCTTCTTGACGGCGGATTTTCTTTTATTTCCTCCGGTGTCGCCGTAATCGGTTTTTTATTTACCAGCTCTAATCTTGGCGGCAGGCATGTACAAATCATTTGATTTTTTTCGCAATGACACCGCTGTGAGTGGTATTTGAATAAGTTTTTCACTATCCTATCCTCCAAAGAGTGAAAACTTATTACACTTATTATAGCACCAATGTCCAGTAAATCCAACACTTCATTCAGAGTATTTTTAACATTTTGTAACTCGTGATTAACTTCAATTCTGATTGCCTGAAATACTCTTGTCGCAGGATGTATAGCGGATTTTATGTGTGGTGTGCTTCTTACGATTAAATCTGCCAGTTCTGTTGTTGTCGCAATCTTTTTGTGCCTTCTCTCCTCTGCAATTGCACGGGCAATCCTTTTTGAAAAACGTTCTTCTCCGTATTCGGAAAAGATTTTCACTAAATCCGCCTCTGTGTAAGTGTTTACAACATCATAAGCAGAAAAATTTTCCTCCTGATTAAAACGCATGTCAAGCGGAGCCTCTTTTGAAAAAGAAAAGCCTCTTTCTGGCTTGTTAAACTGATGATAGGATGCACCAAGGTCAAAAAGCACGCCGCCGGTGATTTTTTCAATCCCGAGGTCATGTAACACTTTCTTAATATATGTGTAAGAACTTTTAATTATTGTTAAGTTTTTGTAATCTTTCAGCCTTTCTGACGCTGCTGCGATAGCATCATCATCAATATCAAAAGCAATAAGCCTCCCGTCCGGCTGAATTTTTTGCAGAATTAATTCACTGTGACCTCCGCCACCGAGCGTGCAGTCAACGTAAGTAAGCCCGTTTTTGCACTCAAGCGCATCTACAGCTTCATTTTTCATAACAGTGTAATGCTTAAATTCCATAAAAGGAATCTTAGCATAAAACGCTTTAAAAAATGTACTCTAAATTATTGAAATACAAAACCTTCAAGCCCGTATTCGTCAATTATTTCGAGAAATTTGTTGTAGGTGTAGCTTTGAGTTTCACCGTTTTCGTCGAAAACTTCGATAATTTCATTTTTGTTTTGATTTTCTACAGCGCTAATCATTTTATCTATTTCATTGTTTTCGCTTTCTGCAGTTGAAATAAATTTGATGTCCATAATTCGCTCCTAATTTATGATTAATGTATTAAAAATCCGTCTAAACCGTGTGTATCGTATATTTCCAGAAATTTTGCGTATGTATAAATCTGAGAATTTTCAGGTTTTTGCTGATCCATAATAACAATTCTTCCGTTGCCGATTTTTGAATCTAAGTGCATCATAAAATCGACCATTGCTGTTACGAAAATTTCGTCCTCAAGATCTTCAACTGTCACACTTTTTAGGAAGTGGAAATCTTTTTCCTGAAATTGTTTTGCTGTTGCTGCCATTGTGAAAACTCCTTGAGTTTTAACCATTAACTTTACGTTCGTGATTACGGCATTGTTTAATGATTTCTTTAATAAAAATCAGTGATTGTTACAAAAATGTTACATGAGCGGCGGAAAAGAATATTCTGCATAAAAAGGCGCCGGAAAAATATTTTCCGGCGCCTTTCCAATTTTGTTTATAAAATTAAACAGTCTGTTTAATTGCGCTGTTAACGCGGTTAAATGTTTTATCTTTCCCGATAATAGCAAGAATTGCAGTCATATCAGCACCGCATAATCTTCCTGTTACAGCGGCTCTTACTGCCCACATTGTAACCTTAGGTTTGATACCTTTTTCCTTGTAGAAAGCTCTGAACTGTTCAAGTTTTTCGTGAAGATTTTCTTCAGTCCAATCCCAGTCTTTTGCCTGCTCAATGAAGGTTTTCAAAACATCCTGTGACACGTCGCTGTCGAGAGTCTCTCTTGCTTTTTCATCTATTTCAACACCTTCACCGAAGAAGTACGGAACAGCATCCGTAATGTCTGAAAGAAGTGTCAGAGGCTCATAGGTAACCTCAACCATCCTTGTGTACTGTGCATCAGTAAGTTCGGAGAGGTCATATTTTGTAAGATAAGGTTTTAATCTTTCCTTCAATTCCGGAATAGAAAGCATTTTGATGTAGTGGCTGTTCATCCAGTTAAGTTTGTCATATTCAAAGATTGAATTTGAGGATGAAATTTCATTAATTCTGAAGTCAGCCGCAATTTCATCAATTGTTTTGATTTCTTTTCCGTCGGAAGGCGACCACCCTAGAAGCGCTACGAAGTTTACGAGTGCGTCAGTGAGGTAGCCCTTTTCGACAAACTCTGAAACTGCGGTTGCACCGTGGCGTTTGGAGAGCTTGCTTCTGTCCGGCGCAAGAATCATGCCGAGGTGTCCAAATCTCGGAACTTCAGCACCGAGTGCTTCAAATATAAGAATTTGTTTGAATGTATTTGAAATATGATCTTCCCCGCGTATAACGTGAGATATTTTCATAAGCATATCATCGATTACAACTGCGAAATTGTAAGTCGGAGTTCCGTTTGATTTCAAGATAACGAAATCCCCGAGAAGGCTTGTGTCCATGTGGAGTTCGCCTTTAACAAGGTCATTGAATTTCAAAATAGTTGAATCGTGGAAAGCTTTCTGTGCTTTTGAAATATTGAACCTTACAGCAGGTTTTCTGCCTTCTGCGCGTAATTTAGCCTTTTCTTCTTCTGTAAGATTTTCGCATTTTTTTGTGTAAACGTAAGGTTTTTTATTTTCTGCGGCTTCTTTTTTCTCAGCCTCAAGCTCTTCCGGAGTGCAGAAGCATTCATAAGCAAATCCTTTATCCAGAAGCTCCTGAACATATTTCGGGTAAATGTCAAATCTTTCGGACTGTGTATATGGGCCGTAAGGACCTCCGATGTCAGGGCCTTCATCCCAGTTAAGTCCGAGAGCCTTAAGGCTGTCAAAGATATTGTCAATATAAGCCTGACTTGTGCGTTCAGCGTCAGTATCTTCAATTCTTAGAATAAATTTACCGTTATTCTTTTTGGCAAAAAGATAGTTAAATAAAGCTGTTCTTGCGGTTCCAATATGCAGGTTTCCGCTCGGTGACGGTGCTATTCTAACTCTAACTTCATTCATTTTTAAAACCTCGATTTCTTTAATATTTCGCACCAGTAATCGTATCACGCGCAGGTTTTAATTTCAAGGTTCAATCAGTGTAATATAAATTACAAATTATCTGGTCTTGTGCTATAATATGATTATGAAAAGAGCGCTTTTAATATTGGGGGTTTTTCTGATTGGTGCAGTAGTATTTGCAAAGGAAGAAGAGGTTACGCTTCCTAATATTTTTATCTATCATATTCCGGATGTACAGGAAACAGTTCCGGAGGATGATCTTGTGCCTGACGAATTAAAAAACTCGGCTCCGGAAAAGGATGAATATGAACTCTTTGAAGAGGATGAAATACCTCTTTTTGATTCTGTTGATGATGTGAATGATAAAGCTTATGCTGATTTCGTTGAGGACAGCAACGCAATTGTTTTGCAGGATGAGGATGGTAAATATCTTTTGAATATAAGAGAACCGCAATCAATTTCATCCGATTCTCTTGTTTTTGATAAAAAAGCTGATACCGGCAGGCTGCTTAATCTCTCAAAATATTCTAAGGAAGAATACAATATTTCAGGACATTCAATGAATAACGTATATAAAACAGGCGGATTTTCGGTAGGAACAACATTTGATTCTAGTATAGACAAAATTTCTATGCTGGAGAAATCTGCAAAATTATTTACCAGATATGAAAATAACAGGTTTGCCCTGAGTTCAGCATTTGAGAAAACCCAGAATACAACTATCGGAACTCTTAACGATACGTTTTATCTTTCACCGGAATTCAAGCTTAACAATTACTTTTCAATAAGGGAAGTTTTAAGTGCTGATATTACTAGAAATCGTAAAAGCAGCGAACTTATATTTTCAGTGTCACCCTACGGTCACAGCGGTTCGGACAGGTTCCGGCTCGAGGTCGGCGCCAAGCAGACAATTGACCAGAATAATGCACTCTATGGCACGCAGCTTAATTTCTCCACAAAGTTCAAATTGTAAATTTATCAAAACATAATTGTCCAGGGTCTATATTTTTACTATAATTTAATTGGCATTGGAAATTTTGTGACAGAAAGACAAAAAATTTTAAAGATTACTAAAATGTCAGTGCGTCCGGAAACAGCACCGCCGGAGAAGTCAGGAAGAAATTCATCAGGGAGTTTCAATTTTGAAAGAAAATACCGCTCAAAAAAATAATAATCAGGCAGAAACGCAGTCAGGACAAAATCTTGCAGCGCGTACGAAAGCTAAATCCCGCAAGCATAAAAGGCGGGTAGGTTTTTATTATTCGTTTTTGACGATAGTTTTGCTTTTTTGTCTTGTGCAGGTCGGTTTCGGCGTAATTCTGAATATTTCCAAAATAATTGCCTACAAAGCTAAAATTAATACAATGGAAAAGGTGCGAGACGATGCTGAACAGCGTAACAAAGATTTGAAAAGCGATATAAAACAGTTTTCAAAAACAGCAAGCCTTGAAGAAATTGCAAGGAATAATCTTAAAATGGCAGGCGAAGATGAGGTGCTTGTTATTATAAACAACACTCAGGAACAGCCGTCTGTAAAAGATAAGAACAAAAAACACCACAAAGATAAAAAGCAGAAAAACTAAACGGTGATTTATGCAGGAAAATGAAGCAGTAACTTATATAAAAAAAGCGTTTGAATATAAAGAGCATGAGTGCTATAAACAGGCAATAGAAATGCTCTACAGAGTTCTGGAAACAGAAAGCGACAATATTGAGGTTCTTTATCAGTTAGGTGAACTTTATGTTTTGCTGAACAATTATAACCGCGCCGAACAGTATCTGGAACGTGTTCTTGAGCTTCAACCGGAGCATATAGCATCATTAAAGCTCCTTTGTAAGGTTTATGAAAGGCAAAATGAACTAGAAAAAGCCGGAAACCTTGCTAAAAAAGCGTTTGAGCTTGATAAAACATCTTCAAATTTAAAAAGGCTAATAAAAATACTAGGCAGTCTGAAACAGTTTGAGGAGATTGAGATTTACAAGGATTCAGAATGCCTTGACTGCGGATGTATGAGTGTATGGGCTCAGGCTTTATATAACGCAGGAAAGACTTCTGACGCAAAAGGTCTTATAGAAAAAGCGTGCGCTGCTGACAGCGAAAATACTGACTGCAAAATCCTTTTAGGAAAAATTTATTTTGATGAGAATAATTTTGCAAAATCAAGAGAAATATTTGAAAGTTTTGGCAAAAATTCTCAGGATGCTGATGTTTTGAATTATCTTGGGCTTTTTGCTCTGGAAGATAACAGTTTTGTTGAAGCAATAAAATTCTTTTCACGTGCAGCAAACATTGATAAGACAAATCCGGTTTATTTTTATAATCTGGGCAACGCATATTTCTTTAACGGCTGGCATGAAGAAGCTGTTAATGCTTACAGAAAGGCTATACGCCTTAAACCTGATAATCCGGATTACAGATATTCTCTGGCATACCTGTTGTTTGAGGATAAAGAGTTTGATAAAGCCAAAAAAGAAGTTGATATTGTTCTTGAAAATAATCCGGAACATTATCAGGCAAGAGTTATTGCAGCACTTTTAAAACTGGAAAATAAAGATTATCTCGGTGCGCAAAAACTTCTTGAAGAAAATGTAAAAGCCGGCTGTGAGGACGATTTTACACTGATTTCGCTGGCGAAAGTTTACGGTGAACTCGGACTGTTTGAAAAGGCTGAAAAAGTCGGCCGCGATGTTATTGCAAAAAATCAGGACAATTTTGCATACTCTTGCACGCTGGCTGATATTTTGATTAAAGAAAAAAAATACGACGAAGCCTTAAATATTGTGGCAGGTCTGGTTTCAAAAAATGAAAGATATATTGCGGCATATATTCTCGGGGCGAGTGCCGCATACTTAAAAGGTGATATGGCGGCTGCAAAAGAATATGCTCAGGACGCTCTGGCTCTCGATATAAATTGTTCGGAGGGGTATTATTATCTTGCGCTTGTCAGAGTCTATGAAGAAGATTACGACGAGGCTGTTGAGTGTATGAAGCGTGCGATTACCTATGATATCAATAACGCAAAATATTACGCAGAAATGAGCAGGATTTATAAGTTAAAAAATGATGTGAAAACAGCTTTTGAATACATAAAAGAGGCTGAAAGTATTGACAGCACTGCTGAATATAAGATTATGTACAGAGAGCTTGCGGCATTGAACAGGAAATAAGAAAAATTTGCCGTCCGTAATAATATAATTATAATATTAGTTATCGGGCTGGAAGAAAGCCGGACGGAACAAGAGGAGTACTGGATTATGGATATGAAAAAGATTTTATGTACAGCTATGGTTGCACAAATGTTTTTAATTGCGCCGGCTTTTGCATTCAGTTTCAAGAAGGACAAAACCATAGTAGTGCCGGAGAATTTCCCTGAGAAATACAATGCTGAATACATAAAGAGGATTACACCGGAATACAAATCGGTCGGGGATGATTTTATATTTTACGTGGCGCTTGATATGCTGAAAGGTACAAACGGCGAGTTTTCCCGTAAGGCAATTCTCGGAAATAATCTCTCTCAAAGACCTGTAAAAATTGAATTCAGAGATTTAGGAGCAATAAATCCGGAATACAAAAGCTTTGATGCACTGGGATGGAAGCGGGGAAAACAGCTTTATATTTATATAAATCCGCGCCATAAAGATGCTCCTCCGGGGGCAATAGCTGCATTACTTTCACACGAGGCGCTTCATCAGGATGAGTATAATTCTCTTGCGGAAGAAACTTACGCATGGACAATGGAGGCTTCTGTGTGGTGTGAAATTTTAAATGTCTATCCGGAAAGTGCGGACGAAAACCTTCACCCGCTTGTGACAAGAGAGAATACGCTGAAAAAACTCTTTGAAAAAGGCAATTATTCAAATAAATACATAAGAAAAACCGTTCATGCAAATGAGGGTTACAAAAATCTTCCTGCGACCTCTCCGGGGTTTGAGGATTTGTAGAAAAAGGCAGGTTATGTCTGGTTCCTCTCTTGTAAGGGAGGTGGCACGTAGTGATAGAGAGGATTTTAACAAAATGCTCACTCCTCCTTTCTTAAAATGGCAGTTTTAATTACTGCAGTAATCATAGAAGGAAATGTAAAATTTCACCCTAACGGAAAGAACAGCCGGTGTTAAGCGAAACTTTTTCAAAAGCAGGTACTGTCTGAGCGCAGCGAGTTCACCTGCTTCGGGTTGAGCTTTTACAGCCGGCTAGTGATTGTAGTTCGGGATGAAATTTTACATTTCCTTCTATGATTGTTTGACGGTGCCTGTTGCACACCGGTCTGTTCCCTAACTCTTTAAACTTTTATAAATAAATACACAGGTTACTTCGAAAGTATATTGATTATGAAAAATCCTTGGTGTTAAATAATCGTATGAAGAGAAAAGAGCTATATATTTTTATTGCCGCCGTACTGGTTCTTGTGGGTTTGAATCTGCTCGTAATGCACTCAAACAACCCTCTGTATTCCGAAAACGATGAGATGGTCAATAAAGAATATGTATCTTCTCAAAAGCTCTTTGATGAAGTCTGGTCGGAGGTCAAAACAAATTATTATGACGCTTCAATGAACCACCAGTCATGGGGTAGGTGGAAAGAGCATTACCACGGTAAAATTAAAACCGATGATGATGTGAAAGTCGCAGTGGATACAATGCTTGCAAGTCTTGATGACCCTTATTCAAGATATATGAATAAATCGGAATATTCAGACCAGAATACCTCTATAAATTCTAAGATAACCGGAATAGGGGTAAATATCTCGACGATTTCCGGCAAAACTCATATAATTAATGTTATGGAAGGCACGCCCGCACAGTTTTCAAATCTTCAGGCAGGCGATATAATTCTGAACATTGACGGAAAAGACATAAACGGTCTGTCGCTTGCCGAGGTGGCAAGCCTTGTCAGAGGCCCTGAAAATACTACTGTTGAACTTACTATTTTGAGAAATAAAGACAAATTTGTTAAAAAAGTTGTCCGGAAAGAAATAAAAATTAAAACAGTTAAGAGTTCCGTAGACAAAAATATAGGCTATATACAGATTTTGAGCTTTATCGGCTCAACAACGCCGAATGAGTTTCTTGAAGCTCTTGAAAAGACTAAAAATACAGACGGGCTTATTCTTGATTTGCGCGGAAACACCGGCGGACTTTTGCCGAACGCAATCTTTATAGCGAACCTTTTTATCTCAAAAGGAAACCTTGTAAGCATAGTCGGCAGAAACGGCTACCGATATAATATTGAGGCTCAGGAAACTGATTTCGGAATAGAAAAACCCGTAATAGTTCTTGTAGACGGCGCATCTGCCTCTGCCAGCGAAATTTTGTCCGGAGCACTCAAGGATTATAAAAAGGCAAAACTCCTCGGCACAAAAACTTTCGGCAAAGGTATGGTGCAGAAGATTATTCCGCTGCCAAACGAAACAGGGCTTAATCTTACTGTAGCCAAATATTTAACCCCGTCAGGCGCTGATATTAATAAAAAAGGTATAAGCCCTGATATAGAAGTTAAATTTACCCCGAACGACTTGAAAAATCATAACGATGTTCAGCTTAAAACCGCCAAGCTGCTTCTTTCTAAAATGCTAAGCCAGAATGTTAATTAAGTGCTTCTGTTCATAAAAAGTTTTTAAATTTTAAATCTTTTTTCTTGACGACAAGACCGCACTTAGAACAGGCAAGAGTTTCTCCGGTGCTGTCTACCGGCATAAATATATGCTCGCAGGCTTCATAATCTTCTTCCTCCGGAATTTCTTCAAGCGGATTAAGCGCTGTTTTTTCGTCGTGTTCTTCAAGAATTTCTATGAACCTGTCTTTTTTTAAATATTTCACCAGTAACTCAATGAAATACATAATTACAGGTCAAAGCCTCCGGGCAAGAGTTCATCCAGTTTGTAAATTTTTAATTCACCGTTAATTTCTGTGATGACATCAATACCGTTTTCGCATCTGAATTCGTGCAAAACCTGTCTGCATGCACCGCAGGGAAGGCAGTTGTCCTGATTTGGCGAGAATATTGCAATTGCGGAAAATTTTTGTTCACCGTCGGCAATAGCACTTCCGGCCGCATTTCTTTCAGCACAGATAGTAAGTCCGAAACTTGAATTTTCAAAGTTGCATCCGCAGTAAAATTTTTCGTCAGGTGTTAAAAGGCATGCGCCGACTTTGAACTTTGAATACGGGGCGTAAGCCTTTTCAGATACTTCTTTTGCCTTGTTCATCAAATTTTGATAATCCATGCTGTTCTCCTTTTTGTCAGGATGAGATAGCTCTCCTATATTAACCATTTTAACCTGTACGGCAAATTTGTTAATCCGTTAGGCGTATGAGAAAAAGTGTGTTACAATAAATATATGAAAAAAATATTCGTAATAATATTTTTGATAATTGCAGGATTGGTTATTCAACAGAGGGCAGAGTCCGTTACTTTTAATGTGGTGGTTCTGCCGGTTGATTTAAACAGAGTTTGCGAGAATTACTACTGCTACCCTGAAGTATCAGAGATTGTAGCGGAAGATTTGATAAAATATTTTAATTCCACAACAAAAGTTCACGCCCCATCGCTTTTTGAGGTAAGGAAAACGTTTTCACAGAATAAACAGCTTCAGGCTGCCGCTGAAAATGCTCTTGCAAAATTCGGGCGGACAGAAGTTATTGATTTTCCGACAATGAAAGCAATCTCCAGTCAATTTTCAGCAAATTCGGTGCTTCTCGTATCAAACAGTGTTATGATTGAAGATTCCGGTATAAAGAGAAATGTCTGGGAAATTCTTGAACTTTCAAGTATAATGAATATTTTTTATCCGTATACAATGGAAACTAATGCCGTTTTGCTGGACACAGTGAACGACCTTGTAATGTGGAGCGGGAGCTATAAGAAAATTTTGAGTGACAGCAGCGCAGGTTTTATTGCACGGAAATCGTCGCAGAGTTATGCAAAACTTTCGTATTTCAGGGCATATTCTGAAGATATTCTCGCAAAAACAATAGCGCAGAATGTAATATTGCGATTTTTTCCGAAAACTGTAAATCCGGTTGTCGATAAAAAAGATATAAAACCGTCGGGGTCATACTTCCGTTACGAAAGCACAACCCCGTCTTTGAACAAGTTTCAGGAAAAGGAAGAAAGCTCTGAGAAAGAGGATAATTACGGCGAAATGATTTACGGTATTTGAGGAAATGTCGGGATATTAGGTCTGGTTGTATTTCCCTGAGAAGGCTTAGAGTCAGGAAACTTATCCGGTTTGTTAATCATATTGTCAAACTTCTGGTTATCCAGGAGGGTTTCCGGTCTGTCAGGTTTAAAATTATCAAGAACACCTTCTCCTGAAGATTTCGGCGCATCTTTTTTCATTTCAACCTGAGCGGGGGTGTTTGCTGCGATTTCTTCAAGTTCTTCAATTCTGGATTTAGTATCAACAAATGCAACAACGCATACTGCCGTGACAGCCATTGCTGTAAAATATTTTTTCATTGAATTTCTCCTTTGTACGGGTACATGATAGACTGTATTTTTTAATAATTAATCGGACAAAATAGTTATATAAAGTAAAATCACTTGCCAGAAACGGTTAAAAATGCTAAAATAAAAATTGTAGATAAATTAACAAAGGGGAATTTATGGCAAGATTAATAAGACCAACATGGGCAATCAGATGTGTACAGTCCGGCTGCAGAACATTATTTGAAGTAGCAAAGCTCGAGGACGGCAAGCAGCAGGAAGTTGTATGCCCTAATTGCGGTGAACATTATGTTTATCCGATTACCGAGGATGATGAAAACAAGTAAAAATGTTTAACGGTACTGATAAACGCTATAATCAGTATAGTGCACATTTAAAAAATAAGTTCGGCGTCAAGGTTTATAAAATAACACTTGATGCCGGTTTTTCATGTCCTAACCGTGACGGAACGATTTCAACAGGCGGCTGTATTTTTTGCGATGAGAGCGGAAGCTTTTCTCAGTCGCACTCAAAGCTTTTATCTGTTGAAGCACAGATTGAGCAGGGTATTAGCATTCTTTCAGCCCGTTTTAAAGCGCAAAAATTTATGTCCTATTTTCAGGCTTATTCAAATACTTACAAACCCGTAAAAGAGCTTGAAAAAATTTATAATTCAGCACTATCAAACAAAGATATTGTGGGGATTTCTATCGGAACCCGCCCGGATTGTGTTGATGAAGAAAAGTTAAACCTCATAGCAGGTTACAAAAATGACTATTATACATGGATTGAATACGGCTTGCAGTCTATTCATGACAGAACTCTCAAATGGATTAACCGCGGTCATGATTTTGACTGTTTTTTAAGGGCTTACGAGAAAACAAAAGAAAAGGGGATTAATGTTTGTGTCCATATAATTCTCGGGCTGAGGGAAACACATGAGGAGATGATACAGACTGCACAAAAACTTGCGGAACTTGAAGTTGACGGGGTTAAAATCCACATGTTATGCGCGCTTGAAGGAACAAAACTTGCCGCAATTTATAACCGCGGAGAAATTGATTTTATGTCAGAGGATGAATACGTGCGAACAGTATGCGATTTTCTGGAATATCTTCCTACCCGTACGACAATTCACCGGCTGGCCGGCAATGGGCTTAAGTCGGAACTCATTGCTCCGCAGTGGCTCGGGGCAAAATTTGACTGCCTGAATAAAATCGACAGAGAGTTTTTGCGCAGAAATTCCTATCAGGGTATAAAAAGTTAATAAACAGTTTACAAATTTTTCAAAATATGCAATACTAAACTTGTAAAGAAGTGTATTGTAAAGATTTATTAAAAGATTATATATTAAATCGCAAAAAATTTTTTTGAGAAGCATTAAAGCTTTTGAAAAAGATTAATCTCGGAGTAATAAATATGTTAACAATTCAACCAAATTTTTCTAAACGCATTCATTCGTCTCAAGCCTTTGGAAATCAGACTGCTGTTATGATTATTCCAAAAACCGAGGTTTTGCCGGAAGAAAATTACATTGATTATGACGTAATAGGCCCTTCCCGCAGAAACAGAGATGAATTTGAACGTGAAGTGGTAGATGCGGAATTTGAAGAAATTACGGACGAAGATGCTCCGCAAAAAACTACTGCGCTTACCGTAAGGGAAAAGGATGCTCCTGTTAAGAATAATGCTAAAGAAGATAATTTAAATGAAATAAAAGATAATATTAACGCTACAATGGACAACCTGAAAGAAGTTCAAAAAGAACTTCCACCGGCGGCTCAGAAAGCAATGGGCGGGTTGTTTACACTCGGTGCTGCTGCTGTCAGCGGCATAAGCGTAAAATACGGTTTTTCCGAAACAAATAAAATTCTCGGTAAATTATTCAAAAAACCTTCCATGAAAAAATTCGGCGAAAATTTTGTTAAACCGTTCAAGACAGCCTGGAAAGGTATTAAAAGTTTTGTTAAAGATCAGTATAAAAACTTTAAAAATACAGAATTCTTCAAAGGGATGAAAAAATCTTTTGAAAAGTTTAAAAAGACTAAATTCGGTAAAAAATTAGTTAAGTTATACGAAAAAATTGCAAAGAGCAAACCTGTGGAAGAAACAAAAGAATTTGTCGAAAAGGTTAGAGGCGTGAAATCAGAACAGGTTACAAACGCAGCAGGTGATGTTTTAGGTGTGGCAACAGGTGTTTCAACCGGTGTTGTTGCAGCAATTGAGCCTGATAAAGTAAAGGATGCAATATAATAAAATGTTAACTGTTCAACCGATAAGTTTATATAGAAACAATCCGGCGTTTACAGCTGGCGGGTTAGATGACGAAAAGAAAGAAAATCTCCGCGATGGTGCTGTAGCCGGCGGTGCTGCAGGCGGCGGATTTAAGATGTTTCAAAACGCACGCAAAGCCTCTCAGCTCACTGCAGAGACAACAAGAAAAATTAAAGAAGGGCAGCAGCTTGTTACAGAAGCTGCTACTGCTGCAGCAAAACCGGTAAAAGAAGCAAAAGGTTTATGGGCAAGTTTTAAAGCAAACTGCAAAATTTTCAAAACAAGATTGTTTGAGAAAATTACAGCAATAAAAACTTCAAAATATTTGAAACCGGTATTGAACAATAAAGTTGTTAAATTCGGCTGCGGAGTTGTGGGCGGAGCGCTTGCTGGCTGCGTATTGATTTCTGGTCTTGGAACTTTATATAATAATACAACCAAAATTGCTGATCATTACGCACCGCAGCTGGCTGACGGCATGAACTCTATTGCAGACGGATACAGAAATTTCAAAAAAGACGTTGAATAAGTATATTGTCTGTGAATATTGAGTGTGGTGGTGGGGGCAACAATGTGTTTTGGAGTTTTTGCTAAAGACTCCCTGATGCTTGCACCTTTTGTCATAAAACGGAATTTAATCACAAGTTTGTGCAGGAGAAACTAAATATTTCTGTGCGATTGACAAAAATTGTGAGTGAGCCTGTCCTTCCAAAGAGCAGCATATCTTAGAGAATTTTCAAAAGCCTTTCATTGATAAAATAAAAAAGTCATGCTAATTTAAACTTATGCACGATTTTGTTTTGAAAGAGATAATTAATGCTGATTTGCGAGAAGAGCTTAAAAACATAGGCTTTGATAAGACTTATGTTGAAAAAGCGATTTCTAAATATGTTTATAAAAATATAAAAATTTTTGCGCTCTCAATTCCGCAGGCAAATATTCTGAAACAAACAGCTCTTTCTGTTGGTGCGGATTGTGCAACGCACCGTGAAACTATTACGGCCGGAGTAGAGAAAACAGACTGTATTCTTGGCGGCAGCTTTTCTCAAATTGAAAAAATTGCGCAGAAACTAAAATTACAGCCTTTCGGCTTAAAAGAACTTGCGGGAAAGCTTGAAGAGTTTTTATCGCAACCTCAGTATAACAGAGCGCAGATAATGGGAATACTAAACCTTACAGACAATTCATTTTCAGACGGCGGTATGTATTCGACAGCAGAAAAAGCTTTTGCACACCTTCTTGAGATGGTTAACGACGGTGCTGATATGGTAGACATCGGTGCAGAATCCACAAAACCTTATTCGCAGGCGGTTCCTGCAAAAAAACAGCTTGAGAGGATTTTACCTGTGCTTGACCTTGTTAAAACTGAAGGCATAAACGTTCCTTTGAGTATTGACACAAGAAGCGCTGAGGTCGCCTCTGAATGTATAAAAAACGGGGCTTCGATTATAAATGATGTGTCCGGATTTGACTATGATGGGCAAATGGTAGACGTAATCGCCGAAAATCCCGCTGTTCAGGTGATAATCCAGCATTCGAAAGGAACTCCTGATGCAATGCAAAATAACCCTGTGTATTACAATTTAATGGACGAAATATATTTGAATTTGCGCCGGAAAGTTGAATTTGCAGTTTCAAAAGGAATACAAAAAGACAGAATTATTGTTGATCCGGGGATAGGGTTCGGCAAAACCCGTGCGCATAATTTTGAGATATTGAAAAGACTTGCGGAATTTAAAACTATCGGCTGCAGAGTGCTTCTGGGGCTTTCCAGAAAAAGCATGCTGAATATGCCGGAGGCCGATAATTTTACAAAAGATATTTACACAACCGCGCTTAATACGCTTGCGTTAGAGCATGGTGCAGATATTTTAAGGGTTCACAATGTAAAGATGCACAGATGTCTTCTGGATATATTATGTGAAAAAGAGTAATAATTTTTGTAAAAAGGCTTCACAAAAATACTTTTTTGCGGTTTAATATATAGATAAAAAGTGTCCGGACAATTTTCCGGCAGGTGCGCGGGAAAAGTGTATCTTCCGAAAATACAGTCAAAACAATGCAGGACAGGACGGAGTTTACTATGTTTTTTATGAATGTAAATATTTGTAAATAAAATTTAAAATTCCGGCAAATTATGTCAAAAATAAATATGTTTTGTTTTTAAGTAAATAACAAACTTAGACAGAATAAAAAGTGAGGTGTAGAATATGTCAGTAAATTCAGTAAACAGTGCAGACCACAGAAACAGAAATGCAGCAATCGGAGCCGGAGTTGGTCTTGTCGGCGGCGGTGCAGCAGGTTATTTCACAAAATCCATTTTGAATGAAGGTAATTTTTCAGATGAATTCGTTCACAAAGTAGCTGTTGCCCAAGCAGCTGATGACAATGCAAAAACAACTTTAAATCTTTCAAAGAAAATTTCTGAAATGGGTGATGACGCTTCCGTCAGCAAAATGAAAAAAGTTTTAACAAAATTATCTGAAGTAAATGAAGATGTACTTGGTCCAGATAAAGAAGCAGCTAAAAAGATTATCAAGGAAGGTTCCGATGATGAAATTAAAGGTTTGTTCGGTACTGTAAAATCAGCTGTGGAAACCGGCTATGAAGTATCTAAAAAGTTAGTGAGCGATTCACTTGAAGAAGTTTACGATAAAGCAGGCAAGAAATTTAAAGAATTGCCGCAGGATGCATCTGATGCAACTAAGAAATTCTTTGAAGCAGCTAAGAAAACTGCACGTAATATGAAGATTAAACCGGCAGCTATCTACGGCGGTGCAGCAGCAGTTGTTGCTGGGCTTGCAGGCTTCTTTGCAACACCTAAAGCAAAACCTGCTGATGGTGCAGCTCATGCAGACAAAACAGCTAATGCTTAATTAATTATTTACAAATACCAGAAAACAGGAACAATTTTTGTTCCTGTTTTTTTAATAAATAATTCAGTGTACTTTTTGTATAGTTAGACGGGTGGAAAATTCAGATTTTTAATAAAATACTTTCCACGGATAATCTTTAGGAATTTTCCACCCGTTTTGCATGATTATCATTGTGCAGAACGATTTCAATTCAGAGTCCACATAGCATCCTCGTGTTCCGTCTGTTTTAAGTTTTTCCTGATTGCCGTCCCAGGTTGCAAAAAATGGTTCTAGTCCCTTGTTGTAACCATATTTCCACCCGCTGGAGTTATTAGTTGGTAGGTATTCAAACTTCCAGACACATTTTCCAACCATATCTTTATCGCTCCCTTGACATTTTTCAGGATTGCCGGGATAAAAATAAATATCCCTGAGAGAGGCGTTTCCCTGTGTACCAAGTTGGAAAGCACTGCCATCAGAGAGGTAGTATAAAAGCCGTCCGTCTTTATCAGATTTTCTTTTTAAAACTATAAAAGATGATAGATACTTGCTGAACCAACTGTCAATTTCGGATGTTGAAAGTATAGGATTACCCTCATCGTCAAGCTCAACTCCGCTTGCGTCAATGTACCAGTCTTTTTTGTCGCCGTATTTAACTTCTGCCAGTTTAATAGCCTGATTAAAAACCGTGTAGAATTTCTGCAGTCTTGTTTCTACAACGTGGTTTCTGTAGTTCTGAATGACTGCCGGCAGCGTCATGGCAGCAACTACACCGATAATTCCGAGTGTAATAAGAACTTCTGCCAGAGTAAACGCGTTCTTGTGAGAGCCCTTAAACATATCTGCGTGCGTAGCACCTTCTGCAAGTGTGAATGCTTTATCTTTCATAGAACCTCCTTATTTAAATATAAACTTTAAAAGTTAATTTGTCAATTATTATACTTTTAAATTTATTAAATTTAAAAGTAAATTATTGAAAAATTAGCTTAATGGAGGGGATATGGATCCGAAAAAAATAGTCGGGAGAAGAATTCAGGATTACAGAAAGGCTAAAAAAATGACGCAGGAAACACTGGCAGAGCTTGTAGGGATTGATACAATAAGCCTCAGCAAGATTGAAACAGGACGGAACTACCCTACTGCAGAAAATCTGGAAAAAATTGCCGGCTTTCTCGGGGTTCAACTCTATGAGCTTTTTGTAAATGACGGTATTAAAACCAACGAAGAACTTCTTACGGAAATTAATGCCGGTATAGAGAAACTTTCAAAGGACAATAAAAAACTGCATATTCTGGCAAGCACAGTAAAATCTCTGTTGTAGAATAGCCTTATTCGTAGTTTGTACCTAACACACAGATATTGTCATGCAGAACTGGTTAGATAAGGTAAACTAAAATTTTGTCATCCTGAACTTGTTGCAGGATTTCTTAATAAGACTGTTGCAGGATTTCTTGTCACAGAATTTTCTTGGTGCAATAATATAAGTATGTTAGACAAGATTACGATTAAGGGTGCAAAAGAACATAACTTAAAAGATGTGTCACTGGAGATCCCGAAGAACGAACTGATTGTTTTTACGGGAGTTTCAGGTTCCGGCAAAAGTTCGCTGGCCTTTGACACAATATTTGCAGAAGGTCAGAGGCGCTATATTGAAAGTCTTTCAACTTATGCAAGACAGTTTCTGGGGCAGATGGATAAGCCTGATGTTGAATACATTGACGGGCTTTCGCCGGCAATTTCGATTGACCAGAAGTCCACCAGCAACAATCCGCGCTCAACTGTCGGTACCGTAACTGAAATTTATGACTATTTAAGGCTTCTTTATGCGCGGGCCGGCACTCCCTACTGCCCGAATTGCGGTGATGAAATTAAACCGCAGTCCATTGACGAGATTGTAAACAGTATTCTGAAACTAGGCGAAGGTACAAAAATTCAGATACTTGCACCGATTGTCCGCGGCAAGAAAGGAGAGTTTCAGTCGACTTTTGAAGAACTGAGGCAAGAAGGTTTTGTGAGAGTAAAGGTTGACGATGAAATTTACAACCTTGACGAAGATGAGATTGAATTAAGCAAAACAAAGAAACACACAATTCACGTTGTAGTTGATAGAATTGTTGTTAAAGAGAGCGCTCAATCAAGAATTGCCGACAGTGTGCAGATTGCGCTTAAAAAAGCAGACGGCATCGTAATAATTGACGCTGTCGGGGATAAGGAAATTATTTACAGCGAAAAGCTTTCCTGCCCGAAGTGTAATTTGAGTTTTGAAGAACTTGCACCGAGGATATTTTCATTTAATGCTCCTTACGGCGCCTGTGAAAGATGTTCCGGTCTGGGGGCGGATTTTGTGATTGACCCGAATCTGGTTGTTCCCGACAGAACAAAATCCCTGAAAGACGGAGCTATATATCCGTGGTCAAAGACAAGTACAACTTATTATGAAGATGTTCTGCAATCTGTGAGCGAGCATTACGGAATAAATATGGAAACGCCGTTTGAGGATTTGCCGGAAGATCAGCAGCATATAATTCTTTACGGCGGAGATGATCTTGTAAAATTCCGCGTAATGAAATTTGGCACCCACAGGTATGAAACAAAATACCATAGGTTTTCCGGCGTAATTCCTTTTCTGGAAAAACGTTATAATGATTCGACTGCCGACTACTGGCGTGAGGAAATTGAAAAATATATGATAACAACCCCCTGCCCTGCCTGCGGCGGTGCCAGACTGAAACCTTTTCCGCTTGCGGTAAGGATTAAAGGGAAAAATATTTATGAATTTACACTCCTTGCAATTACTGATGCTCTGGATTTTGTGAATGATTTATATCTTGAACTTGATGAATATAAATTGCAGATAGCCAAACAAATCTTAGATGAAATAAGGGCGCGTTTAAGATTTTTGTGTGATGTAGGACTCGGGTACCTGAATCTTGCTCGAATGGCGGGAACCCTTTCCGGCGGCGAGGCTCAGAGAATAAGGCTTGCCACTCAAATAGGCAGCGGGCTTTCCGGTGTTTTGTATGTGCTGGATGAACCTTCAATCGGGCTTCACCAGCGCGACAATGACAGGCTTATTAAAACTCTTATAAAGCTGCGCAATCTCGGAAATACCCTTATTGTTGTCGAACATGATGAAGATACAATGCGCAACGCGGATTATATTGTAGACATCGGTCCGAAAGCCGGCATTAACGGCGGGAAGATTGTGGCTCAGGGAACGCTTGAGGATATAATTAACTGTAAATCGTCGATTACCGGCCAGTATCTGAGCGGCGCAAAGTTTATACCTGTTCCGGACAAAATCAGAGAAGGCAACGGGCATTTTCTGCATGTAAAAAATGCTCACCTCAATAACCTTAAAAATATTGATGTTGACATTCCGCTCGGCAAAATTGTTGTTCTGACAGGCGTTTCCGGTTCGGGCAAGTCGACGCTTATGCAGGATTTGATTTACGAATACGCGCTCCACGTACTTCGCGGCAACAAGCCAAAACCGCAGGGGGTTGATTCAATTGAAGGGTTTGAAAATATAGATAAAATTATTGATATTGACCAATCGCCTATAGGAAGAACTCCGCGCTCAAATCCGGCAACCTATACAGATTTATTCACTCATATAAGAGAACTTTTCTCAAAAACAAACGAGGCAAAAGTCAGAGGCTATAAGCCGGGACGTTTCAGTTTTAACGTAAAAGGCGGGCGCTGTGAAGCCTGCAAAGGCGACGGCGTAAACAAGATAGAAATGAATTTTTTGTCGGATGTTTACGTAAAATGTCCGGTCTGCAAAGGAAAGCGTTACAACCGTGAAACGCTTGAAGTTAAATACAAGGGGAAAACTATTGCGGATGTACTTGATATGAGCGTAAAAGAAGCACTTGAGTTTTTTGAAAATATTCCTGCAATTAAGCATAAATTGAAAACGCTCTATGATGTCGGGCTGGATTATATAAAACTCGGTCAGAGCGCCACAACCCTTTCAGGCGGCGAGGCCCAGAGAATTAAGCTTGCCTCGGAATTAAATAAACGTGCAACAGGTAAAACATTGTATCTTCTGGATGAACCGTCTGTAGGTTTACACTGGGCTGATCTGGACAAATTGATTAAAATTATCCAGCAGCTTGCCGATCAAGGAAACACAATTCTTATAATTGAACACAATCTTGATTTGATAAAAGTTGCGGATTATATAATTGATTTAGGCCCTGAAGGCGGTGCCGCAGGCGGAGAAGTCGTTGCAACCGGTACGCCGAAAGAACTCATACGTAATAAGAATTCAATCACCGGTCAGTACCTTAAAGGTGTAATTAATTAGCCCTTAATGTACGGGGCACTTGAACTTATAATGAAATTCTGATATAATAAGACTATAATCAGGAGATTCTGTATGAAAAAAGTTCTATCATTTTTAATATTAATGTTATTTTTTGCATTCGGTCAGTGTGCTTTTGCTAAAAATGTGGCTGTAACGGCTCTGAGTGATTATGTCGGTACAAATCCACCGCAGGCAATGGCAGTTAAAGTCGGCAGCAATATTCAAGTTACCGACGATATAGTTCTCTTTCAGGGGTATGTAGTTAAAGGTAAAATCGTTGTTAACAAAAACGGAACCTTTGCCTTTATTCCATATAGTTTTATAAATTTCCATAATGAAGAAACAAAATTTGAACCGCAGGCTTACGGCACATTTGCGGGTATGGTGGTTAATAACAAAATTGTTGCGGCTCAATCTCCGTTGACTATTAAATCCGGTCAGGTATTTGCTCTGAATTTTACAGAAGTTCAGCCGAAACAACAGCAGCAAGCGCAAAATGTTTCCGGCTCGGCGTCTGATATAGTAAATGCTTCATTTACTCCAGCAACAGAAGAATCTCAGCGTCCGTTCAGCCGGTATTTGCCTGGGCTTCCGCTGACTGATTTGACTACTTTTGATTCCTGCAACCGTTACAATCCTGCTATGCCTTTAAACAGTATTTTGCGTTATAATGAATTTTTGAGATAAAATATTTAAGACGGGAGAGTAACTGTAGGAGTATGAAAATGAAAAAGTTTTTCAAAGCAGGAATATTAACTGTATTTTGTTTGTTATTTATTCAGCCGGTATTTTCCGCTGAGGTTTTAAAGGTAGAAGCACTAAGCAGTTTTTCAACTGCGCAGCCACCTGAATTTATTTCTTTAAAGGCAATGAGTTCAGTTATGCTTGATGAAAATGTTACAATTCCGGAAGGCGTTATCGTAAAATGCCGTATAACAGATGTCAAAGCACCGAAACGGCTTAAACGAAACGCGACATTTTCAGCAATTCCTGTCAGTTATATTGATGAACAAGGAAATGAAGTTAAGATTACAGAAGAATATATCGGAAAGTTCTCACCGAAATTTGAAATTGACAAAGGCGAAGTTGCAAAAAATGCAGCGCTTACTGTGGGTGATCATTTTGTAAAAGGCGTCAGTCTAGGGTATCATGCTGTTGAGGGTGCTGTTAAAAATGAAGAAGGCAACAGATTCAAATCCTCAGCTGTTTCAATTTATGAAAATTCGATTTTTTCATACCTAAGCAAGGGTAGTGAACTTGAAATCCGGGAGCACGACCTGTTTTCTTTGAGGTTTAAAGACTATGACGGTGATGAGGATGAACCAGGTGAAGATGTTCAGTCTGCTGCCACTGAAGGAGCAAATGAGTCGAAAACGTTAGAGCCGCAAAAAACTCAGGCTGTTGAGATAAAGCTAAATAATAATAAACGAGGAAAAGGTAAAAATATTAAAAAAGATAAAAAGGAAATAAAATCGTCAATTAAGGAAACAAAAACAGATGAACATGTCGTTCCGGCAGAAGAAACTTCTGCCGCAGAGGCAATGCCTGATAATTTACCTGCAGAGAACATGCCGCAGACTAATTTAAAAAATTCAAATGAACCGGAAGTTCACTGGGTTCAGGAAGGTATTAAAGGCGAAACTCTAAAATTCGGAAAAGAAGAATAGTTATCTTCCATGCAACTTTTTTAGTATAAGCTAGAATGCTTCAGTCCGTGCTGTGCTCTTTAAACTTCAAGAGCTGCAATTTTTAATGAGCCGTTGCCTTCAAGAATGATTTCTGTTTCTTTTTCTGTATCCGATACAACAAGTCTGGTCTTTTTAGTATTATCATCTAAAAAACTTGTTATCTCTTTAATATTCAATTCACTCACGCAATACACTCCTTTTATTATATGATAACAGATTTTCTGATTTTTTCAAGACTAAATCACGTCAAAATAAATTTTTGCTTTAAAAAAGACCAGCGTTCAAAACGCTGGTCTTTTGGGTTTTATTTATGGAAATGATTATCCTTTAACCTGACTCATAACTTCTTCAGCAAAGTTGTCCTGACGTTTTTCAAGACCTTCCCCAAGAGTATATCTTGTGAATTTCTGAATAGTAAGTTTACCTTCAATTAGCTGTCCTACAGTTACATCAGGGTTTTTAACAAACGGCTGTTCAAGAAGAACTCTTGATGCCATAAGTTTGTTTACACGACCTTCAACAATTTTTGCTCTGATGTTTTCAGGTTTTTTCTGAAGATCTTCTTTACCCATTTCAATTTCAGTTTCGTGGTCAATTACTGACTGAGGTATTTCGGCTCTTGAAATAAACTCAGGAGCAGAAGATGCGATGTGTAAGCAAATATCGTTCATTAATTCAGCATCTTTTTTGTCAGTTTCAAGCAAAACACCGATTTTGCCATTGTGAATGTATGTAGCGGTATTGCCTTCATAGCGTACAAATCTTCTGAAAGTAATTTTTTCGCCGATAGAAGCGATTTTTTCTTTTATAACTTCAGAGATAGCTTTGCCGCATTTAGGACATGTTGAAGCGAGGAGTTCATCAACATCGGCAGGGTTAGTTTCGGCAACAACTTCTGCAAGACCTGATGCTAATTCTTTAAACTCATCATTTTTAGCAACGAAGTCTGTTTCGCAGTTAACTTCAACCATAGCGCCGCAATCATCTTTAACGCATGAAGCGATAAGACCTTCCGCAGCAATTCTTCCCATTTTTTTATCGGCGGAAGCCATACCTTTCTGGCGGAGAACTTCCATTGCTTTTTCCATATCACCATCGGTTTCGACGAGTGCCTTTTTTGCATCCATCATACCTGCGCCGGTTTTGTCGCGAAGTTCTTTAACCATTTGAGCTGTAATGTTCATTATAATTCTCTCCTTTTAATAAGTAAAGAGTGAAGGGTGAGGCGTGAAAATTTTTCTTCCGCGCCTTCACTCTTATTCTGAGTTATTCTGCTGTAACTTCTTCTTTTGCTTCTGCTTCAACAGTAACGCCTGCATCTTCAGCTTTAATTTCTTCAATTTTAGCTTTCTGGGTGGCGTTATTTTCTTTAAGCTGTTTGCCTTCAAGCACAGCGTCAGCAAGTTTAGAAGTGATTAATTTGATAGAGCGGATAGCGTCATCGTTACCAGGGATAACGTAATTGATGCCGTCAGGGTTAGCGTTTGTATCTGCAAGACAGATAACCGGAATGCCGAGTTTATTTGCTTCCTGAATAGCGATTAATTCTTTGCTCTGATCAATAATAAAGATTAAGTCAGGCAAACCTCTCATATCTTTAATACCGCCTAAAGTCTTGCTTAATTTGCCTAACTGTCTGTTTAATTGAGCGATTTCTTTTTTAGGCAGTTTGTCTGCGTGGCCGGAAGAAATGAATTCTTCAAGTTCTTTCAATTTATTAACGCGGCCTCTGATAGTTTCAAAGTTAGTGAGCATACCGCCTAACCATCTTCTGTTAATGTAATAAGCGCCTGCTCTTTTAGCTTCTTCCGCAACTACTTCAGCAGCCTGTTTTTTAGTACCGACGAAGAGGATGTTTTTGTTGCGTGCTGCAAATTCTCTTACAACAGCGTAAGCTTCATCCAATAAGTCGGAAGTTTTACGCAAGTCAAGAACATAAATTCCGTTTCTTGCACCGTAAATATACGGTTTCATCTTAGGGTTCCATCTTTGTGTCTGGTGTCCGAAGTGAACACCTGCTTCTAAAAGTTCAATCATAGATGCTACAGGCATCGTTTTTCTCCTTATGTTAATTGTGTACTACGGGCTATTAAGTTTCATCCGGTCTGTATGAAAACGCTGTTGCTATCCAAATTGCGGAATATAAAAGTCATTTCCGCCGGATTCCGGACTAGGGCTAAACCTATCAAACATAAATAGCCAATAATATACTACAATAAACATGCCGCATTGCAAATTAAATGTTGATTTTTGTAAATTAACATAAAATATGTTATCGGAAGACTTTTTAAACCCTCTACCTCTGGGAGAGGGTAGAATTTGTTAATGAGCAGAAGCGAATTTACAAATTCGGGTGAGGGTAATGTAATAAATTTAAGTATTTTTTATACGTTCATTTCTTTTCTTTTTTAGCCAGAAAAAAGAAAAGAAATGAACCAAAGAAAAGAAAAATTGGCAAAAGATTAGAGCGTCGCTGCGCGTCGCGAAATAAAATTGATGTAGTGAAAAAATTTCGTCATCCTGAATTTAGTTCAGGATCTCAAAATTTTTTCACCTCAATTGCTCGCTATTGCGGCAAAGCCGCACGCTCGCATAAAAACCCTCCGGCGCTCACGCGCCGCCTCCCTTACAAGGGAGGCCTTTGACACTTACCCCCTTTGTAAAGGGGGGCAGGGGGGATTTTAGACAGGTTGCCGAACGTGCACGAAGTGCGATAGTAAGGCTAAAAGGTTAAATGCGTCAGCATTTAACTGCATCCATTTGACCATGCGCTGCGCAGCAGCGCTGTAATATAGCGTGTTTCTTTTTCTGGGCAGACATTCTTTTCCTTTTTGCGATGAAAAGAAAAAGAATGTCTGCGCGTGGGTTGGGGCTGCATAAGCCCCGAACCCCTTCCGATAACATGTTTTATGTATAACAAGAGGCGGACGCATTAGAAAAATGCGTCCGCCTCTTTTATATAAATATTCTAGTCAATTTTCCAGCTGTTCAGGTATTCTTCCTGCTCAGGTGTAAGTGTATCAATCGCTATCCCCATTGATTTAAGTTTCAGTTCAGCAATTTTTACATCAACTTCATGAGGAAGTGTGTATAACTTGTTCTCAAGCTTGCCATAATTCTTAACAAGGAATTCAATACCGAGCGCCTGATTTGCAAAACTCATGTCCATAACGCTTGCCGGATGACCTTCCGCACAAACAAGGTTAACCAGTCTGCCCTCTGCAAGAACATAAATGGATTTCCCGTTGTTGAGTTTGTATTCCTCAAGTGTAGGTCTGATTTGTTTGATTTCTTTTGTGTATTTTTTAAGTCCGTTAACGTTAATTTCGTGGTCAAAGTGTCCGACATTTCCGACAAAAGCCCCGTCTTTCATTTCAAGAAGGTGTTCAATGTCAATAACGTGTTTGTCGCCGGTAACTGTTAAGAAAATATCCCCTTCTTTTGCAGCTCTGGCAATCGGCATAACTCTATAGCCTTCCATCGCAGCTTCAAGAGCCTTGAGCGGATCTACTTCACAAACAATAACGTTTGCGCCCATTCCCTGTGCTCTCATTGCAATTCCTTTACCGCACCAGCCGTAACCTGATACTACAACGGTTTTGCCTGAGAAAAGAATATTTGCGGCTCTCATAACCCCATCTAAAGAGCTCTGTCCTGTTCCGTAGCGGTTGTCATAAAGGTGTTTTGTTAAACTTGTGTTAACACCTACCGCAGGAGCTTTCATAATCCCCTGTGCTTCAAGCGCCTGCAGTCTGATTATACCGGTTGTGGTTTCTTCTGTAGAACCGATAATCTTTTCTGCAAGTTCAGGACGCTCTGCATAAATTGTTGACACAATGTCGCAGCCGTCGTCAATAATAATATTAGGATTGTGGTCTAGTGCAACTTTAACGTGTTCTCTGTAAGTTTCAACGCTTTCACCAGCATAGCCGAAAACAGGAATACCCCAGTGCTTTACAAGTGCAGCAGCCACATCATCCTGTGTAGATAAAGGATTTGATGCCACTAGCACGGCATCGGCACCGCCTGCTTTCATAACTGTGCATAATGCTGCGGTTTCTTTTGTTACGTGAACGCATGCCGATAATCTTAACCCTTTGAACGGCTGTTCTTTTATAAATCTTTTTTCAATCTCTCTCAAAACAGGCATATCTTTTAACGCCCATTCTATTTGATTTTTTCCCTGATCAGCAAGATTAATATCCTTGATGTCGCATTTAATTTCAGTCATTACCATTAATTTTTCTCCTATATTTTTTATAATAAAATTATATGTATAAAACAACGTATAGCAATAAAAATATTTTTATGTAAAAATTTCTTAATATAAGATTTCGTTTTGGCAAAAATAAAAGTTCAGTATTTTTAAAGTTTTTAGAAATAAGGAGTGTGTGTGAAAGTTTACAGCGACAAATTAAATACAGTTCGAAAATCCCCGTCGTTTGAAGGGTATAAACATGTAAAATCAGAAGCAGGGCGTGATATATATGAGTTTAACTATGTCTTTGACAGCAGCAAGTTTGACTGTTATCTGGAGTTGTGCGAGGTTATTCCTGACAGCAATAAAAACTATACACCGGGCAGAGCTTACAAAAATAAAGTTCATAATACATATTCACTTAAAATAAATTCAGGTGCAAATAAAGTTAATCTCAGTGATTATTCTATTGCTGCATCCAGACCGTTCGGTTATCATTTTAAGTTAGTTCCGAAATATGGCGACGGGCCTCGCTATCCAATGTATCAAATTGATTCGGGAGATGTAATTGATGCAACTAACGCAATTGATGAAAACGGAAAGCCTGTTAAACATTATGAGAAAATTTATAACCTTGTAATGCCGGATGAAACAAAATCTTCAACCGGCGGTGCACAGATTCTGCTGGTTCCGGATTCTTATAATGCAATGTACAAATACGATTATAACGGAAATTATAAGCCGAATCTTGACTATATAGAGGCTTCCAGATCTATAAAAACTTTTTCAAATAAAATGGGTGGGTCTCTTGCAGGTGTAGAGCATGACCTTGATGCCGGCAAGTTTGACGGATTCAGAAGAATTGTTTCAACCCCGCTGTTTACAGACGACAGTAAAACGCCGCATGCTTACTGGAATAAGAACTGTATGCAGATTGCGCAGCCGCTTGGCAGTATAGAAGATTATGCAAGACTTCAGAGAAAATTGTTTGCACACGGTATTAACTGGGTATCTGACGGAGCTTTTGTAAACGAAGGGCTTGAAGGGGTTCATTTTAGCCATGTTTTAAAATGGGGGGAAAAGTCGCCGTATTTCAACTGGTTTAAAGGCACTCCACCTTATAACCTCGGGGCATTCGGAAAGAAAACAAATTTTATTTCACATAAACTGGTAAACAGCCCATGGGATTTTGAACAGTCAGCAGATGGTGTTGTTAAAGCTATAAAAAACAAAGATTACGATAAAAAGAAACCTACCTATATTCAGGTGTTTGACAGACGTCTTGTGTCTGTAGACGAGGCACGCAATAACACTCCGCTGATTAAAGATTATTCAATAAAAAATACTGATAATGTTTTTGATATAAGTACACATAACGATACAATTATTAATTATGCTTTTGAAATAGATCCGGATATTTATCTTGCCAATATTAAAAAGTTTAATGAATTTAACAATGATAAACCTGTAGGGCATTATGTGCCTTATGAAAGTTTTCAGGCAACCAGAATGCTTACAAAATTCCCGAACTTTGATCTTGAAGCCAAGTTTGAAAGCGGGATTTCAACCTGGGATGCAAACGTAGATATTCCAAAATTGCGTTATGTTTATTCAAATTCAGATATTATGGAAGAAAACAGTCTGTCTGAAAAACAACGTGAAGAATACCGCAATAAAATACGTGAATATAATATGGAAGTTCAGGATTATGCTATTACATCGGGAAAATACTGGACTAAAAAGACAAATCAAATTTTAAACCTTTATGTAGCTCAAAACCTTAAGAATGTTGATGATCATGATGTTAATAAGGTCGCTGCATTAATAAAGAAAAATATTGATGAAAAGAAATTCCCGTTATCTTTGACTGCGGATGTAACTCCTGAAAATATCCGGTATGTCCTTAACGGCAAATATAAGGCTAAAGATATGATACCGGATGCCGGTGATTTTAAGATGCTTTTAAAGGCTTCGTTGATGGATGTTCCGCTGGATACGATTGAACTCGGAGATAATATAGTTTCTGTTCTCGGTACTTCTTATATTACAAAACGGGCTCACCATGAGGATGAATTAGGCAAATCAAGATATGAAATGGATCAGCTGAACAATCCGCACCTCAACAGTAAAAATGAAAACATTTACCATAAAGTAAATGAAATGTACTATGCAAAAGATGGTGTGGATACCGACAAAAATGGTGAGTTTTATACCTTTGCAATGAATGTTTTGAAGCGTGTTAACGATAAGCTTCCGGAAGCATTAAAGCTCAACGTGGGATATAACACCAGTGAATACGGGAAATATGTTTTACCGCTGCTGGCACCTGAAATTATTAAGTTTGCAGTTGTAAAAGGTTTGTTCCCTGATGCTAACGTACGAATTGATGAACAAAACGGCGGTATTAAATATGACTATGATGAGTTGAAAGAAACGTCCCTGCAGGCGCTGGGTATTTATGCAGCCAGCCCTGAACAGGAAGCGACTGAACTTATTAATGCAATGAAACGCGGTATTTCCAAACTCTCAAAAGATGACAAAGATTTTCTGGCTGAAGCTCTTTATAAAATGATTAAAAATACCAATGTTACAAGCTTTAAACTCGCAGAAATGATAGTTGACAGAAGTCAGGCCGGTCTGGATTGGCGTATTGACGCAGCAAAAGATATTGGTGATATAGATTCTCTAAGAGGCGGTCACAATTTGTTCCAGTCTACCTGGAATAGTGTAATTAAATTCTGGAATAACTTTACCGATGGAGTTTACAGCGAAAACCCTAATTCCTATATTGTTGCAGAAGTCACAGATGAAGATGACCTCTTTGGTGTCGGTGCAGGCAAAGGTTCAGACAGGTTTAACACTAAAAAAGATATAGTAATGAAATTCCTGCGTGAAACAGGTATCACATCAACTGCCAATTACAGGTATTTCTTCACAAGTGTTGCAGGAATTTTCGGGAAAACAGCTGAAAAAGGCGAGGATTCATTTCATAATCTCGGCACAAAAATGATTGACCTTCTCAAAGACGGCTGGGATGGTAATGCAAAAGAAGTTGTTCCGGGTTTCTTGCATTTTGGGCCTTTGCCGGCACAGATTTATTCTTATACATTTGTTGATAACCATGACAAACCGCGTATTCTGCACGCTCTGGGTATGGATATGGAATTGTTCTATACAAATCTTAACGATAAAAAAAATCAAGGTTACAGAGAAGCCGCATACAGGGTGTTCAGCGGCAACTTTAACAGTCCTATAAATTATAAAGATTTCAACAATTTTGATTTTTCAACCAAGAGTCCGAAGGCTGCAGCTATGGGGCAGGCAATGCAGCATGCGTTTAGTCTGGTTCTTGATGATGTTTGCGCGGCATACGGCGATATATTCAATGACGGCAACAGAGATACGATTTATGAATATGTGGTAAAAGCTATCAGTGAACTTGCAAACGGACAGGTTTATACAAAATCAGGTAATATAAAAAGGTTTAATGCGGATGCTTTTGGGGTCTTGCCTTATGAAGTAGCGATTAATGAGGTTCTTAAACAGGCAGAAAACCGCGGGCTGGAGCTTTCGGATGCACAGAAAGATATTTTAAGAAAAAGTATTTTATGCAAAATGCTGGCACCTGCACTGCCTAAATTTAAAGGAATGATGCAATTTCTTGTAGCAGCTCCGGGTAATCCGACCATATATGCCGGTGATGATTTAGGAATGACAGGTTACGAGCAGAAAACCAAGAATATTTATCTCCAGAACCGTAATGCTGTCCGCCACGAATGGATTGAGGACGGTTCCGAGGGGCTTGAGGATATTAAAAACTTTAAAAAAGAAATAGACGATGTTATGTCGCTTCGTTCCAGATACGAACTTCACCCGCTTAATGATGGTGCTATATATCTTCTGCCGGAGCAGCATGCAACAACATCATGGCGCTCGGAGGATAAAAACTACTCTGAAAAATTAAGTGCTATCTTAAGGCAGAGCACAGATGGCGCAATGACAATTTCTTTGTTTAATACAAGAGGCATAACTCACAATTACAAAGACTTTAACGGCCCGAAAGATGTTTATCTTGATGCGGTAGAGCTTACTCCGCCTCAGGATTATAACTCTCTGAGAGGCGGAATTACTCCGGGAACTGAATTTGTGAACGCTAAGAATGAAAACGAACGGTTCGTTGTTAAAGCTGAAGGCGATCATTATTATCTTGTTCCGAAAAACGGAGGACGTATTCACGTAGACGATTATACTATGATCTTATACTACGCCCCGGAAGATGTCATGAAACGTGCGCAGGAACTTAAAAAACTAAATGAAACAAGAAAAGTTGAAGATAAAGATACAAACGTTTATGACGCATTGAAAAAAGAATATGATGAAATTCAGGAACGTAACAAACCTGTAACCTTTATGGGCAGCAGATTGTATAATTCAACATTCAATATTGTTTCAAAACCCTATGTTCAAAAACAGAAAGTTGACCAAGGCTCACGTTTTGCAGTGATTTCCAAATAAATCTGCCAGTGGAAGATGGGGCTGAACAGGCCGCCTGTCGGGAATGTAAGTTTACACCGGATAAACGGAATAATATCATGTTTTGAATTTGTTTGCCAAATATTAATAATGAATATTTCAAGTTGGAGTTTTTGCCGTTTGTAAAATTTTCTTAATGAACTAACAAAAAATATTTTGACCGCAATAATATAAATATATGGTCTTAAAAATAAGGGTTTAGTGTATGAAAGTTTCAAGAATAAGTTCAAATGTAACAACTCCTCATTTTAGCGGAGAAAAGACAAAGAAAACTATAAAAAATACAGCGGGCGCAGCTGCAATAGCACTTGCCGCAGCAGTTCCTTCAACTGATGCGGACGCACAATACTTTGTTCCTGTACCGCCGCAGTATTATTATGTTCCGGTTACACCTGCACCGGTTACTGCTGTTCCGGCCTGTTTTGTTCTGGGCGATATGGAAAATTATGATGCTGAAAAATCTATGCCGGAAGTCTTTAATGAAATCGACGGCAAAATTAAGAAAAACGGTTCAATCTCGTTAGGCGAAGTTATAGAAATGGAGCGTGACAACTGGAACAGAACAAATATTTTTCCTTACAGCGGTTATATGATAAAGACAACCGCAGACCAGTTTACAACACTTTCAAGACTCTACAACGAAAAGAATTCAAATCCTAACACAATAAACTATAGCGAGTATAAAAATATAATGAAATCGTATATGCAGTTCAGAAACGTATCAAACTTTATAGGTTTAATGCAAATTCTGACAATGCCTCCGCTGTGTCCTCCGCCACCGCCGCATCACCACCATCCGCCGCACAGACCTCATCATCACAGACATTAATTGAGTGATGAGCGGCTTGCTGGCATTGCACAGGGTAGAAATTTCGGAAAATTCAGGCTAAGAGTTCTTTCAGGGCATCAGGACAAAGCCCTATTATATTTTCAAGGCTGCCGGAGTAGGATTTGATGTACCCGTCAGGCATCTCCTGAATTCCGTAAGAGCCGGCTTTGTCAAACGGTTTAAACTTTTGTACATAGAAATTTATCTGCTCATCAGTAAGATTTTCAAAGGTAACGTAACTTGTGACTGCTTTCTGCTTGATTTCTTCTGTTTCAGTATTAATAACAGCAATAGCCGTGACAACGGAGTGTGTTTTTCCGGAAAGTTTTTTAAGCATTTCAATTGCGCCTTTTTCCCCGTCAGGTTTTCCGAGAATTTCATTGTCAAGCACAACAACAGTGTCGGCGCCGATAATTTTTGCAGGTTCCTTAACAAGAGGAAGAACGGCTTTTGCCTTATTCAGCGCAAGACTTTCCACAAACTCATAAGAAAAATCCGTCCTCGTATGATCTTCAACATACGGCGACGGAACAATTTCAAAATCATAGTTGTTTTGTTTTAGAATATTTTGTCTTCTGGGAGAAGAAGACGCCAGAATAATTTTTCCCATAGGTTTCGTTCCTTTTTTCTGTTATTATAACAAAAACAAGGAACGCTAAACTTTTGTATTAGTAGCCGCGGCTTTTCATATATCTGGCGTTTTTGGCGTTAACCGCGTAACATGCGATGTTCAGGCGCTGTTTCAAAACCATCATATTACGGTACATTGTCGCATAATCGTTCATTGCGCCCATCATTTTATTCGGATCAACCATAGATTCCATATTGTCGTGGTTGTCAACTTTTTCGTCTGCGTATTTTTTAACCAGTAACTGGTCGATGTAGTCTTCTGCACCTATTGCCATGCGGTGACCTCCCTAAATAGTGTGTGTGTTGTTTCCTTTTTCCTGTGAGAAAGTTTTAAATATCCTAAATATTCCTTATATTCTTATAAAGTATTTTATTCAGTGAAAATTGCCTGTTTTTGGTAAATTTGTTACGAAATGTTAAAATAAATTTTTTTGAGGAAATTTTTTTAAGTTCCGGCACTATAATAGTTGCATGAAGGAAATTAAGATAGTTGCGCCGGTAAAAAAGCCCGACGATATTGATCTGTTTGCTAAAGAAACCTCCTGCAGGGAGTATTACGTATATTATAAGAAGTTTTTGAACAATAACTTTGACTATGTAGATGAGTTTGTGGCTGCAGCAAAGCGCAACGGGTGTGCTATTTATATTAACTTTAAGCATGATATAACAGAGGAAAACCTGGCAGAGATTAAGAAAATGCTTAAATACCTGAAAACGGCGGGTATTGACGGCATTTTAATAAACAGTTTTGCGATACTTGAGGCGATAAAGGTTTTTAATCTGCCTTTTAAGATTGTGGTGGATTCATACTTTGATATTCATAATATTGCTGGAATTGATTTTATCAGCAATTTTCATAAAGTTGATGAGATAATTATTACTGAAGAAATTTATATGAAAAATATTGCCAAGATTAAGAAGTACACAAAGCTTCCGCTTGCAATAGATACGGATAATCTTCCGTGGTGTGCCGAGGATATAAAAAAACTCGGTGCGATTGATAAGGTCGTTATTAAGGGAAAATTTGCCAATTCCGACGAAATTCTCGAGGGGATAGAGCTTATCGAGAAAATTCTTGCAAAGCCTAAACTTTTTAAAGCACAGAAATTACCGTTCAAGCACGTAAGAAAAAGTATATATCAGACTAACCATTTTTCCGGAGATATGGTTTCTGCGGAAGGCAAGGACTTTAAATTCAGCCGTAATATCCAGAATTTCGAGTGGGATATAAAGCGTCCGCGGGTTTCAAGAGAGATTAATTTTGAAAAAAGGGATGATTTTAAGATAAACCTCAGACTGTCGGAACTTGAACAGCTTAACGAACTAAAAAAATATATTAAAAAAATCGGCACAAATCCTGTCAGTTCAATTGAATACGGGGAAATCCTTTCTACCTGCGACCTTTCAACAAGCAGTTTCAACGAAATAATTTGCAAAGTAAAAGATTTTTGTGCGGAATACGGCATCGATTTGCAGCTTTCAACTCCGAGAATTTTGATTGAGCGGGATTTTGACAGGGTATATGAATATGAAAAGAGGCTTTTGCTGTCTGAGCCGGTACCATCCTCTTTGATAATCAACAATATCGGGTATTTTTGGATGGTAATAAACGACAGCGATCTGGATGATATTCCGATAGAAATCGGCGGCGGCATAAATCTTTTAAACAGTATGTCAATCAAGTGTCTTAATAATCTTGCACCGATTAACGCAATAGATTTTACCCCGTTTACAGATCTGGATAATGCGATAAAGACGGTTAAGAAGATTAAAAATATAATTCCGAACAGAAAGTACACAATTGCCGGCAATATAAGGGTTCCGAGTCTGGGGTTGTGTCCGCTTAATAATGACAGTGCAATAATTTCAAGATTATCTTGTAAAGCGCCCTGCCACAGGGGCGGTTTTGCCCTGAAGGATCCGTCATTGAATAAGATTTATCCTTTTACATGCGACGGATTTTGCAGGATGCACATGTTTGAGGACAGAATTCTGGAGGACTTTGATAAAGTTGATATGCTCCATAAAGCCGGCATAAATGAGTTTATTTTTGATTTTTCAGCCCTGAATGCCAGATATGTGCCGGTGCTTTTAAATAAGTTTTTTACAAGGTAAGGTGATATAAACATGTATACAGGTTGCAAAGCTAACATAGAGTGAAATTTATATTTTTCTTAGCAGTTCAATTACTGCAATAATTGAAACCTCCCTTTTAAGGGAGGTGGCGCGAAGCGGCGGAGGGTTTTTATGCTGGCGTGCAGCAGTGTAAGGCGACGCTCTAAACTCTTGCCGATTTTCATTTCTTCCGACCAAAAAAGAAATGAACATATAAGAATAGGCTGGTGCCTATTACGCACGAGTCTGTTCCATTAAGGCTTAAATATGAAGTCAAAACCGTCGAGTAATTCTGATGGCGAAATATTAAGAGCATTAGCGATTTTAATAAGAGTTGAAAATTTTAAATCAACCAGTCCGTTTTCAATCCGGCTCTGGGTTGCAGAGGTTAACAGCAGGCTCTTGAAAGCAAATTCATTAAGCGACATCTTTTTTTGAATACGCAGTTTCCTGACGTGCTCGCCGAATAAATGTAACAATTCTTCGTTTTGCTGTTGCATACATGTAATTATAGTGGCATAATATAATTATCTATTACATGTATGTAACAGCATGGAGGAACCTATGAAAAAAGCATTTACGCTGGCGGAAGTTTTAATAACGCTCGGGATTATAGGAATAGTTACAGCAATGACTTTACCGGCATTAATAGGAAAATATCAGAAAAATCAGACGTTGACACAATTGAAGAAAGCGTATACAGAGATTTCTCAGCCGTCTCCTCTAGTAGTAATTTATAAAATAAATAAATATCGTTGCTGGTATAAAACCGGATTGGTACGGTGGGAAATAAAAGATGAATATCCTTTGGAAAATATTATTTTTTCCTTAATTTCTAACAAAAATTTTATGTCCATGCTACAATTAGTGCATAAGACACCAAATTTGGAGAGGAAAATTTAATAATGATAAGTTTTTTATTGAAGCTGTTGGGCGATCCTAACGAGAAAAAAGTTAAGAGTATAATGGGGATAATTGACCATATAAACGCATTAGAGCCGCAGTTTGCAGCATTGAGCGATGATGAATTAAAGGCTAAGACTGCAGAGTTTAAGGAAATTCTTGCCAACCGTCCGACCTCAAAAGATTTTAATACGGACAGAAAGCTTGAAAAAGAAGCGCTGGATAAAATTCTTCCGGAAGCCTTTGCAACAGTGAGAGAAGCCGGCAAAAGAGTTTTAAATATGCGCCACTTTGATGTACAGCTTATCGGCGGATATTTTCTTCACAACGGACATATCGCAGAGATGAGAACCGGCGAAGGTAAAACGCTTGTAGCAACTCTCCCTGCATATTTGAATGCTCTGACAGGCAAGGGTGTCCACGTAATCACGGTTAACGATTACCTCGCAAAACGTGACAGCGAGTGGATGGGCAAGATTTATAAATTTCTGGGGCTGTCTGTCGGCGTAATATTGTCAGGCGGCCGCACAATGGATGATTTTGCCGCTAAAAAAGCCGCTTACGATTGTGATATTACATACGGAACAAATAACGAGTTCGGTTTTGACTACCTGCGTGACAATATGGCGACCAGTCCGAATATGCTTGTTCAAAGGCCTTATAACTACGCGATAATTGATGAAGTCGACAGTATTCTGATTGATGAAGCTAGAACCCCTCTTATCATAAGCGGACGACTTGAAAAATCAGCAGAAACTTACCAGCTTATGGCAAAAATTGCGCCGAAACTTCAGAAAGACAGAGATTACGAAGTAGATGAAAAAAATAAAAACATAATCCTCACGGAAGACGGGATTGACAGAGCGCAGGAACTTCTGCAGATTAAGGATTTGTTTGATATAAACACACAGTACGCCCATCATCTTTTGCAGGCTTTGAAAGCAAAAGAACTTTTCATAAAGGATACGGATTACGTTGTTCGCAACAACGAAGTTATGATTGTAGATGAGTTTACCGGCAGATTAATGGAAGGCAGACGCTGGTCAGACGGGCTTCATCAGGCAATTGAGGCAAAAGAAGGCGTTAAAATTCAGGATGAAACCCAGACTCTTGCAAGTATTACGTTTCAGAACCTTTTCAGGCTGTATCCGAAGCTTTCCGGTATGACAGGTACAGCAATGACTGAAGAAGCAGAGTTCGGCAAGATTTATAACCTTGAGGTTACAACGATTCCGACAAACAAACCTGATATTAGAATTAACTATCCAGATGTAATTTATAAAACGGAAAGGGCAAAGTTTAATGCCGTTGTGGAAGATATTATTGCCCAACATAAAATCGGCAGACCGGTGCTTGTAGGAACAATCAGTATTGAAAAATCAGAATACGTGTCGGCGCTTCTGACAAAGCGCGGGATTAAGCATAATGTCCTTAACGCAAAACACCATGAAAAAGAAGCTTACATAATTGCACAGGCAGGACGTGTAGGCGCTGTAACAATTGCTACCAATATGGCAGGACGCGGAACAGATATTCTCTTAGGCGGTAACGCTGAATATATGGCAAAAGAAGAACTTGAAAAACGCGGTGTTACACCTGACACAGCGCCGGATTATGAAGAACAGAAAAATGCTGCAATGGCTGCGGCTAAAAAGATTACCACAGAAGAACATGAACTTGTTGTAAAAGCGGGCGGGCTTCACGTAATCGGTACAGAACGCCACGAATCCAGACGTATTGACAACCAGTTGAGAGGCCGTGCGGCACGTCAGGGTGATCCGGGGTCTACAAGATTTTTCCTCTCTCTTGAAGATAACCTTATGAGAATCTTTGGAGGGGACAAGATTACAAGCCTTATGAACGCATTGAATGTAGAAGAGGATATTGCAATCGAGCATCCGCTGATTTCACGCCAGATTCAGTCAGCGCAGAAGAAAGTTGAAACTTACCACTTTGACATAAGAAAAAGTGTTCTTGAATACGATGATGTTATGAATATTCAGCGTGAAAAGTTTTACGCACAGCGCCGCAAAGTATTATTCGGCAGCAATTTGAGCGAAGATATTTACTATATGATTGAGCGCGAAATTGACAGGCTTATGAGAAGTTATATTTCTCCAGAGCAAAATCCTGAAGATTACGTGTTTGAAGATTTACAGAGGATGATAAAAGAACTTCACTCCATAATTCCGCAGCTATCGCATTTTGAGGTTACTGATGTCCAGAATTTGCGCTTTGATGCAATGTACAACAAGCTTAAAGACTTTGCCATTCAGGCATACAGAGAACACGAAATCGGCGTAATTGATTTTTACAACGAGGTTGTATCAAAATATGATGCGAATTATATTCCGCAGGAGCCTTTTGCAGACCATAACGTAATAAGGGACCTTGAAAGGGATATACTTTTAAGGGTTGTGGATAACAAATGGATTGACCACCTTCATAATATTGATATGCTGAGAGAAGGTATCGGCTTAAGGGCTTACGGGCAGAAAGATCCGTTGATTGAGTATAAACGTGAAGCTTATGACCTGTTTAACAAAATGATGTTTGAGATTCAGGGCGATACCGTAAAGCACCTTTTCAGAACAAAATTCGGCATACAGGTTGTGAACGGCTCACCTGAGGACATGGCGTAAGATTAAATCACCCCGATTTAGCGTGCGGCTTGCTTCCCTTGTAAATTCAGATGGAGGAAGCGCCGGAGAGGGCAAAAAATACAGAAGGGGAGCAAAAATATCCCTTGTAAGTGTGGTTGCCTGTGAGTGCCGGAGGGTTTTATATGTTATTCTATAATTCAAAGCTAAAAATATTGGCTCGAAATCTACGCAAAAATATGACAGAGGAAGAACGTGCACTCTGGTTTGGATATTTACGAACCTGTAAAGCAAGATTTTTAAGGCAAAAAGTAATAGGAAACTATATTGTAGATTTTTATTCACCTAAGAATAAGCTTGTTATTGAATTAGACGGTGGGCAGCACTACGAAGACGAAGCAAAACTGAAAGATAATAAAAGAGATAAATATTTAGAAAGTTTGGGTTTGATAGTATTACGATATACAAATGTTGATGTAAATAAAAATTTTGAAGGGGTGTGCGCTGACATAGAAAGGTATTTGTGATAAAATCCCCCTTTACTTCCCCCTTTAGAAAAGGGGGTTAGGTTTTTGCCTCCCTTCATAAGTGATGTGTCGTGAGCGGCGGATGGTTTGATCGAAAAATCCCCCTTTACTTCCATCTTTATAAAAGTGGGGCAGGTTTTCGCCTCCCTTGTAAGGGAGGTGGCGCGTAAGCGCCGGAGGGTTTTAATTAACTATAGCCTTAATAATTTTATATGCCTCGGGAATTTTTTCCGGAGTGTTTTTTAACATTGTGTTAATTTCAACAAGAAGCTCATCATTTGCTTTCTGGTGACCGAAATCAAAAAGTTCCGAAGGTTCAATTCCCAGTGCTGTAATTATCTTTTCAAGAGTTTCCGCCGTGCAGAAATTATCGCCTGTTTCAATATAGCTTAGTGCGTTTTGGGATATGTCAACCAGTTCAGCCAGTTTTTCCTGAGACAGATTTCGCTGTTTCCTCAAACTTTTTATTCTTATACCTAAGCTCTTTTTTATGTTCATATAACCTCTCTCTTATGATAAGCTTATTGCTCCTAAATAATAATAAATGTACAATTCTAAAACAGTTGAAAAATATCATTAAACATGATAAAATATCATGTATAATGATAAATAATTGATAAAATATCATGGAGGACAAATGAAAAAAGGATTTACTCTTGCAGAGGTGTTGATAACACTTGGTATAATCGGGGTTGTTGCAGCAATGACTCTGCCGTCGCTTGTAGGTAAATATCAAAAAAGGCAGACCGTTGAACAGTTAAAGAAAACGCTTTCAACCCTTGAGCAGGCTTTTAAGCTTTCAGAGGCTCAAAACGGTTTTTCAAATGATTGGGTTGATACTTCCGCAGAGGTTAGTGCTGAAGCTATGACACAATATTTTGATACTTACTGGCGTCCGTATTTGAAAATTATGAAAACCTGTCAAACTCCTGAGGATTGCGGGTATAATCAGAAGCAATTCTATAATTTAAAAAATGTTAACTCAGGAGCGGTAATAGTAAATGAAGTAACTAGAACGGCAGTTGTGCTTAATGACGGAATGTTTCTGCAATTCGTTCCAATGAACTGGGATTCGGAAGATAATCCATATATGTCAAAAACGCAGCAGATAAGAGTTGATTTAAACGGGCCAAAACCTCCAAACAGATATTGTAGAGATGTTTTTAATTTTGTTGTTGATTTAGACAGGCATTTTGTAAAACCATTGGGTTATGAAAGAACGGAAGAAGAACTTGAGCAGGACGTGCAGAGAGAAGGACATTTTTGTATGTTAAAAATAGTTCAAGACGGCTGGGAAATAAAGGACGATTACCCGTGGAAATAATAAAGAGCTTGTTATAATATTTCCCGGCCGTCATCTAATACGGTAACATTAAAAAGAACAAAATAACTTACGGCAGGAAAGCACCGGACTGGTACGGTGGGAAATAAAGGACGATTACCCGTGGAAATAGTTTTTACTTTTACATTTATTTTGTTTGAGTTATTATAATCCTAAAGGAATTTAAGAAAAAAGGAATTATAAATGCTTAGAACAGGAATTGTCGGACTGCCGAATGTAGGGAAATCAACTTTATTTAACGCATTAACAAGTGCCAAAAACGCTCAGAGCGCGAATTATCCGTTCTGCACAATAGAGCCGAATGTCGGCGTTGTTAATGTTCCGGATGAGCGGCTTGAGGTGCTTGCAAAACTTTGTAAGACTGAGAATATTATCCCGACAGCCATTGAGTTTGTTGATATTGCCGGACTCGTCAAAGGTGCAAGCAAGGGCGAAGGTCTTGGTAATCAGTTTTTGCATAATATCCGCGAAGTCGATGCGATTATTCAGGTTGTAAGATGTTTTGATGATCCAAATACAATCCACGTTTCAGGGAAAGTTAATCCTTTAGATGATATAGAAACAATAAACACCGAACTTGCCCTTGCAGACATTGCCTCCGTTGAAAGACGTCAGGCGCGTATTGCAAAACAGGCAAAAGGCGGCGATAAAGATGCGGTTATGGAAGATAAGGTTTTGAAAAAACTTCTGGAACTGCTCTATAAAGGTACGTTTATCAATGTGAAAGAAAACTTTGATGATGATGAAATTCCTTTTGTAAAACAGCTGAATCTTATGTCTACAAAGCCTGTGATTTATGCGGCAAACGTATCGGAGTTTGACCTTAAAAACGGAAACCATTACACAGAGCAGGTTAATGAGTATGCCAAAACTCACAGTGCGGAAATGGTTATTATTTCTGCAAAAATAGAGGAGGAGCTCTCGGAACTCGGAGCAGAATCTTTAGAGTACCTGAAAGAACTCGGTGTTGATGACAGCGGTATTGACAGGATGATTAAATCTGTTTATCACCTTTTGAATTTGAGAACATTTATAACAGCCGGCGAAAAAGAGGTTCGGGCGTGGACAATTGTTGCCGGTACAAAAGCTCCTCAGGCGGCCGGTGTTATCCATACGGATTTTGAAAAAGGTTTTATAAGAGCAGAAATTACGCCGTATAAAGATTTTGTAGAATGCGGTTCTTATTCAGCCTGCAAAGATAAAGGCGTAACCCGTCTGGAAGGAAAAGATTATGTAATTCAGGATGGTGATTTAGTCCATTTCAGGTTTGCCGTGTAGTTGGAGGCTTATAGTTCAGGCAGTTATCACGAACAGTTAGATCTCCATTTCGGTCTCTACTTCTTCTTGAATATTAAATTCCATTTTGCATTGAAGAATTATTTCTTGTAAAACCTCATTCAAATTATTTTGTTCAACAACAATATCAAAAACGTGAATTAATTTTGGTATATTAAAAACCTCTTCTATACAATTCATGTATTTATCAACAATTGATAAAATTCCATAACTATTTAAAGCACAAGTTTTGATATTTTTCATTATTGTTTTTTCATCATCATTTGATTTTATAACAAATGTTATTGGATAACGTTCAATTTTATCTATATCTAAAAAATATTTTTTAAAATCCAGAGTTTCTGTTACTTGATAGAATCTACCCAAGGGTTTCATAACAAAATCTATACCACCATCGTTTGCATTTGTCCTTCCGGTTTTATATAGATGAAGATTTTCTTTGTTTAATTCATCTTTTGAAAATCCAAAATACACATATTGCGATAAATAATAATATTTTAATATAGAAAAGCTGACAATCTCAAATAATCTTGCATCAGTATTAGGAGCTAATAATTTTCTAATAAAATTTTCAATGTCTTTTTGAGTATGACATTTTCCTATGAATTTGCAAGTAGTTAAGAAATCATTTAAAGAAGCTTGTTTTATTTCAATATATTTATTGATTATTTGTATAATAGGTTCCGCTATATTATAAAATTTACCATTAATAGAGATTTTAAGAAGATTTTCATTAAACCAGTATCTGCTTGTTTCTGTATTACGTATAATTGGTATATAATCGCAAGTTGGAAAATACTTTTTAAACTCCTCATTTAACCTATGATTAAGTGCATGATTTTGCAATTTCTGTCCAAAAGGTAATTCTCTTTGTCTTTTGAATAAATTTGAAAAGATTGCTCCTTCATAATTATAATAGTTACCGTTATTATGAAAGTTTTTTAAACAATAATCTTCCAATAAAACATAAATTGCATATATATTTCCAAAACTTGCTCTTGCCTTCGCCTCTTTTTCTGCCGAACGGGTTTTAATATTAATATATTTTAGCAGCTCACTCTTTTCAAAGATGTCTATAGCATCAGCTAAAAAGTAATGCTTCAATATTTGTAAAATTATTTTCGTAAAAGAATGATGTTCCAATTTAAGCCTCCAGTAAAGATAGCTGATCATTAGATTGTTTATGCTTATAGTTTTTACATTCTTTATATAAATATTCGTTTTTATATGTTTCCGATATATTTAAACGACGAAGACCAATTTTTAAATAATTTTCTTGAATTTCAATCCCTATACTTTTTCTATTCAACATTTTGGCAACATAACCTGTGGTAAAAGTTCCGGCAAATGGATCAAGGATAATGTCGCCAATATTGGAACTAGCCTTTATAATTCTTTCTAATAATGCTACCGGTTTTTGTGATGGATGTTCTTCGTATTCTTCCATGCGATACCGAACTCTTGAAAAATTCCATACATTGCCAGGAACTTTTTGAGAATTATATATTGACGGTACAGGTTTTCTATAATCTATTAATTTCCTTTTAGCTCCGGTTTTTGCCTCTACTAAAATATCAGAAGCATTAAAAGTATAGTTGTTTTTATCTTTTACACAAAATAAAATTGGTTCATATAGCGAGCCATAATATTTTTTTGCCTGTACTCCTGAGCTATCATAACTCCATACAATTCTAGATAAAATAAAAAGTTTTTCCCGAATATATATATCAAAGAATGGCATAAATTGAGTTGCAGTCATAATATACATACTACCATTACTTTTAAGTTTATCTATACATAAATCAATCCAAGTATAACACCAGTTTAGATAATCATTATCAGAAACCCACTTATCTTTTAATCCACTAAAATTTTTACCAATATTATATGGAGGATCAATAAAAATCAAATCTATTGTCCCATTAGGAATCTTTTTAAGTGCCTCAATAGCATCTCCAAATATTATTTTATGTCCATCTTTTTCAAACTGTTCCATTCATACCTCAATAATAAGATTACAATAAATATAGAATTTGCACAATTTGTTAATAATAGTGTGAAAAATTTATTTCCGCAGGTAACCTCAACTGTTACTTGATGTAAATTTCTGTCGATTAAGACAAAAAAAGAGAGGCTTTTATTAAGCCTCTCTTTTGGTTTTTATTTCAAATGTGCTCCGCAGCATTTTTTGAACTTTTTACCGCTTCCGCAAGGGCAAGGGTCGTTTCGTCCGATTTTTGAAACATCAACGTTATCAAGCTGAGGCTTATCTTCGTTTTCCTCCATTATGCCGAGCGTGCTTGAGAATGCTTTGGATTTATACAAAACTGTTGTCGATGAATATATTTTTTGTTCAAGATAATGTGATTTGTACTTTTCAAGCAGTTCATCAAGTGTGAAGTTTGTTTTGTAAATCCCGTTAACTATAGGCATAAAGTTTTCGTGTTTCATTGCAACCTTTTTAATCAGGTTTGCAGAGAATTTGTCGTTGCCTAAGAAGTACTGGATACATTTGTCATAGTTAGGAATTTCAGCAGGGTTCTTAACTTCAAAAATCCTGTTAAAAGTTCCCCAGAAAGGAACTGCGTACATTCCGAGTTCTTCATCATAAACAATACCTACGTCGTACGTTTCTTTGTGCGACGAGAAACCGCCGAGTGAATTTTCAAGGAAGTTGTCGTAAGAGTTGTTAAATTCAGATACTGTAAAGAACTGGTAAACTTCCGGTTCCTGAAGTTTATCTTTGAAATCTTCTCTTTCTTCGCCTTCTGCAAAGTCGTTGAACATTCCGATTAAGTCATCAGCATATTTGTTAGTCGTAACAACTTCGTCAGAGCCGAAATAGTCAATGAATTTTTTATACAAATCTTTAACGTCTTTATCAAGTTCCTTCATTTTTTTCGGGTTATCAAGGTACACAAGTTCTGGGTTCTGGATAATTTTTGCAACCGCAAACCTGTAAACATCATCCCTTCTTGTTGTTGAAAGAACTCCGGAAACCTCAAGCAGGTAGTATTCTTTTTCGTAGTTAAACACTCTTGCCACAACATACTGTCCGGGCCCCATTCCGCGGAATGTTGTCATCTTTACAAGAGAGGTGACTTCGTAATCTTTTTCGTTAATTATATTATAGAGTTTAAAACCGTTTTTGCCGATTTTGTGGATTTCAAATACGGAAGAAATAGATTTTTTCAGAGCTTTAACGATTTTTTTTGCAGAGGCAGCAAGGCCTTTTGTGTTTTCTAAATATAAATCCAGTATGCTTTTGCGGGCTTCGCCGAGTTTTCTTTCAAATATGTAGGTAAAACATGCGGACTGAAAGTTGGCGGCACCGGAAGCAGCGCCGATTGTTCGCATATATTCTTCAAAGTCCTCATGTACATATTCATTTGTCTGAATAAATCCTGCAATATTTTTGATTACATCATTAATCTCTTTTAAGTTTTCCATAACAAGCATAAATTTCTCCCTCTTTTTTATATACAGAATACAGCAAATTTTATAAAAACTCAATACCTTATAAGAGTAATGCAGTACAGATGTATGATTTCTGTTAATAAAAATTAATAAATCTGTTTTATTTAAGGCAATTTTTCTTAAATTTATGTTTTAATATAATTATGATGAAGAAGTTACTGGTAGTGATAGGGTTAATGATATTTTGCGCTGGCAGCGCATTTGCGTGGAGTTCTCCTAGGTGGACTGCGTTTCCTCTAAATGTCTATATAGAGGACAGCGAATATTCAGGAATTGTGCAGCAGGCATTTTTGAACTGGCAGACCGGAGCTAAAAAGGTTAATCCATTTATAAGATTTCATGTAAAAGAAGGCGAACGCGGGCTCCGCAAATCCCAGATTGATGTCAGGTTTTCTAAAGGTGCACAGGCAAACGGACAGTTATATTCAGTATCATCAAATTCTCTTGTTGACGGATTTTCAATGATAAGGAATACTTCCGGCTTCTTTTACCATGTTTCCATAAGTATTTCTACAATGGATGCGGAAGGTAAGGTAATTCCGCGTGATAAAATTCATTCAATAGCAATGCAGGCAATCGGCAGAGCGCTCGGGGTTAACTGTACCGGCGAGATGAATAAGGTTATGAGCTGTAATACTGATTTTACTGTAAATAATCTTACGGAAGATGACCTTTTTGCGCTGAAAAATGTTTACAGTTATGTAAGAAATCGTAAATAAAAAATTTGTTTTTATAAGAGGAGCAGACAGTGAAAAAAATAATAATCACTATTTTTATAATTCTTTTTAGTGCGCTTGGTGCTTTTGCCGCGGGAAGCCCGCGCTGGAGATTAATGCCGTTGACAATATATTATCAGCCGGCACCGGAAGCTGCCGTTGTGCAGCAGGCTTTTGATGCGTGGCAGAATGCAGGAAGCGGTGTTTTGAAATTCAAAGGAGGCTCCCGTCCGGCTCAAAGACGAGGTGCGCATATTACTGTTCAATTTATCCGTACGCTTGCTGCCGGTCAGTATTATGATATAAATTACGATATATATAAGACTGGATTTTCTTCCCATAAGGAAGATTCGTTTGTTTCGGATTATTTTTACAGGGTAACGGTAAGAATACGCACAGCCGATGAAAACTTTAAAAAATATACAGAAGAAGAACTTTATGCAATAGCTTTGCAGGCAGCGGGGCGTGCTCTCGGTGTTGAATATATTGATGATGAAGATAGCGTTATGAGCAAGAAGCTGGATTTGAAAAACTCGAAAATCACAGCTAAAGATATTGAAGCGCTGCGGAAAATTTATAAATAAAATCTCCATATTCTGATTGATTTTTTAACGGATTTTTTAAATCTTGTTTGAAATTTGACGCCCTGTGTTGTATAATAAACAAGTTAAGTAATAATAATATATAAAAAATTAAGAGGTTAGAATATGAAATTACACATGCAGATACTTATTGCGCTGGGATTGGGCATAAAACGAAACTGGCACATTTTTTTCGGTATTATAGCCGGTATTCTGGTAGGAATATTTCTGCACGGACATAATTTCCCGTTTATCAATACTCTTTTGATATTTATAGGACAGGTTTTCATAAGATTAATTCAGATGGTCGTGATACCGCTTGTTGTATCGGCAATAGTAATTGGTATAACAAGTGTGGGGGATAACAAACAGCTCGGCAAATTCGGCTCCAAAATGATTTTGTATTACGGAATTATCACAACTGTAGCGGTTGCAATCGGTGCATTGCTTGCCCTGATATTTAAACCGGGGCTCGGGGCCGCTCATTATATTGCTGCAAATTCTGCAAGCGAGGTTCAGGCGGCAGTTTCAACAGCTATGGCTCAGCAGCAGGGTAATATTTTGAATATTTTCCTTGACTTTATTCCGAGCAATCCGCTGAATGCGCTTGCGCACGGCAATATGGTTGCGATAATTGTGTTTGTTGTGATATTTGCAATAGCGCTGGCTAAAGTGGGAGATGTGAACAGACCGATTGTGTCGTTCTTTGAATCCGTTTTTGCTGCGACTATGAAAATTACAGACTGGATTATGTTTCTTGCGGCACCGGGTGTGTTTGCACTTACCGCTTCTGCTGTTTCCAGCTTCGGTATAGATATATTTATGAGTATTTCAAAATACTTCGGAGTGCTGGCAATAGGATTTTTACTCCAGCTGTTTGTTGTGTATCCGCTCTTTTTGAAATTCTTCTCAAAGGTAAATGTCTGGATTTTGTATTCCGCAGTGGCAGAGGCAATGATGGTGGCATTCGGAACTGCAAGTTCGTCGGCAACATTGCCATTAACGATTGCATGCTGCGAGAAAAGAGGCATTTCTCATAAAATTTCAAGCTTTGTGCTTCCGCTCGGTGCGACTTTGAATATGGACGGAACAGCTTTGCTGCAGACAGTTGCTGTTATATTCCTTGCTCAGGCTTACGGCGTTGCGTTAACTCCGTTCCTTGTAATCCAGATTGCGCTGCTTGCAATTATTGCATCTTCAACATGTGCCGGTATTCCTGGGGCAGGTCTGATTACAATTGCGCTTATCCTTAACGGAATGGGCTTAAGTCCTGAGCAGCTCGTTGCAGGTTTTGCGTTCCTGTTTACAATCGAGAGGGTTACAGATATGATGAGAACCCTTGTAAACGTGACATCGGATGCTGTTGTTGTTGCGGCTATTGCAGATAATGAAAATGAAATTAATTATGACCTTCTCAATAATCCGCAGGCCTATGAAGATATAGCATAATCAGGGCAATCATCAATGACAAACAACATCACAGACAAAACAGCATCAAAATTTCTCGGCAAAAAAACAGACGGTGCAGAAACTTATAATCCTGATTTGCCTGTTGCGGTTCCAAGGGCAGAAAACCGTTTGCGCTACGGGATTAATCCTGAAAAACTTCCGTTTGAAGGGGTTGATGTCTGGCATGCTTATGAATTTTCGGCGCTTACAAAGTACGGAATGCCGGTTACAAGAGTTCTGAAGCTCCGATACTCCTGTGAAAGCGATTTTATTGTGGAGTCTAAATCTTTAAAGCTCTACCTGAATTCTTTTAATATGTCAAAATTCGGTGATAACGCGGAGGATTGTCTTGCCGAGTGCAAAAAACTTATAGAAAATGATCTGGGCAATACCCTTAAAACCCCGCTTTCCGCAGAATTTCTTGATAACGACGCTGAGAGGATAAATATTTTTTCTGAATTCCCTAATATAATGGATTATGTTGATGAAAATTCAGTTATGATAGAGAATTTTAAAGAATCTCCCGCGCTTCTTCAAACAGAGGAAACCGGAGAGGTAAAATCATATTACCTGAAATTCGATTCTCTGCGTTCAAACTGCAGGGTTACACACCAGCCTGATTTTGGGGATGCGTTTATCTATTACAAATCAGCTAAACATATTCTTGAAAGCAGTCTTGTTAAATATCTGGTATCTTTCCGCTCAGAGTTCCATTTTCATGAAGAATGCTGCGAGATGATATTTAAACGGCTTTCTGATATTTTAAACAAAGGGGACGAATTGTTTGTTTCCGCTCTGTACACACGCAGGGGCGGTATTGATATATCTCCTGTGCGCCGCAGCAAAAACTGTTCCATTAAGCCGGAAAAATATCTTATTGATATTACAAAGTTTGCAAGGTGCGGGATTAAGCAGTGAATAACAGAAAATTCGGCGGAGCGGGAGAAGATTTAGCCTGCAGATATTTGGAGAAAAACGGTTACACAATTCTTGAGAGAAACAAACACTACTCAAGGTTTTGCGAATTGGATATTGTTGCACAGTATAAAAATACAGTGGTGTTTGTGGAGGTTAAAACCCGCAGGACAAATGACTACGGAACCCCTCTAGAGGCAATTACACAGACAAAAATGCAAAATATCCTAAAAGGCGTGCAGTATTATATAAGTGAAAACAGCGTCAAAAATTACAGGGTTGATGTGATAGGGATTACCTTGAAGCCGGAGGTTAAAATTAATCATATAAAAAATGTATCGCTGATATAAAATACCGGCGATACATAAATGATGAAAAGATAGTTAGTTAGTCTTTTTTCTCAGGGGTGCTTTTAGCTTCGGAAATAGGAGGTTTTTTCGCTTTTATATCCTTATTATGTTTTGAAAATTTGTCCTTTCTGAAATCCGGATGATGTTTTTTGAATTCGCCTCTATGGTGTCTGTAATGATGATGCCCGTAATGATTTGGCATTTCCATTCGCTGGCATGGGGGAGGCGGAGGACAGTGCCTTGGCGGAAGCGGAGGTTTCCCCGCAAGTGAAGCGTATACCGCAAGCGCAAGAATACATCCGATAAATGAGGTTACACAGGGCATAACAAATTTTAAAACATCTTTTTCTTTTAACCCGAAACATTTTCTTTCTTCTGTTTCAGTGTTTTTAATTTCTTCATCAGCCATATTTCGCTCCTTTAAATTTAAACCGTACAAATATATAACGATTTAATATTAAAATTGTTCAAATTTTTTTAAGTTTTATTAAATTACCCGCTCCTGATACGTTGTGGAGCGGGTTGTAAACTTCTTTCTATACTAAAAAGAGCCTTTTTAAAGGCTCTTTTTGAAATTTATTTGATATTTATCATACGTTTAAGTTCATCAGGCCTTGAGGTTTTACTCAGGGCATCCTCAAGCGTAATAAGGTTTTGTTTGTAGAGGTTTGCAAGAGCCATTTCAAGTGTTTGCATGCCCATGCCCTGATTCATCTGAATTGTCGAATAAATCTGGGCGGCTTTTGATTCTCTGACAAGGTTCGCAATCGCAGGGGTTACGAGCATAATTTCCTGCGCCATAACACGACCTTTTTTAGTTCCGTCAGGCTGCACTTTAGGAAGAAGTGTTTGCGAGAATACCGCAACCAGAGAGTTTGCAAGCTGAACCCTAATCTGCTGCTGCTGACCTTCAGGGAATACGTCGATGATACGGTCAATAGTTTGGGAAGCTGATGAAGTGTGCAGGGTTCCGAAAACTAAGTGGCCGGTTTCAGCTGCAGTCAGAGCCAGAGCAATTGTTTCGTGGTCACGCATCTCACCTACAAGAATAATATCAGGGTCTTCACGGAGTGCGGATTTAAGAGCGTTTGCAAAAGATCTTGTATCCATCCCGAGTTCACGCTGGTGGATAATACTTGATTTTGACGTGTGCACAAATTCTATAGGGTCCTCAATTGTCAGGATATGTTCCGCTTTTGTTGAGTTGATATAGTCAATCATTGCCGCAAGAGTGGTAGATTTACCTGAACCTGTAGGTCCTGTTACCAGAATAAGCCCTCTCGGCTTTTCGGCAGTTGTTCTGACAATATCCGGCAGACCTAATTTGTCAAAAGAAGGAACCTGAGAGGTAATTGTACGGAAAGCTGCCGCATAGTTACCTTTATCTTTGTAAAAGTTAACCCTGAAACGGCTCAAGCCTTCAATACCGTAAGAAAAGTCAAGTTCCCATTCCTGTTCAAGGCGTCTGCGCTGTTCATTTGAAAGCATCGGAAACAGAAGCTGTTCAACCTCATCCGGAGATAGCGGCGGATAATCCATACGTTTCAATTTGCCGTCCACACGGATTGCAGGCGGAAGATTACTCGAAATATGCAGGTCACTGCCGCCTTCTTTTACTAATTTTTCCAAAAGTTCACTAATTTCCATTGCCATCTATTACCACCTTATCTGCGCTATTCTGAAAAATTCATCATAGCATCTGCTTCTTTCATTGCTAATTCTAACAATCTGTAAGTCATATATGCTCCAAGAGCAACGGCTTTCGGATCGAGATCAGAATTATTTGCCGCCTCAATTATTGCCGTGTTAATTTCAGGATTTTCATCTTTAATATAGTGTATCATTTTTTTGCGCCACGCGGGCATATCCTGAAAAACTTCTGAAAATGTTGATGCCGCTATTTCTTCTGATATTATTGGTAACATTACCGTCCTCTTGTTTTTGTCATAAGTTTCCCGTTATAAAAGGGTATATTTATTATTTTCTACAATTCCGGAAAAAAATAATCATTTGTTTGAAGTATAATTTAAGAATGAAGCTGATTAATGTTAAACTTACGGATTACAGAAACTGCCGGAACATAGAGCTGGATTTATCCGGCGGTAAAATACTTATTATCGGCAAAAACGCACAGGGAAAGACTAATATTCTTGAGAGTATTTATTTTCTTTCAACCCTGAAAAGTCCGCGCACATCTAATAATATTGAACTTATCAATTTTGGCTCTGAAAGAACTGAAATTGATGCGGATATTATAAAAGCGGATACTGAAATAAGTCTCGGCTACACTTATACAAAAGACAAAGCCCGTGAACTAAAGATTAACGGGGTGAAAAGCCGCCCGAAAGATTTTAAATCCGTATTAAAAACAGTTCTTTTTTCGACTTCAGACCTGCTCTTACTCCGCGGGAACCCGTCAGACAGACGCGACTGGCTGGATAGAGCAATTTCCCAGGTTTATCCTGCTTATGACGACAGGCTTTCGAAGTACGACAAAATCCGTATTCAGAAAAATAATTTCTTAAAAGATTTAGCAAAAGGAAATACTCTTAATGAAACTTTGCTGGAAGTTTACAATGAACAGCTTGTCATAACCGGAAGCAACATAATTTTTCTGCGCAAGAAATTCCTCAAAGAGATAGAAAGAATTGCAAAGGAGAAACACAGGATTATAAGTGAGACTGAGGATTTAAAAATAGAATATGAATGTTCTTTTTTGAACCGAGAGGACGAACTTGAACAAATTGTAGAAAAATTTAAGCAATCGCTTGAAGAAAGGCGGATTGAGGAAATAAGGCGCGCGCAATCTTGTGTCGGGCCGCACAGGGACGATATAATTTTTTATATAAACGGAAACGAGGCAACGAAATTTGCTTCACAGGGGCAGCAAAGGACAATTGTCCTCGCGCTTAAGCTATCCGAACTTGATATTATCACAGACAAAACTGGAGATGAACCGGTTCTGCTTCTTGATGACGTTCTTGCAGAACTCGACGACATAAGGCAGAATTATCTTTTAAAATCAATAAACGACAGAACGCAGACGATTATAACCTCGGTTGATACGGTTTTATTTGAGGATGAATTTTTAAAAGACGTTAAAATCTACAAAATCGAAAACGGGGCTATTAAATAAAATATTTGTCACATTGCACCGTTACAGATTTTATTTGGAACTAGCGGAGATGTATAATATTTTAACCTAACGGAAAGCTCAGCCGGTGTTAAGCGAAACATCTTCAATAGCAGGTGCTGTCTGAGGAACGTATGTGACGAGTTCACCTGCTTTGTGTTGAGCTTATTACAACCGGCTAGAGATTGTAGTTCGTGTTTAAATATTATACATCTCCGCTAGTTAATTGTAAACTGTGACATGTTATTATATTTGTGTTACTATTTTAGTGAGAGTTACACTAAAAATATAAGGAAGTATTAAATATGACACAACAAACCGTTCACGAGCCGAATTCGGCTATAGACCAGATAAGACAGACAAGAATCCAAAAACTTGCAGATCTTGCTGATAAAGGCGTTAATCCGTACCCTTACGTGTTCGACAAAAACGCTGACGCTGCTGATTTGCAGGAAAAATACAAAGACCTTCCGGCAGGTGAAGAAACTGAGGATGTCTATTCTGTTGCAGGCCGCGTTATGGCGATAAGAAACACCGGGATGTTTATCGATTTGATGGACGCTTCCGGCAAAATTCAGATTTTTTCCCATAAAGAAAATCTCACAGAAGATCAGATGAAAATTCTTAAACTTATTGATATAGGTGATATTGCAGGCTTCACCGGCACAATCAGAAGAACTCCGCGCGGAGAACTTTCCATAAAATCAACATCATTGAAGCTTTTATCAAAATCGCTTCTTCCGCTTCCGGAAAAATTCCACGGGCTTACTGACGTTGAAACCCGCTACCGCCAGCGCTATGTTGATATGATTGTGAATGAAGATGTCAGAAAAACTTTCAGAACAAGAAGTTTGATTATTCAGAAAATCAGAGAATACCTGACAAAACAGGGATTTCTGGAAGTTGAAACACCGATGCTTCACCCGCAGGCAGGCGGCGCTAACGCAAGACCTTTTATTACTCACCATAACACTCTTGATATGGACATGTTCCTGAGAATTGCGCCGGAACTTTACCTGAAAAGACTTATGGTAGGCGGCTTGAGCGAAAAGATTTTTGAAATTAACAGAAGCTTCAGAAACGAAGGTATCGACATTCGCCACAACCCTGAGTTCACAATGATGGAACTTTATCAGGCTTACGTTGATTATAACGAAATGATGGTTTTGACAGAAAATCTTGTGTCTACTGTAGCACAGGAAGTTCTCGGTACAATGAAGATTACCTACGGAGATAACGAAATAGATTTAACTCCGCCGTGGGATAGAAAAACCATGCTCGGTGCTATAAAAGAATATACAAATGTTGATTTTTCAAGCTGCTACACGCTTGACGATGCAAAATCGAAAGCAAAGGCGCTTGGCATAAATCCTGAAGAATGCGACAACTGGGGGCAGGTAATTGACCTGATTTTTGAAGAAAAAGTTGAACCGCACTTAATTCAGCCTGTCCATATTATTGATTATCCGCGTGATATATCTCCGCTTGCGAAAGTTCACAGAGATAATGAAAGACTTACAGAGCGTTTTGAAACACGTGTTAACGGCTGGGAAATTGCAAATGCCTTCTCTGAATTAACTGATCCGATTGACCAGAGAATGAGATTTGAAGCCCAGATGCAGGCAAAAGTTAACGGGGATGATGAAGCTATGCCTATTGATGAAGATTATATCTGCGCACTGGAACACGGCGCGCCTCCTATGGGCGGGCTAGGCGTTGGTATTGACCGTCTGGTAATGCTTCTGACAAATTCTCCGTCAATACGTGATGTCATTGCCTTTCCTACTTTGAAAAAGAAGAACTAACTGGTTTGCGCAGAGACGACCCAATTTAAAAAGAACCGGTTTTTGAATGGCATTGTTAACATTTCATTGCAATAAATTTTAAGATTATTGTCTTCCCCTTGAGACCCTGCCGCCCGCCTCGCAAATGGCGGGAACGGGAACGATTAAGTATCGTTTTGCAAGAGGTAACGAATCTCTTATTTCGAGGAGGGGTTATCAATGAAAAATTAACAGACGCTTTTTGAAGCCGGTTCTTTTTTGTAAACTTTTCGTGCCGAAACGATTATATTTTGTACTTAATAGTCCAGCCGTCCTGAATTATTCTGGAAACACACTGGTATCCGTTGCCGTTTTCGGTGCAATCAGCTGTACTGTCTTTCCCTGCAGGTATCAGCCCTCTTTCTGTTACAACAAAGCAGAAAACGTCTTTTCCCAGCTGATTTGGATTCTTTTCGGAATTTACGTCAACAAAAAATACTGCCGCGTCATAGTTTACATTATTAATTCCGAAGTCTGACTGCATCTGGCTTGCCGGAAAAATATCAATAAGAATGCTGACCCCGTCAGGCAGTGTGAAGGCATACTGGTGCCAGCTTGTATTATGCGCAGCCCAGTATGTTGTTCCTTTCAAATATTTCATCGGATACCCCCAGCAGCCGGGAGTATTCGGACATTCTCTCATCATGTTGAAATAAGGCTTGTAGTAACTGTAAACTTTTGCAGTTATCTCGGAATTATTGTCAACCATTCCCCAGTAAACAGGGTTTTCATGTTCGGCGATTGCCCTGTTGGTTGCCTGCTGTAAAAGCGAATAGGTCTTTTTTAAGGCTGTCATATTTGCACGGGCATCAATTTTTTGATTTATTGTAGGAAGCGTCATTGCTGCGACAACTCCGATAATTCCGAGTGTTATTAGCACTTCTGCTAAAGTAAAAGCCTTTTTTGTCATTAACCTATCTTTCTGCTATTATACTGTATTTTATTATTATACCCGTTTGTAAAATTGTTTCATCATATCTATGACTGAAATGTCATAATTTATTACATTTGTTAATAACAATAGACTTTGCGCTAATTTTGTCATAATCTTAATATATGTATGATTTTTACGAAAACAAAATAAAAGAACTTGAAGGGCAGTCGCATTTTCGTTTTATAAGGGGTATTGAAAAAAAAGAGGGTAAGTATATTTATATCAACGGCGGAAAACTGCTTAATTTATCCTCTAATAACTATTTGAATTTCGCGGATGATGAAGAAATTGTGCGGGAATTTTTGAATGCCGGCGGCGACAGGTATTCCTTTGGCAGTGCTTCTGCAAGGCTTTTAACCGGTACACTGCCGGTTTACAAGGAACTTGAGCAGCTTATCTGTGATATGTACAAAAAAGAGGCTGCACTTTTGTTCAATAGTGGTTACCACGCAAATGTCGGCATAAACAGCTCTCTTGCCGGAAAAGGAGATGTGATTTTTTCCGACAAACTCAATCATGCGAGTATAATTGACGGGATGAAACTTTCTCAGGGAAAGTTTTTCCGCTATCCGCATAACGATATGGAGGCGCTTGAAAGACTTTTGAAACGCGAACGTGGAAATTTCAAAAACGCCGTAATTGTCTCAGAAAGCGTTTTTTCAATGGATGGTGACATTGCTGATTTAAGAAAACTTGTTGAACTTAAGAAAAAATATAACTGCATTTTAATTCTTGATGAGGCGCATGCCTTTGGCGTTTTCGGCAAAAACGGTCTCGGAGTGAATGAAACCACAGGTGTTACAGGTGAAGTTGATTTGATTGTCGGAACTTTTGGCAAGGCAATCGGCTCAACTGGGGCGTTTGTGACAGGAAGCAGAATTTTAATAGATTATTTAATTAACTGTGCAAGGTCGTTTATTTTTTCAACAGCACTTGCGCCTGTTAATATTGCATTTTCAAAGTGGATAATTGAAAATAAACTTGCTTCAACTTACGAAAAACGCGAAAAAATGCTTGCACTCGGCAGAAAACTGGGCAGTGAAAGCCATATTATCCCTGTGATTGCAGGAGAAAACGACAAAACAGTTGAATTGTGCGATATACTTTTCCAAAACGGCTACTTTACGTTACCGATAAGACCTCCGACCGTTCCTGAGGGAACCTCGAGGATAAGGCTTTCACTTACAACGGATATAACAGAAACAGATATGGAGAAATTATGCAGTATCACTGGCTTAACCAAAAAAGAAACCGTAGTCTTGTAATATTTTTTGCAGGTTGGAGTTTTGACTACAAACCTTTTGAAATTCTTGATTGCGAAAATTTTGATGTTCTTGTTTTTTACGATTATACGGAACATAGTATTCCAGTTGAAATTCCGGAATATGAAAAATATTATTTAATTACGTGGTCTATGGGTGTGTATATAGCATATCTTCTTCGTGACAGTCTGCCGGAGTTTGAAAAGAAAATCGCAATCAACGGAACCCCTTTCCCTATTGACAACACGCTTGGAATTCCACGGCGGACGTTTGATTTGACCTTGAAGTTTGTGGATACCGGTCTTGAGGGCAAGTTTCAGCGGAATCTTTTCGATAGTGAAGAAGATTATAATAAGTATCTGAAAAATCCTGTTTTGCGGGATATTCCAAATCAGGCGGGGGAACTCAAGGCTCTGAATGATTTTATATCAAATACTGAATATTCTTATGAAAAATTTTATGACTGTGCTATAGTAAGTGAGTATGACAGGATTATACCGCCTAAAAACCAGCTTAACTGCTGGAATGAAAGGGCAAAGGTATGTGTATTAAAAAGCGGACATTTCCCGTTTTTTGAATTTGACGGCTGGAAAGATATTCTGGAAAAATGCAATTAAACCCTAAATTAATAAAAAAACAATTTGAAAAAAGTATGTCAAAATATGATGAAAATGCTGTTGTGCAGAAGCTTATGGCTGAAAAACTGATAACTTCTCTTACTGCTGCTGCAGGAAGTAATTTTGATAGGATTCTTGAAGCAGGAGCCGGCACGGGGCTTTTGACAAAACTTGCCGCCTCTGAATTGACATTCAAAAAATATTACGCAAATGATATTGTTGAAAAATCCGGAAACTATCTGAAATCAATACTTCCGGACTGCAATTTTATTTGCGGGAACGCTCAAAAAATTAAGCCGCCCGTGAAAATGGATTTGATTATTTCAAATGCGATGTTTCAGTGGTTTTCAAATCCGGATAAAGTTTTATCTTACTACAGAACACTCTTAAATCCGTCCGGAATTATTGCATTTTCTACCTTTTCGCCTGATAATTACAAAGAAATTAAAGCAGTTTGCAATCTCGGACTAGATTATAAAGAGCCTGATGAAATCCGCTCAATTTTGGAGAAAAATTATAATGTGCTTCACCTTGAAAAGTTTGACTGCAGGCTGAATTTCACAAGTCCGCTCGAGGTGCTTGCTCACATGAAAAATACCGGCGTAAATTCCATCTGTACAAAACACTGGGGCATAATTGAGGTGAAAGAATTCTGTGAAAGATATAAAACACTTTATCCGGATTTAACTCTTACATATTCTCCAATAATAGTCGTTGCTGAAAAGAAGTAGCAAAAATATTTGTTCAGGGATTTTTTAATTTTTGTATTGTTAATAAGGAGAATCAATGGACGGAACAAGAATATTTCAAAAAGCTGTTCAATCGGGCGGTCAGATGCTTGATAACGGATGTGTTTATTTGTGGCGCTACTCAAAACGCAATCCGCAGAGATTAATTCAAAGAACAATTGCCCCGAATGGTTCTTACGCAATTCAGGTTTCTGAAAACGGACAGATTACAAAACGGGTTAATAAAACTTTCTTAAGCGATACTTCAACCGTTACTGACAGCTGGGATTTCAGTAAAAATAAAGGGATACATTTAAGTAAAGTGGACGTTGCATCTGGAGAAAGCGATCTGAGCAGGGTTTACGACAAAGTTGCAGAAAACGGCATAAATCAGGACGGTTTTATTTATCTTTACAGGAAAGGGGATTCTGATAAATATATTGCTAAAGTCAGAACGCTTGACGGTATAAGTTCTGCCCCGCGTCCGTTCAGCCCTTTTGCGTGGCTGAATGACATGTTCTACAAATTGTTTAATAAATAATAGCTACCAGTTAGTTCTGGTCAGAATTAACTTTGCTTTGCTGTCGAACATTTTATCCATGTACCAGACGCCTTTAAATTTCCCGTCAGGCTCGTAGGTGTACTGGGTATCTTTGTCCGTAAAATAAATAGCACCGACAAGATGCCCGTTTATCCGATACTGTTTTGAGTAATAAGGAAAATTCGGATAGTTTTCTGACATCTCATCCACGTACATAAGTTTCCCGAAAGGGGTGTAATAAAAAACTCTTTCAGGTCTGTCTTTATATTGAAGCGCATACATATAAAGAACTTTAGGCTTTTCCGCAAAGAAAGCGCAGATACGTGCTTTTTCTGTTTCTTTAACACCGGCATTGGAGAGCCTGTAGTGGGTTTTGTATTCTGTATCTTTCAAATATTCTTTATATTTTTCTTTGAACTCTTTTTTCTTATAATCCGGATTTTCTGTATCTGTAAAAATTATATTTTTATAATTGTCAATCGCTTCATCGCGCTGAACCTGTTCCATATTAACCCAGTCGAAAGTAACTCCGCCTGTGAGAACGGTATCTTCAGCACATACAAAATTCCCTAAAATGAAAATTCCTAAAATTAACAAAAACTTTTTCATAACGCTCCCTTTTTCTTAAATAATAACATAAATTTTTTATAATTATATAACGAAATAAGTGACAAATCGGCAAAAGCTTCTTCAGGCGGTTATTGGAGGTAATATTATATATAATTAATATAAAAACGGACGCTTGACAGGCAAACGCTCTCATTGCAATAGTTTTCGTGCTTTGTAGATTTTTTGTAAACAAACTGTAACAATTCATCTGTTGAGAGTAGAAATTTTCTTGACTACGTTTCTTGATGTAATACGATTAAAGAACATGTAGAATTAAAGTCGGGTGTACTATGCCTGAAAGCAGAAACGTCCGGATTACATATAAATTTTTACCGGCTGAAACCAGTGCCGGTAAAGGGTTAACAGCCTTAAGTTAGAATATATAAATTTTTGTAGTACGTACACCATTATTAATGAGGTGAATTGATGTCTAAGACAAAATATGCAAAACGAGTAACTCCAATGGGTATCCCGCACACCCGTCTGGATGATTTACCGGATCTTATTGAAGTGCAGAAAAAATCTTTCGAGTGGTTTTTGAAGGAAGGTTTGAAAGAAGAATTGCTTTCTTTTTCTCCTATTAAAGACTATACCGGAAGACTGGAATTACACTTCCTGCCGAACTATACTTTCGACAACGCAAAATATACCGTTGAAGAAGCAAGAATTCATGACGCAACTTATGCAAAACAATTACGCGTTATGATTAGATTAGTTAACCGTGACAGCGGTGAAATTAAAGAACAGGAAGTCTATATCGGTGATATTCCGACAATGACCGACAAAGGTACCTTTATTGTAAACGGTGCCGAACGTGTTATCGTTTCACAGATTGTACGTTCTCCGGGTGTTTACTTCAAACGTGAAGTTTCTCCTGCCGGAAAACGTTTGTATAACGCAACAATGATTCCTAACCGCGGTGCGTGGTTGAAAATCGAAACAGACAGCAACGATTTGATTTATGTTAAGATTGACAAAAACAGAAAAATCCTTGCTACAACATTATTAAAAGCTATGGGTATCACAGTTTCTGAAATGGAAACTTTATTCACTCACTTTGAGTTTTTGAAGAAAACCCTCGATAAAGATACAGCAGAAACAACAGATGATGCTTTAATCGAAGTTTATAAAAAATTAAGACCGGGCGATCCTGCATCTCCTCAGGGAGGACGCCAGATTCTTGAAGCCCGTTTCTTTGACGAAAAGAAATACGACATAGGGCGTGTAGGTCGTTACAAATTGAATAAAAAATTAAACCTGAATATCCCGAAAAACCAGAGAACACTGACTGTTCAGGATATTGTAGCTTCAATTGAATACTTAATCAATTTGACTTACGATGAGGGAACTGTTGATGATATTGACCACCTCGGAAACAGACGTATCCGTTCAGTGGGTGAATTGTTGCAGAACCAGTTCAGAGTAGGACTTTCAAGAATTGAAAGAATAGTTAAAGAAAGGATGACCCTGCAGGATTCTGAAACATTGACTCCGCTGAACCTGTTGAATACAAAACCTCTGGTTGCTTCTTTGAAAGAATTTTTCGGAAGTTCACAGTTATCACAGTTTATGGATCAGACAAACCCTCTTGCTGAATTAACTCACAAAAGACGTATTTCAGCTTTAGGTCCTGGAGGTTTGATGAGAGAACGTGCAGGTTTTGCTGTTCGTGACATCCACCCTTCACACTACGGTCGTATTTGCCCGATTGAAACACCTGAAGGCCCGAACGCAGGTTTGATAGGATCGCTTGCAACCCACGCGAAAGTTAACGACTACGGATTTATTGAAACTCCGTTCTTTGTTGTTAAAGACGGTGTTGTAACAGATGAAGTACACTACCTGACCGCGGATGAAGATGAAAACTTCCGTTGCGCTCCTGCAGACGTTCAGCTTAATCCTGATAATTCATTCAAAGATGAATATGTCCCTATCCGTTATCGTTCGGAATTTACAATGGGCGAAGCTAAAAAGGTTGACTACGCCGGTGTTTCTCCTATTCAGGTAATCTCGGTTGCGACATCTTTAATTCCGTTCATTGAACACGATGACGCAAACCGTGCACTGATGGGGTCTAACATGCAGCGTCAGGCTGTACCGCTTTTAATTACTCAAAGACCTGTAGTCGGTACCGGCTTGGAAGCACGTGCCGCAAAAGATTCCGGTATGGTTCTGGTAGCTGATGCCGACGGTACTGTTACACGTGTTACAGGTGAAGAAATCATAATCACCGACCAGCAGGGCAAACCTCACTTACATCAGTTGATTAAATACTTAAGATCCAACCAGGATACCTGCATTAACCAGCGTCCGATTGTCCATGAGGGTGATAAAGTCAAAATTGGTGATGTAATTGCAGATGGGGCATCCACAAACTGCGGTGAACTTTCTTTAGGTAAAAACGTTCTGGTAGCGTATATGCCTTGGGAAGGGTATAACTTCGAAGATGCTATTTTGCTTTCAGAAAGATGCGTTCACGATGATATATTCACTTCAGTTCACATTGAAAAATTAGAAATAGATGCACGTCAGACAAAACTCGGTCCTGAAGAAATTACAAGAGAAATCCCGAACGTTTCAGAAGAAGCATTAAGACATCTGGATGAACGCGGTATTGTCAGAATCGGTGCAAGAGTTTATGCTGATGATATTCTTGTAGGTAAAGTTACACCGAAAGGCGAATCCGAACATCCGCCGGAAGAGAAGCTTCTCCGCGCAATCTTTGCTGAAAAAGCAAGAGACGTTAAGGATAACTCTCTGAGAGTTCCTCACGGTGAAGGCGGAAGAGTTCTCGACGTCAAAGTATTTGACAGAGAAAAAGGTGACGAATTGCCTCCGGGTGCAAATACAGTTATCAGAGTTTATATTGCACAAAAACGTAAAGTTTCTGTAGGTGATAAACTTTCAGGACGTCACGGTAACAAAGGTATCGTATCAAGAATATTACCAAAAGAAGATATGCCGTTCCTGCCTGACGGAACTCCTGTTGATATAGTATTAAACCCTCTGGGTGTACCTTCCCGTATGAATGTAGGTCAGACTTACGAATTATTGTTAGGTTTGGCAGCATACTTAACAGGTAATTACTACGAAGCACCTTCTTTCGATGAAAGATACGGCGACAACAAATCCGAAATTGCAACAAAAGCTGAATTAATTAAAGGTATTAAAGAAAGTGGCTGCGATTGGGTTACAGAAGACGGTAAGGTAAGATTGATTGACGGAAGAACAGGTGAACCGTTTGATGAACCTGTTGCTGTAGGTCTTTCATATATTCTGAAACTTGTTCACCTTGTTGATGATAAAATTCACGCAAGAAGTACAGGTCCTTACTCATTAGTTACACAACAGCCTTTAGGCGGTAAAGCCCAGTTCGGCGGACAGAGATTCGGCGAGATGGAAGTTTGGGCTCTGGAAGCTTACGGTGCGGCTTACACATTGCAGGAAATGTTAACAATCAAATCCGATGATGTAAACGGACGTAACAGAGCTTACGAAGCAATCGTAAAAGGTGATAATATTCCAAGACCTGGTATCCCTGAATCCTTCAAGGTACTTGTAAGAGAATTACAGTCAATAGGTCTTGATATTACGGTAGCGAAAAAAGACGGTGCCGAAGTTGACTTGATGACAGATATGGATGATTTGAGAAAATCCGCTCCGAAAAGAACTCTTTCTGATATAGATTCAGAGTTGCTGAACATCAACTTCTTTGAAACACCGACTACATTTGGAGACTTATAA
>CASFGU010000061.1 GCA_949294395.1 uncultured bacterium
CAAAACAAAGAGATTCTGAACAGCGGCAACTCATGTGAGCCTCAACGATTAATGTTTCAGAATGACATATCAAAAGATGAACCTTTCAACCATTCAACTTTTCACCCGTTCAACTTCGCCGCGGTTCCCTTCCCCCCTCACTCTTCACCCTTCACTTCCAGAAAGGCAGCTTTTACGTTGGCAGAAGTCCTCATTACCCTTGGAATTATCGGTGTGGTCGCAGCTTTGACTATACCGAATGTTACCTCTCATTATCGTAAAAAAGTTGCTGAAACCCGTCTTGCTAAATTTTATACGGTTATGAATCAGGCAGTTCAGATGTCGGAAAAAGACAACGGGCCGAAAGAATACTGGGAGCAGCTTGGAAATAAAGACCCTGAGGAAAATGCCGAGAAAGGTCAGATTGCTCCGAATATCTGGTTTGAAAAATATTTAAAACCGTATTTAAAATATTCTAGTTTGAAGATAAATGAAGCTTCTGCCAGAGTAATGGTATATTTCCCTGATGGAAGTTTATGTTTAATAAGTGCTGCCAGTTTTCACTTCTGGCCTGAAGCAAAAGATTTTGTTGATTTTGAAAGGGATGAAGAAAGCGGGAAGTATAAAAATCCTAAAGAAATTTCGGGCATAAAGTATTTTACATTTTTCTTTGGTCCATATCTTAGCACTGCTGCGGCTAAACATCACTATAAAAAGGGTGTAGAACCGTATAAATATAACTGGGATGGTACTGTTGAAATGCTTAAGGACGACAGTTCAATCGGGTGCAGGAAGGATGTATCAACAGAGCGGGCTTATTGTACAGCTTTAATCCAGCAAAACGGCTGGAAAATTCCTGATGATTATCCGTTGAAGTTTTAAGTTTGTATTTCCCGCTCATTCACCCGAAACGGACATTGTAAAGTCTTGCCAATCTTGTAAACGGGATTGTGCCGGACTTTGTCCGTTTATAAATCCCAGCTGATAATAGCGTTGACGCCCCAGTTTTTGCCGGAGTTGTCCTTAAGGTTCTGCAGGTTGTACCGCTGAACCTCAAGAGAAAGCGACGTTTTCGGAGAAAGCTTCTGCGTGATGCCTGCAAATACTCCGGCACTGTTTGTCCACTTTTGGGTTTTGTAATTGTATTTTCCGACATAATGCGGGTTTGCATACAGGCTTGTGTTTTTGCCTACCGGAACATTTACGCTCAACGGAGAATATCTTATTTGTGTAGCGCTGTTTCTGGTTCCCACAGTATTTCTCACACGCAGGTTCTGGTTAATAATACCGTTTTTGTCGTAATTTAGTGTTCCTTTAAAATCCAGAACAGCCATTGCCTCTTTATTAAAATCAGTTCCGATGCCTAAAAAAGCTGCGGCTGAGCCCCTCTGTGATTTTGCTTTTTCTTCAACCCCGCCTATTGTTAAATTCGTTCCGTCAAAGTTCTGATAAGTGCTGAGGGATGTGCTTCCCTGTAATCCCGGTACCGGCATAATTTTCCTCCTGTAAAAATCCCCTGTTATTTATATAAAGGATTTTTTGTTTCGGAAATTGCCAGTTTGTTAACCATTTTTTCAAAATATTTTTGTGTATCTGAGGTATTATAGATTATTTGAACATTTTTTGATATTGCAGCTTTTACAAGTTCAAAGGCAGAAAGAGGAACAAAACTGTAAAAATTAACAGATTGTCCGTTTGAGGTTATATTTATTTGAACTTCAGGAAATCTCCGCATTTCAGGATGAATTCCGCCATCAAAATTTATAGCAATAGTTTTTATATCATGCCAGTTCAGCTTGGTTGCAACACTATTAATATCAATAAGAGTTAAATTTTTATCATCCAGTTCCAGCAATCTGTAAGGGGATTTTTTTCTTGAATATAGCAGAACAAGGCTTCTTATTACCAGTACAAGTATAATAAAGGATACAGCAATTATTACTCCTGTTAAACGTTCTTCCGACGGGCAAAGCAGAAAAATTAAGCCAACGCAGTATGCAAGCATAGCAGCCGTAAATATTTTCTGTTTCGGATGTTCCTGCAAATACAGATATAATCTTTTGTTCATCATCTCTCCTTTATTAATACCGCCATTTATATGACCGGCCTTCGGGTACATATTTTATTCAGCCAGAAGTTTTTCCGCGAGTTCGGATTCTGTTCTGCCGTTGAGAGTTTTGTTAACTTTCTGGAGTTTCTGCGCTATAAGCTCCATATTGTCAGTCCAGACAAAGTTATCTTTGACGTATTTTTCAGCTTTGTCAAAGTCTCCGTCAATTTGAATTCTCACGATTTCCGCAAGCATTTCTTTTGCAATAGGAACGACTTTATCTATATTGACGTGGATTTTTCCGTCCGGTGTAATATCATACGCGCCGCGTTCCGCAAAATATTTATTTTGCATAACGGTTCTTACTCTGTGCGCCTGAGAAAGCGTTGGTTTTGATTTAAGGAAATTATCAGTAACAGTTGTCACGATAATTTGTTTGCGCTGTTCCGGCGTATACATACCGAGTTCCGTCAACAAATCCACAAACGCAAGTGAGCCCATATCGGCTTTGTTTTCTTCAATGATGTTTCTGTATTTGCCAAGTGACTCACCGGCTTTTTTAGGCCCGAGGGAGTGTGCGTTTTCGTGACCGATTGTGAACCAGTGGTCAGCTTCATCCAGATAATACTTCTGCTGGTCTTTATCAAGGATTGCGTCTAACCTTTCCTGCAATTTAGCTTTATCGCTTATGAATCTTATTTGTCTGTGGTAAACGTTACGTCTGCCGCCGCCGATTTTCAAGGATAATTTGTCGTCGTTCGGAAGATTTTCCGCTAAAGTTATGCCGCCTCTGTATTCGCCGACGTTTCCGGTAACGGCTACAAGGTCAACGTCTACCATTGTCTGCTTTGCGTCGCCTTTTGTCGAAATATTCTGTTCGTATTCATCCTTATAAGGCATATTATCAGCCAGGGTCGGAAGGTATTTTTTTATCGCCATCAGGGCATCAGTGCCTTTTTTATTCACAATTCCGACTCTGCCGCCGAGAAAATCTTTCGGGATAGGCGTAATCCCTCGTTCTTCAAGCATTTTGCTGAGTTCTTTATTTTCTACAATAGTGCCTGTCATTTCATCTTCGTAATTTTCTCTCGTAATCGTAAATTCCAGCGGGGTATTCTGCAGGGTTGCCCATTTTTTGTCGGCTTCCGCATCAAGCATTGGATCTGCCGTTCTCAGGGCTTTTGCCTGAAGTTTCAGGTACTCTGTAAAATCTGCATTTGTGGAAGTTTCAGCCGCTTTATCAATTTCATCTGCCATTTTTGCAAAATCATCTTTAAATTTATCTATATAATCAATTCCGACAAGTTCATCCCCTTTGCGTTCGACAACTGAGCGCTGGGTGAGGATTTTTTTAACTTCTTCGTCTTTGCCTTCATTCAGCATTTTGGTTAATATTTGATGAAACTCTTCTTTTGTCAAATCTTCCGGATAGACGCCTTTTCCCGGAAGGTCTGTATGACCTTTTGCAAGGTGGATTTTATCTGACATTGAATCTATCGCGTTAATCCCCTTTTGCGCATCAAAAAGAACCTTTGTCATTTCGGCATTTTTGTTGCCTTTTTCGATTTCTTTGTCAAGATATTCTTTAAATTCTAAGTTGTGCGGGTTGTCAAGCTGCATATTAATTTTTTCTAAAATATATGCGGCTTTTACAAGATGCTTAAGCGTTTCCCTGTCGCCTTCCGCAAGCGCTAAATACTCAGGTGCGTCCGCTTTTAACATCTTTTTTGTTATTAAATAATCTTTATGAGTTCTCTTTTCAAGTTCTTCTTTTGAAAGGTTAAGTTCAAAATTTCCTTTGAACGCTATATTATTTCCTGCCATTTTGTCAAGCTCCTTCATTAAAACTTCGCTTCTGTCGTTATCTATTGTTGTCAGAAGCTTTGTATCTTCTTTTTTTGACGGAAGATAGTTCTGATTTACTTTGTTTGTGGTAATTTTATGAATTTCCATAACCGTATTATAACAGTTTTTTTGAGTAACGCAAGAGGGAACCGGTCGAAATTTATAACTCTCTGTTATGTCACCCTGAACTTGTTTCAGGGTCTCATAATGTAAGAGATGCCGTACTTAATAAGGACAGGCTTACTCAAAAATTTTAAGATCCTGAAATAAATTCAGGATGACAAAATTTCTGGCTCGCTTTGTCAAACGAGTTCAGCAGATAATATTTAGCTGATACAGTGAAGGCTGGTATATAAATCCAAAAAGCCTACTTATGATAGGTTTCGCCTTTGATAATCTTAAAGGCTCTATATATCTGTTCAATCAGGATTAACCGTGCAAACTGGTGCAGAAACGTCATCTTTGACATACTCATTTTAAAATTCGCGCGCGCGCTTACATTTTTTGAAATCCCGCAGGAAGAACCTATTACAAAAACGATTTCGCCCTGTCCGTCGTTTGTAAGTTCAACAATCTTTTCAGCAAATTCTTCCGACGACAGTTCCTTCCCCTTAATCTCCATTGTTATCACGTAAGATTGCGGCTTTATATATGATAAAATTTTCTCTCCTTCTTCATCCAAAGCACGCTCTATTAAGTGCTCATCCTTAATCTCCACAGGCGAAAGCTCTATAACCTCCACTGCTGCATAAGGCGTCAGACGTTTTAAAAATTCGTCAATTCCTTCCTTTAAAAATTTTTCCTTAATTTTGCCAAGCGCTATTATTTTAATCTTCATTTTGCCATATATAAGGTTCTTGACGGGAATGCAAAATCAATACCATCTTCCCTGAATCGTCTTATTACTTCCAGAAGAACCTGCTCTTTTATTTTCAAATATTTAACGTAATTATTTGTTTTTACATAAGCATTAATTTTAATGTTGATAGAACTGTCTGCGAGAGTATCAAGATATACAACATAATCCCCGTAGATTTCACTGTTTTTGCTTAAAATTTCTTCAATAATTTCAATTGCGCGATGGAGTTTTTCATCGCTTGTATCATATGTTACGCCCACAGTTTCAAAAATTCTTCTTTTATGCGCTCTGGTAACGTTTACAATATCCCCGTTTGCAATATTGCTATTCGGAATTATGGTAAGCGCATTATCTAACGTTCTTATTTTTGTGGAGCGGAGGTTAATATCTTCAACAGTACCTTCCATTGTTCCGATTTTTATGTAATCACCGACCTCGTAAGCTTTATCGGTAAATACCGCAATGCTTCCGAAAATGTTTGCAATAGTAGCATTTGCCGCAAAACCTACAGCCAGACCGGTTATCCCGAACCCTGCAATCAATGATGATATGGAATATCCGTGATTTTGCAATAACGCCGCAATTAGTATAAAAAATATTATAAATTTTAAAAGCCTTGTCAGTATAGGGATAAACTTTATTACCTGAGAAGATTTGTTTTCAGAAAATTTTTTCTTTAAATTATTTTCAAAAATATCAACTACTTTAAAAAGTACAGCAAGAATAATTATATTAATAACTACTTCCGCAATAAGCCCGAAATGTATGCTGTCAAGCACTTTTTGAATTTTTTCCGCATAATTAATAATTGTGTCTATCATAATATATCCCTAAAGTTTTGATTCCGGTAAACCGCTGAGGCTTCAAGTTAGGAGTATTATAGAACAGAGATTATTACAAATCAAGCGGCAAGCAGATATGATTGTGTTGTTGACCACAAAGCTTCTTGAATAAACAGACGACTAATAAAAAAGACCCATCTTTAGATGAGTCTTTTTTATTAGCGGAAGACGAGACTCGAACTCGCGACATTCTGCTTGGAAGGCAGAAGCTCTACCAACTGAGCTACTTCCGCAAGGATTTATTTAATTGTGGCGGTTATTTCTCAGTTGGTAGAGCGAATTATGAACTACGTTACGCCTCCGGCTCCACTATGGCAACTGAGCTACTTCCGCAAGGATTATTAAATTGCGGCGGTTATCTCTCAGTTGGTAGAGCGAATTATGAACTATGTTACGCCTCCGGCTCCACTGGGCAACTGAGCTACTTCCGCAAAGATTATTCAATTGTGGCGGTTATTTCTCAGTTGGTAGAGCGAATTATGAACTACGTTACGCCTCCGGCTCCACTATAGCAACTGAGCTACTTCCGCAAAGGTTTTTAGATTTTTGTCAGACCTATACGCCTGATACCTATTTACTCTAATATAAAAATAAATTTATTGCAAGTGTTTTTCTCTGGGAATTATATACAAGTTTCCACTAAATATGCGTAATACTGTCATGCTGAACTTGTTTGACAAAGCGAACCAAAAATTTTGTCATCCTGAATTTATTTCAGGATCTTAAAATTTTTGAGTGAGCCTGTCCTAACGAAGTGCAGCATCTCTAACTAATGAGACCCTGTCGCCAGGAGCCATTTTGCACGAAAACAAGTTTCGGCAAAAGAAGGCAAACGAATTCAGAGCCTGCCCTGAATTTATTTCAGGGGTGACAATTTCGATATTGTTTAGTGTAAACTTGTATATAACTCCCTTTTCTCTCACTCTAAAGAATTAATCACATAATGTTAGCAGATGATGTAAAATTTATCCTCGGGGAGGGTGAAAAATGCTTGAAAAAACGTTATAGTAATAATGTAAGTCTATTGTATCCAGGCACTTATTTCGGGGTTGCGACAAGATTTTTTCTTAGAGCGGGTTTGGTTTAAAATACAGTAGACTTATTCCTTAAGAAACTATGTACAATTTTATATATCAATGGTTTTCACGTTTGATATACTGGGGCTTGCCGGAAGCGTAACGGCAGGTCTTTTTTCTTTATTCAGTAATTATTTACAGAACTCCGGATTTTTGCTATAATTAAAGTTGTTAGTTAATATAGGAGTATTACCATGACAAATGAAGTCAGAGCAAGTCATATTCTCGTGAAAACAGAGGAAGAAGCCAATAAATTGTATGATGAAATCAATTCCGGTAAAGATTTTGCTACTGTGGCAGAAGAAGTTTCTTTATGTCCGTCAGGCAGCAGGGGCGGTGATTTAGGATATTTCGGAAGGGGAATGATGGTTAAGCCGTTTGAAGATGCTGCATTTGAGCTTGAACCTGGTGTTGTTTCAAAGCCTGTACAGACACAGTTCGGCTGGCACTTAATTCTTGTTACCGATAAAAAATAACTATGGAACTTCTGGATAACCTGCGCAAATTTATGCGCGTTGAAAATTTAGACTGTTTGCTTATCAACTCCACCAGCGAATTTCTGGTGGAGTATAATTCACTTGAAGAAAATTCACGATTTGTACTGACAGGATTTTCCGGCTCTGTCGGTGATGCTGTTGTTACTTTGGATCGTGTGTTTTTGTTTGTTGACGGAAGGTATCACATTCAGGCAGATATGGAAGTTGATAAAAATATTGTTACCGTCGTTAAGCTTCAAACCGGTGAAACAATGTTTGATGCTATGCAGAAACTTTTTTCAAAAAATGCAAAACTCGGGCTGAATTCCAAGAAAAATTCTCAAAAACGTGTTGAAAGTCTGCAAAAATTTTTTGATGTTAAACTTTTTGATTTTGATTTTGTATTGAAAAATGTTCCGCAGCAAAAAGACGAAATAGTTGATGTTGATGAAAAATATACAGGCATGAGTGTGAGTAAAAAACTTGCGGAAATTTCAAAGAATTTACAGAAAAATGACGCGTTTCTTTTAACAAATCTGGAAGAAGTTTCTTATCTTTTTAATAAACGAGATTTTTCAAAACCTTATTCGAGTAAAATTATTGCCAAAGCTATTGTTTATCAGGATAGAGCAAGCCTTTTTACAAGAGAAAAAATGAAGGATTTTGAGGCAGAATTATCTGCGGTTAAGGGTAAAATTTTTCTCGATAAATCTTCTGTTAATGCCCATGATTTTTTACTTGCCGGAAACCGTGCGGAGGCGGTCGAACAGAGTCCTGTTCAAAAAATGAAAGCAATAAAAACTGATACTGAACTTGAACATTACAAAGATGCGTTCAAAAAAACTGATATGGCAGTGAGTGCAGTTCGTGACTTTATTGAAAACAATGATAATATTTCTGAGTTTGATATTGCGCAAAAACTTGAGGAATTTTTTATAAAATTCGGTGCAAAAAGCTTAAGCTTTAAATCAATTGTGGCGAAAGATAAAAATTCAGCGCTTGCACATTATTCAAAATGTTTAAAAGATGAAATTGTAAAAGACGGTTCGCTTGTTCTGATTGACTGTGGCGCGTATTATGAAGGCGGGCTTGCAACTGATATTACGCGGGTTTTTGTTAAAGGAAATCCGTCGGATTTGCACAAAAAAATCTATACAATTGTTCTGAAAACTTTTTTAAATTGTTTTAATTACAAAAATCCGAAAAACGGATTTGAAATTGATAATTTAGCGCGTGAAATTTTTGCAAAAAATCAGGTTGAAAATTTCGTTTTTAATCACGGTTTGGGTCACGGTATCGGGGTCAGCGTGCACGAATATCCGCCTAGTTTATCTAAAAATGAAATTGCAAAAACTGAACTTAAAGAAGGGATGTGTTTTTCAATAGAACCAGGGCTTTACGACAAAAATTATTTCGGTGTAAGACTCGAAAATTCCTGCTATTTTAAAGACGGAAAAATAAATTCTTTTGTCAATATGAATTATGAGAAAAAACTGATTGATTTTGGGTTGCTGACTGCGCAGGAAAAGAAATGGCTTTCCGAATTTGAGGTTAAATAAAAATGGATATTACAAGCGTAAATAATGATCAGGTAAAAGATGCCGTGAGGCTTCAGCAAAAAAAATACCGTGACAGTGAAGATAAATTTCTGCTGGAAGGTTTTAAAGCAATTCAGGAAGCTTTTTATGCAGGGCTAAAAATTGAAAAAGTGTTTGTAATTTTCGGACGAGAAAGTTCGTATTCCTTCTTAAAAGATAAAATTATTTTAACAACAGAAGCAGTTATAGAAAAAATTTCAACAACAGAAAGCGCTCCGGATGCGGTTGCTGTTGCTTATAAAAAACATTACAGCAACAATATTTTAAAAGCCGCAAAAAAAGTTGTTCTTCTGGAAAATGTAAAAGATCTTGGAAATCTTGGAACAATTTTGCGAACCTCTGCCGCGTTCGGTGTTGACGCTGTTATTTTATACGGGGATTGCGCGGACATGTATAATCCGAAATGCGTTCGTGCTTCTGTCGGAAATCTGTGGAAAATTCCTGTATATAATTTTAAAAATATTGATGATTTAAAATTTTTCGAAGATTTTCAGCGGATTGCAACTTTACCGCGCGCAGAAAAGTTTTTAAGGGATTTAAAACCTTCAAAAAAATGCCTTGTAATGTTCGGCTCGGAAGCGGATGGTCTGAGTGATGAACTTATTAAATTTTCAACAGAGCATGTAAAAATAGAAATGAAAAGTAATGTTGAATCCTTAAATCTTAGTGTTTCATGCGCGATTGTTTTATATAAAATTTTTATTTAATATTGTAAAATTGCAGCCGGATTAAAATTTATAATTCGTTTTTATAGTAAAATATTCTTATGGATATTTTGGAAGTTAAAAAAATCTGGAGTGATGTAAAAGCGGAATTAAGGACAACTATCCCCGACCATGCTTATTATACCTGGATTGATTCAATGGAGGCTTCAGGATTTGATAATGATACGTTTTCTATCTTAACAGTCCATGCTATGGCCGTGCAGATTGTCCGCCAGAATTATTTTAACAAAATTAATGAAGCATTTAAAAAAGTTCTCGGAAAAGAAGTTGAAATTACCATAAATTATGATGATGATTTAGCAAAAAAATACGAAAAGGCAAAGAAAAAAGAAAGTGCAAAGCCGCGTTCAATTATTCCTGTTGAGAATACAGAAACAAAGGTCATGGATAATCTTGCGCAGATGCAGTCTTTTTCCAACCTGAATTTGAAATATAAATTTGAAAATTTTGTTGTAGGAGAAAACAGCAGGTTTGCACATGCCGTTGCATATTCTGTTGCGCAAAATCCTGCAAAAAAATATAATCCGCTTTTTATCTACGGAGCTTCAGGCCTCGGCAAAACCCATCTTATGCAGGCAATCGGTCACTATATTATTTTCAATAAACCAAAATTACGCGTAAGATATATTAAAACAGAAGAATATATGAATGAACTTATCAAAAATCTTCAGCAGGGCGGAGACAGAAACGGAAGGATGGATAAGTTTCGCGAAAAATACAGAAATATTGATGTGCTTTTGATTGATGATATTCAGTTTCTGGAATCAAAGACACGAACCATGGAAGAAATTTTTCACACTTTCGACAGCCTTTTGAATAAAAATAAACAGATTGTAATAACCTCGGACAGGCTTCCAAAAGATATTCCGACACTTCCTGACAGAATGCGAACCCGTTTTGAGATGGGGCTTGTAGTTGATATTACCCCGCCGGATTTTGAAACAAGAGTTGCAATTTTGAAAAATCTTGCAGAACAAATTTCGTTGCATGCGGATTTTAGTGTTTTTGAATATATTGCAAATAATTTTGTAAATAATGTAAGAGAACTTGAGGGCGCATTTAATAAGGTTAGTGCTTACGCAGATATTGAACAGGTTGAAGTTACACTTGAACTTGCTAAAAAAGTTCTTCACTGCGAGGATGTAAAAAAAGAAATTACAATAGAAGATGTTGCGCGTGCCTCTGCTGATTATTTCGGCGTAACCGTATCTGATTTTCTAAGTTCATCACGCAGCCAGAAAATCTCCGGTGCAAGACATGTGGCGGTTTATCTTTCAAGAGAAATTACCGAAAAAAGTTTTGAAAATATTGCTGAATTTTTTAATAAAAAACACACGACCATGCTCTATTCTTACGAAAAAATTAAAAATGATTTAAAAACTAATCGTGAACTTGAAAGATCTGTTAACGAAATAAAAAATTTATTGAAAAAATAAAGGAAATTTTTGAAAAATGTACGACTATATTAAAGGTATTTTATCTTCAAAAACTTGTACTTCAAGAGGGTGCTCCATTACGGTAGAAGCCGGCGGTATCGGCTATCTTGCAGAAACCTCCGCACGTGATTTTTCAGAGTTCGGACAGTGCGGCGACATGGTAAAAATTTATACGGTTTTAATTCACAGAGAAGACAAAATGAGTCTTTGCGGATTTTTGCACAAAGAGGACAGGGATATTTTTAATATTTTAACGTCTGTTTCAGGTGTAGGAAGCAAGATGGCGCTTACGCTTCTTGACGAATTTCAATCGTCCGAACTTATCGGTTTTGTGATTGGGGGTGACTATAAAGAATTAACAAGAGCAAAAGGTGTCGGGCCGAAGCTTGCGCAAAAAATTATTCTTGAATTAAAAGATAAATTAATGAACTTTAAACAGTCAGAACCTATAGAAATTAAATCAGTAAAAATTCAAAATTCTCAGGCTGTTGATGATGCCCAGACAGTCCTGCTGTCGCTGGGTTACGAACGCGATGAAATTAAAAACGCAATGTCAAAAGCCGCTGTAAATTTGAAAGAAAATTCTTCTGCGGAAGATATATTGAAAGAAACTTTAAAAATTCTCTCAATTTAACAAAAAAACCATTATTTAGTGGATGTTATTTAAAATAAATTTATTTATATTGTTTTCTATACAAAACCAAGGAGGTCCTATGAAAAAAGATTACGAACAGATTATTAGCAATTACAACGGCGGAGATTTAGATTTGTCCGGCTGCACAATCAAAAAATTGGAACTTGACCATGTTGACGGCAGTTTGAATTTGACAAAATGTGTTATTGACAAATTAGTTATCGGCTGGGTTAGCGGAACTTTGAACATGACAGGTGCAGATATTAAAAATATCGAAAATCCTATCGATGCTCAAACTGTTATTATGACAGGTACAAAAGTTAAAAAATTACCTGCTCACATCTACACAGACAGCTTAACTATTGAAAAGAGCAACATCACAAAATTAAACACAGATTTAAGAGCTAACACTTTGAACATCAGAAGCACTAAACTTGAACAGTTCCCTAAAGATGTTACAGTTAACACTCTTATTGTTGACGCTAAAACAGCAAGAAATCTTCCGTTATCAACCATCAGACAGTGCAATTATATTGATATAGATGGTACTGTTTACTCTCAGGGCAATGTTAGCGGTTTTAATTTCTGCAGCGTAACTTCAGAAGTTTCTGAAAACAATATGTGTGCTGTGTAAGTAATTAGTTAATTTAAGAAACTGTGAAGAACCTTCAAAAATTTTTGAAGGTTCTTTGTTATTATTTAATTTTTAAAAGAAGCGGAAGAAATTATATTAAAAGCATTATCAATCCCGCTAAAGCAAGCGCCGGCCCGAACGGAAGATACGTAAATTCATCAGGATTTTTTAAACCCTGAATAACCTTCCAGCAGGCAAAAATTCCAAGAATACAAAGTACCACTGCCGCAATTACAAGGATTATAAAATTTTCAATACTGTGTTGTGAAAAATAAAAAATTCCGGCATAAGCAAAGAATGCAATTAATGAAATTAAAACTGAATATTCTTTTTTTATAATCAGTTTTTTCATAAATACCGGCAGCGTAAATAAAAGTTGAATTCCAACACTGAGTGCAAGAATAATTAAAACATCAATCAATCCGAATACGGCGCCTAAGCCTGCTGCAATAAATGTATCGCCCTCTCCGAAGGCTCGTGTTCCCGCTATAAGATAACCTGCTCTTGACGCAATTTCCATAATTAATGCTGCTGCAATCATCCCGAGTACAGAAGATGTAAGCGGATTGTTCAAAAGCCATTCAGGTGTTATGGAAAATCCGAAAAGCGAGTTGTGTGCATTGATTATTTGCAGCACGGTAAGATATATTCCATAAACTATTCCGAGTCCGGCAAGAATATATGTGTGCACATCAAATACAACCCGTTCTTTTATATCTGTGACCGACATTACAATCAGCATTGATGCAATTGCTGCCGCAAAAAATGCGTCAACTCTTGTTCCGTATTTAAAAAATATTGCAACAAATATTACACCCGTAATGAATTCCACAATCGGGTACTGGAAACTAATTTTTTCTTTGCAAAACCAGCATTTGCCGCCTAAAAGTAAAAATGAAAGTACCGGTATATTATGCCACCATTTTAATTTGTTGTGGCACTTCGGACATTTTGAAGGCGGAAGAACAATGGATTCTCCGCTGAATGCTCTTAATATAACAACATTTAAAAAGCTGCCTATAATTGCTCCAAATGCAAATATAAACAGTATAAGTACAATTAATGAAACAGGCATATTCTCCCTCAATTCTCGTTATGTTTTATCATTTCATACATCTTATTTAAAGCTTTTTTAATCCGTCTTGAAACCTGCATCTGCGACATGTTCATTCTCTCTGATATTTCACGCTGGTTTAAATCTTCATAAAAACTCAGTTCAATAACTTCTTTCAAGTCCGGCGGAAGTTTTTCTATTGTGCTGGCCAGCATAATTCTGTTTTCGTAAGAGTTCAAAAATTCCTGATAATCTTCCGACGGAATTTTATCTATCAAAAAAGTGTCATCGTTATCACTTGTTACAGTCTGGTCGAGTGAAACAGTATTTTTGCAAAGTTCAATGTCTGAAACCTCTTTAATCTTTTCAGCAGATAAATTAAGATAGTCCGCAATCTGTTCTATGGAAGGATCTTCAATCCCCATATTTTTAAGTTTTTTCTTTGCTGAATGAACCTTGAAAAGCAGTTCCTGAATTTCCCGCGGGGTTTTTATCAAGGAAGCTTTGTCCCTCAGGTAGTGGCGGATTTCGCCTTTAATAAAATAGGTTGCGTACGTGGTAAATCTGGTGTTCATATCAGGTTTATAAAACTCAATTGCTTTTACAAGTCCGAGAGAGCCGACCTGTATTAAATCTTCATGTGACACCCCTGACTGCATAGCAATGGATATGGCAATACTTTTTACAAGATCCATGGATTTTTCAACTATACTCAAATGCAGCATACGCTTTTTCTTTTCGTCAGTGCATTCTTTATAAGAGGATAGCAGAGTATCTATATCTTTATTTTGTTTTGTTTTACCTTTCAAAAAAATCTCCAATCCTACATTCAAATTATAGCACAATAGAGGTTTTGTGTAAAAATACTTAAATTTAATTAATATTTTCATTGCCGGAAAAATTTTTGTGATATAGTTTTAGAATAGAATGAAGGTTTGGAGTATTAGATTATGATTAGCATAAAAGATGTAGAACATGTTGCAAAGTTAGCAAGATTAGAGCTTACAGAAGATGAAAAGGAGCTGTATACAAAACAACTGGGTGATGTTTTGAAGTATGTTGACCAGATGAACGAGGTTGACACTTCCTCGGTTAAGCCTATGACTCAGGTGATTGATTTTGTGAACGTTATGCGTGATGACAAAGTTGTTTATGAATATACAAAAGAAGAATTAATGGCTAACGCACCTGAGGCTGAGGACGGCTTTTTTAAAGTTCCTAAAATTAATTAAATTTTTTCTCCCGCAAATTCTGCGGGAGTTCTTCGTTAAACGTGAATTAGAATAGATCGGGGTTAGATATGACAAAGTATATTTTTATAACAGGCGGTGTAGTTAGTTCTCTCGGTAAAGGTATTATTGCAGCCTCTCTAGGACGACTTTTGAGATCAAGAGGATATTCTGTAATTAATCAGAAATTTGATCCGTATATAAATGTTGATCCCGGCACAATGAGTCCTTTCCAGCACGGTGAAGTTTTTGTAACCGATGATGGTGCGGAAACTGATTTAGACCTCGGTCACTACGAAAGATTCACAGATACTAATCTCGGCAAATACAATAACGTAACCTCCGGAAGCGTTTATCAGACCGTTATAGAAAAGGAACGTCGCGGGGATTATCTTGGGGCAACTGTTCAGGTTATCCCGCATATTACAAACGAGATTAAATCAAGAATTGCGGGTGCTTCAAAACAGTTTAAACCCGATTTTCAGATAATAGAAATCGGCGGCACCATAGGCGATATTGAAAGTTTGCCGTTTATAGAATCCATCAGACAGTTTAAGACAGAAGCCGGTATAGGAAATGCAATTTCCATCCACACAACACTTCTTCCTTACCTGCCGACATCGGGCGAATTAAAAACAAAACCGTCTCAGCATAGTGTTCAGGTTCTGAGAAGCTACGGTATCCAGCCGGAAATTCTTGTCTGCCGTACAACAAAACCTATTCCTAAAACTGAAAAAGAAAAATTAGCGCTTTTCTGTTCCGTTCCGAAAGACGCTGTTATCGAGTGCAGGGATATGAAAAGTATTTATGAGGTTCCTCTTGCGCTTGAAGAACAAAATCTTGCAGGAGTCGTCCTCGATATGCTCAGAATGGAAAATAAAAAGGCGGATTTAAGCAGCTGGGTTAAGCTTGTTGAAAACATTAAAAATCCGAAAGGTTCTATCAGGGTTGCTATTGCCGGTAAATATACAAAGCTTTCTGATGCTTACATATCTGTTGTGGAAGCTCTAAAACACGCAGGATATGCTGACGATGTTAAGGTTGAGATAAAATGGATTAACTCTGAGGAATGTCTTGATTATCAGTCATGCAAAGAGTTGATGAAAGATGTTCAGGCGGTTGTAGTTCCGGGAGGGTTCGGTGTTCGTGGAATTGAGGGAAAACTTAACGTAATCCGTTATGCAAGAGAACATAATGTTCCGTTTTTGGGCTTGTGTCTTGGCATGCAGTGTGCTGTTATTGAATATGCAAGAAATGTTGCAGGAATTAAGGATGCAAATTCAAAAGAATTTGATGAAAACGCACAGCATCCGGTAATTGATTTAATGCTGGAGCAGAAAAATGTTCACGGATATGGCGGAACAATTCGATTAGGCGCTTATGATTGTGTTTTGAAAAAAGGTTCAAAAGCCCAGAAAGCTTACGGGAAAGATAAAATCTCTGAGCGTCACCGCCACAGATATGAAGTTAACAATGAGTATTTAAAACAGATTGAAGAGGCAGGACTTGTGTTTTCCGGCATGTCGCCTGACGGAATGCTTGCGGAAATAGTAGAACTCCCGAAACTTGACTGGTTTGTGGCATCCCAGTTCCATCCTGAGTTTAAATCACGTCCGGAAAGGCCGCATCCGCTTTTTAAAGGGCTTATAGACGCTGCCGTAAAAAGAAAATAGTTTTGACAGGGTGAGATGACAGGTTAGCAGTTTCAATACTGAAAACATCGCTAAATAATCAGGTTTTTAGAACTGTGAATTGCGGTTTACATGCTGATATTTTGAATTTATGCGATAGTTTACACAATGTACTCAAATACAGCCCTGCAGAGCATGTTTTTACGAAGCGAACCGGAATTTTTGTCATAAATTCCGGAAAATTTTTATTGACTACGGGTATTGTTCGTTGTATCTTTATAAGGCACTGAGTTTATTTGGGGAATGTCCAATGGAAGAAAATAACAATTTGAAAAGATTTACAACAGCACAGTTTTTGAACTTTTGCCTCGGATTTTTCGGGTTGCAGTTTGCGTGGCAGATGCGAATTATTCTCTCGGGCCCTGTGACTGAAGGGCTGGGGGCTTCTCCGTTTTTATACGGGCTTATCTGGCTTGCGGGGCCTTTTACCGGTATGGTAGTACAGCCGCTTGTCGGAGCATTAAGCGATAAAACTATTTCGCCATTCGGCAGACGCCGTCCGTATCTTCTTGGCGGGGCTTTGCTTGCAGCAGTGGCGCTCTGGATTTTCCCTAATTCAGAAGGCGTTGCAAATATTCTTCATAATCTTACAGGGATTAATTTCCCGGCATGGACAGCCTTGTTTATTGCTGCAATAATGATATGGATTATTGATGCCTGCGTAAATGTTGCGCAGGGTCCTTATAGAGCACTGGTTCCGGATGTTGTGCCTCCGGAGCAGCATTCTCTTGCAAACTCTTACATAAGTCTTGCTATTGGTTTGGGGTCTGTTGTTGCGGCAGGTACCGCTCCGTTTTTGAAATACTTTTGCAATTATCAGATGTCTATTGATGCACAGTTTATTATGGCGGCGCTTGCGTTTACTCTCGGAATGCTCTGGACATGTATTACTATTCAGGAGCACCAGCAGCCGAAAAAAGAAATTATAAAGGATGTTGCCTCTGCCGAACTCAGAGAGGATACATTTTATGATGCTTTGAAAAACTTTTTTGCGCTTTCGCCGGAAGTTTCAAAAATTTGTGTTATGCAGTTTTTTACCTGGATAGGTACTATGTGTATGATGATATTTTTTACACAGTATTCGGTTCACACTGTTTTCGGAGTTCCAGACCTTAGTGCTGCCGCGGAAGATATGACCGCTGCTTTTGAGGATGCAACTTTTGCGGGCACAAACTTCTCCTCAATTTGTTTTGCAATATTTAATCTTGTTTGCTTTCTGGTAGCTATTCCTATCGGCATTTTGTCTGCAAAATTCGGCAATAAGAAAGTTCATATAATCTCTTTAATAACAATGATACTTGCATATCTTGGAATGGCTATGAGCAGCGACAAACTCATTGTTGCAACAATGATGGGGGTTGCCGGTATAGGCTGGGCTAGTATTTGTGCGCTGCCTTTTGCAATGCTGTCACAGTATATTAAAAAAGGTACCGAGGGATCTGTGATGGGTATTTTTAATATATTTATTGCAGGCCCGCAGGTATTTGTCTGCACAATTGTTGCGTGGGTAATTTCAAAGTGTGTATTCTTAATGCCGGGCGGATGTATAAATTACCACTGGGAATATTCTTTCTATATCGGGGCAGCCTGCCTTGCCGTTGCCGCTTTAGTTGCAAATTCAGTTAAAGAAAAGGTTTAAAAAGTGGACGAAAATAACGAACAGCAGAAGAAAAAGAGAATTTTACTGATTTATCCGCCATCGCCTGTTATGAACAGGGAGGATAGATGTCAGCAGCCTACAAAAGAACTTCTTGTAATTCCGCCGTTACCGCCTACTGATTTGATGTATCTGGCTGCTGTTGCGGAAAAAGCAGGTCTTGAGGCAAAAATTGCAGACTACAGCCTCGGCGGAAATTTTGAAGAAGATTTGCGTGATTTTAACCCGGATTATCTTTTGATAAATGTTGCAACCCCGACTTTTAAAAGTGATTTATCCGCTCTGACTGTTGCTAAAGAAATCTGTCCGGACATAATTACAATAGCAAAAGGTGCTGCGTTTTTGACGGTTGCTTTTGAGGTTATGTATTATCAGAAGGATCTGGACGTTATACTCTTCGGGGAGCCCGAGGAAACTTTGCGTGAACTTCTTGAGGGCAAGCCTTATGAAAAAATTTTAGGAATGTATTACCGTAATGATTTAAGAGTTAAATATACCGGAGCCCGTCCGTTTATTGAAAATCTCGATGTACTGCCTTTCCCTGCACGGCACCTTGTAGATAATAATATTTACAGACGTCCTGATAATAATAAGGTTCAGGCAGTGATTAAAGTTTCCAGAGGGTGTCCTTTTCATTGCTTTTTCTGCCTTGCAACACCTGTTTCAGGCGCGAAGGTCAGGAAAAGATCTGCGGAAAATATTATCGAAGAAATAAAAGAATGTGTTGAAAAATACGGTATTACTAATTTCCTTTTCTGGTCAGATATTTTTAATATTGATAAAGAGTGGACAATGGATTTGTGCCGGAAGATAATCGACAGCGGGCTTGAGATAACCTGGTCAGCAAACACAAGGGCTGATACTGCCGATGAAGAAATGGCAATGATGATGTACAAAGCCGGCTGTCGTCTTGTGAGTATCGGGGTGGAAAGCGGCTCTCAGGAAATGCTTGATAAAATCGGCAAGAGGATTACACTCGATGATGTAAGATTGACTGTTAAAATATTTAAAAAAGCCGGTATAAAGATTTATAATTATTTTGTCATCGGGCTTCCGTGGGAAACAGAAGAAACTGTTGAGGATACGATTGATTTTGCGATAGAATTGGACAGTGATTTTATAAGTTTTTATACAGCAACTCCGCTTCCGGGAACTAAATTTTATGAATATGCAAAAGAACATCATCTTATAAATTCTGAAACCTCTTTTTCGAGCGCGTATTTTTATCCGTCGGTGAAAACTCATGAACTTTCAAAAGAGCGTATATTTCAACTTCATAAAAAAGCCATAAAAAGATTTTACCTCAGACCTTCTTATATTTTGAAGATGCTTTTCCGTATAAGATCAAAGGAAGAATTTAAAAACTATTTCAGAGCCGGAATGAATCTGCTTCTGAGAAGATAAGTTACTGTCTAGTTGTTTATAGCTTTAGGTATAACAATGTAGTTAAATATATAAAACAAGACCTGATATTTTATCAGGTCTTGTTGTTTTTTGTATTTTATAATCGCCAAGCTTATATGTGCAGAATAAATCCGCCTTTGTCTGCATTTTGAAGTTTTTCGCCTTCAATTTTTGCGCGGAGATTTTTGATGTATTTGTAAACATAATCTCTCGGCAGGTCAAGCAGAGCCGCAAGGTCTTTTGCATAAACTATCCGGTTTTTGTGTTCTGCAAAATGGTCGAAAACTTTTTGTTCTCTGTCGGTCAATGCTTTTTTGAATACAACTCTAACTTCTTCTCTGAGATTGTTTACCGGTTGTTCTTCTTTTACAACAGCTTTAGACGGAGTCTTTTTGGCTTTTGCGGCAGTTTTGCTCTTTGCTGTTGAAGTTTTAGCCGCAGATTTTTTTACAGGAGCTTTTTCTGTCTTTTTCTTAGGCTGTTTTGCGGAAGGTGCATTAATCGGCGTAACATCAGCATCAATTTCAAGTTTCAATCTTGAAATTGAAAACGGAGATGGTGCGATTTCCTGTTCTCTTTCAAAAGCTCTCTGTGCAATTGTACTAATTCTTTCTCCTTTAGGCTGCCTCCATTCTTCATCTGTTGACATAACCGGCTGACCTTTCAGTACGATGTCGATTAAATCGTTGGTAGGTTTAGCCTCCTCTATTTTCTTTCCTAATCTGGCAGCAAATTCTTCCAGCGTAATTTTTTCTAATGAGCTTCTCCATTGTTTAATCTCTTCTTTGCTCAGATATTCAGACATTAATAAATCTCCTTAAACTCTGTATGTATAATCTCTGTACATTCTTTAATCTAGCATAAACCATGCCGAAAAAATCAAAATGTTTCATAAAGTAAATTTTTATTTTTTATTGTAACAATCCATTGTTCTGAGTTTGAATTGTCCTGAATAGACACATTCGGGCGGGGATGTTTTACAGCCCCGCCTCTTTTTAAATGTGTCCTAAAATGCTTGGCTGAATTTAGTATTCTACTCCTATACGGTAAGGCGAATATTCAACTTTATCCTCAGTAAGGACTTTTTTAAACAATGAATCTATATTTATTTTTCCATTACTCTTGAAAGTGTGTGTAAATACATCCGCCCCTTTCTGGTTAGGGCCTTTTTGACCGTTTGAATCTAAATAAAGGTATGCGCAGCCATCAGTTGTACCGGTTGCTTTTTCAGGCTGTCCATCATCACCTATAACAAAGTTTCCGTTTTCATCTTTTAAATTGTATTCATACTCCCTTATACACTGGCTGTGCTGTACTATTTTAATAATACTGCCTGTCTTTAATACGATAAAAGGCTGTGTCATATTATCGCCATATCCGGTTTGCCCGTAACCGTTATTAAGTTTTTTGTTTGAGAGTATCATATATTTCTGGCATACATCTTTTTTATTACCCTGCTCGCAGTAGGTTGCGCCTTCCAGAATCTTGAAAAATTCTCTGTTTACTTCATCTGTGGTTTTGCTTGTGTCAAACAAGCAGCTAGCATCTGCACAATTGTTTTTTGCCGTATATAATTTAATTCCGTTCATTGTTTCAGAGTAAAGTTTTTTTGCCTGAGATACAAGAACTTTGTCTTTGTATTTTGCAACTGTGGACGGCAGTGTCATTGCAGCAACAATGCCGATAATACCAAGGGTAATAAGCACTTCCGCTAAGGTGAAAGCGGCTTTTCTGGAAGTGAAGCGTGAGGGGTGAAGGGTGAAGGGTTCGCTATTGCCCTCTCCCGCCTCCGGCACTACCGTGCCACCTCCCTTCAGGTTTACCGGTTGAAGGGTTGAAGAGGTTAATGGTTTATACACCCCGAATAATCCAGGACTGGCGGGCAGGGGAGATTTTTTAATAAAAACCCTCCGGAGCTGCGCACCACCTCTTGCCATTGAATGACCCCTCCTCGAAATCGAAGATTTCGGTCCTCCCTCAAGGGGAGGACAAGAAAAACAGCAGGCCGGATTTACAAATCCGAATGGCAGAACTGTTGAAATGTTGAACGGGTGAAAAGTTGAATGGTTGAAGTGTTGAAGGGGTGAAAGGTTAACAATAGACATGTCATTCTGAAACGTTAATTGTTTAGGCGCACATGAATTGTGACTGTTCAGAATCTCTTTGTCATTAGCGCCCGCAATGGAAAAAGATTTTAAAAAATCTAAGCGCTTAATATATTCTAAAAGTGTCCGCCGAAAACCTTTGTTCTGAGCGGATTTATAGGACGCTAAGCCCCCCCCCCCCTGTATGTAATTCAGTCATAGCAAGTGTTTTCATCGTTTATCTCCTTTCTTTTTTTTTTTAATCCAACACTCCGGAATCCAGCAGTTTCTGTACTTCATCGTTCATAATTTTATGAATTTCCTGAATAGATTTTGTGCCGTCTATGCTTATAAAATTGTATTCGGATTTCATCCTGTTATATTCTTCCAGACATTTATTCTGGTAAATTTCAAAGCTTTTGTAAAAGTCTGTGGAAAATCCGACATCCCGTCCGCTTTCGTAGAAATTCAGACCGGTTGTGCCGATAATTCTTTTCAACAGCACATCAACAGGCATATCAAGATAAAATACAAGATCAGGTTCCGGCGCGTATTCATAAAGGTTTTTAACCCATTCTATATACTGGCCTCTGACAACATCCCGCGCAAGTGCAGTATAAAAATATCTGTCCAGAAGTACTATAAACCCTGATTTTAATGCCGGTATAATCTGGTTTTCCAGACGGTCTGCAAAGTCTGCCGCATACAGCAGGCTGAAGGTTGTGGCGTTCAAAAGGTTGCGTTCTTTTGCATCGTCAATCACATTTGCAATAAGACGCGACGTTTTCCACTCAGACACCATAACCCCGTAGGATTTGTCCTGCAATGAGCGTTTCAATAATTCAAGCTGGGTGGATTTGCCGGAACCGTCTGTTCCTTCTATTACTATTAAAAGTCCGTCGTATCCGTTTTTTGTCTTTGCAGCCATTAGTTTACCTCAATACCTTTTTCTTTTAGAACTTCTTTTAGCATCTGTCTTATTTTAATCTGTTTAGAATGGATGGAATCCGTTGCGTTGAGTTTGACAAGTCCGAATTCTTTAACCATCTTCTGATACTCTTTTATTACGCGCCCCTGAAAAATCAGGTAGCTTTCGTAAGGATCATTGCTCAATTTTAAATCCATACCGGCTTCGTAAAATTTTGGTGCACGGTTTGAACAGATTCTATCCATTGCTGTTTTCGGGTCAATATCAAAATAGATTGCCAGATCCGGTCTGTAGGCAAAGTCGTATACTTTTCTCACCCAGTTTGCATCAACCCCTCTTGCAACATCTCTTGCAAAAGCAGTGTAGGCATATCTGTCAGCAAGTACAATAAATCCAGCCTTCAGAGCCGGCGCAATAACCTGTTTTGCCCTGTCTGCAAAGTCTACTGCGTGAAGAAGCGAGAATGTTCTCGGAGAGAGCATATTTTTCTTTTTAGCAAGCTTTGTTGTCTGCGAGATAAGTTCTGATGAATTCCACTCGGTAAAAATTACGTCCTGACCTGTGGATTTAAGCCAGTCTCTAAGAAGTGTAATCTGGGTTGATTTGCCGGAGCCGTCAATCCCTTCTACACAGACGAGTGTTCCTTTTAAATTATGTTTTTCAGTCAGTCTGCCCAATTTTTTCTCCTTAGTTTTCCTCAAGCATTGCAACGTTTATTTTGCCGAACTTGGCGGACAAATTGTCTATCAGATGGATAAAATACAGTTCAGGTTCTAAATCCCTTTCCCCTAAATCAATGATTGCACCCCAGTCGCTTCTGCCGTGGTGCGCGGCAATCATTCTTGCAACTTCTTTAAATCCTTCGGTCATACACATTGAGAACCCGTACTGTGAGTGCGAAATCCATTCTCTGCGAAAGTTTTCGTCATAATCAATTATGCCGGATTCAGTGTCTATTGTGTATTCAAAAATTTTTCCGATGTCGTGGAGTATGCAGGCTGCAAGAATATTATCGCGGTTGAATTTGTAATCGGATATATCCATATTCATTTCTGCATATTTAAGGCACTCGAGCGTGTGAACCATAAGTCCGCCTATATAATTGTGGTGCATAACTTTTGCAGCCGGCATTATTTTTATCCGCTCTTTGTTTTCCATAAAAAACATAGTCAAAAACGAGTTAAGTTTTTCGTTTTTAATTTTGTCAAAATATGAAATAAGTTCCGCGTAAACTTTCTCGCGTTCATCTTCAGATAGTCCTGTTTTTGCTTCTTTAATAAGTTCAACTGAAGTTACAAGGCAGTTGTTGAACTTTTCGTTAAACGATGCTGTTACAAGCCTGAGCTGGTTTCCGCTGCGGAAAACTCTGTGGTCGATACGGTTCAGGGTCTCTTCCCAGAGAATGCAATTGAGAATTGAGCCGTCATCCAAATTTTTAAGCTGGAGTTTCCCCATTTTGGTACCGGCTTTTGTGTCGCCGATTGAAAATACTACTACTTCATATATAGAATCTGTATTGAACATTTATTATTCCTTTTTTCGTTATACGTATTGAACTAAAGGTTTGTTAATTCCTGTTTTTATCAATAATTTTGTCTTTATTACCCCAGACAAAAGATGAGCGGATTTTTTCGCCGACTTTTTCTATTAAGTGGTCTGCGTTTTCCTTTCTGAGCCTGTTGAAATTTTCGCAGCCTGTATCCATTTCGTTCAGAAATTCATCGGCAAAGGCGCCGCTTTGAATATCTTTGAGCAAATCTTTCATGGCCTGCTTTGATTGTTCTCCGATAACTTTTGGCCCGCGTGTCATATCACCGTATTCTGCAGTATTTGAAATTGAGTATCTCATATCGGCAAGTCCGCCCTGATTTATCAAATCAACCAGAAGTTTCATCTCGTGAAGAACTTCAAAGTATGCCATATAAGGTGAATAGCCTGCTTCCACCAGAGTGTCAAAACCCGCTTTTATAAGTGCGGAAACCCCTCCGCAAATGACAGCCTGTTCTCCGAAGAGGTCTGTTTCTGTTTCTTCTCTGAATGTTGTTTCTATAATTCCGGCACGTCCGGCTCCGATTGCCGAGGCGTATGAGAGTGCAACCTCTTTGGCATCGCCTGACGGATTCTGATAAACTGCAATCAAAGAAGGAACCCCTCTGCCATCCAGATATTCACTTCTTACTGTGTGCCCGGGGCCTTTGGGCGCAACCATAATTACATTGACATCATCAGGTGCAACGATTTTTTTATAGTGAATATTAAATCCATGCGAGAACATAAGATATTGCCCTTTTCTCAAATAAGGCTTAATCTGTTGTTCGTAAACTTTTGCCTGAAGTTCGTCAGGAATCAATATCTGAATAATGTCTGCCTGTTTCACAGCATCTTCTATCGACATTGTTTTGAAGCCGTAGTCTTTAGCTTTTACATCGGATTTCCCGCCTAATCTTAAGCCGAGAATAACATCACATCCGCTGTCTTTAAGGTTTGTTGACTGACCGTAGCCCTGTGAGCCGAACCCGATTATGGCAATTTTTTTTGTCTTGATTAAATCCCTGTTAATATCTCTGTCAAGATAAATTTTCAATTCATCCATGGTAACCTTCTTTGTGTTTTTATACTCCGTCATCTAATATTAACACAAATAAAAAAGTTTGTGGCAATAGGATTTTTTAAAAAACGTTAAGACGCTGGGACGTTAAGTGCGGCAAAAAAGTGAAGGGTGAGAAGTGATGAGTGATAAAGTTGAACGGGTGAAGGGTTGAAGGGTTGATTGGTTTAACAAAACCCTCCGGCGCTAACGCGCCACCTCCCTTACAAAGGGAGGTTTTTGTTACTACCCCCTTTGTAAAGGGGGAATCAAAGGGGGATTTTTTAGTAATACCCTCCGCTGCTGCGTACCACCTACTTTCTTCCCTATTTCTCCCGTTCGACTGTGCTGCCCCTCACCCCTCACTCTTTCACCATTTTACCCTTTCATCCTTCACTTTTATCGCACTTATCGTCTTTTAATCTTTTAATCTTTATTTAGCGGTTTCTCCGAGAAAGAATACCTGCAGTGCGTTTTCCTGAACTTTAACCGGACGGTAGAAATCTTTTACCAGAACGCATTTTGTCTGAATGCAGTTAAGATTTCTTTCGTGAAGATATTTTTCTAAATTGTCGGCTGTTCTTGTGTACTGCCTGTGTTTCAGGTATGCGTTAAAGTTTGTTTTCCTGCGCGAAATCTCCCCGAGTGCAAAGTTTATTATTTCATCGTATGAAATTTTGTATCCGTCGTTTGTTGAAATATCTATTATAAAATTCTTATGGTCTGCTGTAGTGATGGAAAGATAGGCGATAAGTTTGTGTGTAAGAGCATCTTCCAGCACGTAACGGTTTTTGTAGAAGTTTACAAGACCTGCAAAAAAGGGTTCTTTATATTCCTGTTTAATCCTTTCCATAGAAGGCTTGTAGAGAGAATTAAGCTCTGAATTATAAAGGTTTGCAACCTCTGCGGCATCAGAATTCTGGCAGTAGCGGAAAGGCGCTTTTTGAGGCTCTGCAGGGGTAAAATTTGAAAGCTCCCAGGTGTTTTCATAAGAACACTGGCGGAAGCCGCAGCCGTTTAAAAATAAATTAAGCAGTTCCGTATGGTGCTGATCTACATTTGCGCAGAAAGATACCGCGCCTTTTGCTCCGTAACGGGCTATAACAAATTCAACCAGCTGTTTCCCTGCATCGTAAAAATTCTGACGGAAAATGAGTTTTGTAATATTAATTTTATACGGATTTCCGCGTGTTGGCACAACGGTTATAAGCCCTAGAATTTCCTCTTTGTCAAGAAGAATATAAGATTCCGGCAGAAATTTGTATTTGAGAGGAACAAGACAATTCAGTGCAATCAAAGCTTCGTTGTTAAGTTCATGCTGAAATCTTGCGGTATCTTTGATGCCGTCAAGTTCTATATTCTTATTTATTTTAGGAATATCAAAGCAGGTTAACCTTTTTATCCTCATAAAATACCCTTTATGCACGAACAGCTATATATATTATATAATTTTTTTTGCCGGTTCGCAAGGTTTGTGTTAAAATTTTTGGCGAAGAGGAAGTTATGAAAATTGCTGTTATTGATGATGATAAAATAGTTACCAAAAGTACGGAAGATATAAAACTTGACGGACGCCGCGGAGCAATCGTTAAAGTTCTCGGCTGCGGGCTGTGCGGTTCGGATATTGTAAAATTCAGAGAAAAAATTTCAGGAAACGGTACTGTTCTCGGCCACGAGATTGTTGCACAGATTGTTGACATTAATTCTGATACAGATTTCAAATCCGGTGACAAAATAGTCACTTCCCATCATATTCCATGCGGAACATGTAACTACTGCAGGCATGGAAATGTTTCGATGTGCGAACATTTTAAAAGCACCAATATAAAGCCGGGCGGGTTTAGTGAACGGGTTTACCTTTCAGAAGAGCATCTTAAAAATGTTGCATATAAAATTCCTGCAAATCTTACAGAGGTGGAGGCTTCTTTTTATGAACCCCTTGGCTGCTGTGTCAGAGCCGTCAAAAGAGCAAATTTAATGAAAAATTCTACAGTGTTTGTTGTCGGGCTCGGCTCTATCGGAATTTTGATGTCGCAGGCTTTGAAGGCTTACGGGATGAGGGTTACAGGGTGCGACCTTCTGCCGGAGAGAATAGATTTCCTCAAAAATCTCGGAATTGAGGCCGTTGATTCCCGTGATATGCAGGAAAGTGCAAAATTTGATGCCATATTTATGACATCAGGAGCGGATAAGGCGCTTGATGTTGCACTAAAAGCTGTAAGGAACGGCGGTACTATTCTTGTGTTTTCAAGTACTCCGAAAAACACAGGCTATCCGAATAACGAGATTTACTACAGAGAATTAACTATTCTCGGAAGTTATTCTCCGTCGCCTGCGGATTTGAAGGATTCCTTGAAACTTCTTGCAGACGGCAAAGTTATTGTAAAAAATATTTCAACAGAATACTCTCTTGATGATATTCAAAAGGCTTTTGATGATACAATAAGTAATAAGATTATGAAAGCTTACATAAAAATTAATAATTGAGAAAGGCGGTACGGTGAAACCCGTGCCGGATAAGTTATGCGCGCAATTCAATACTACGGGCCACACAATATAAAACTTGAAAATGTTATGGTGAAACCTCCTGAAGAAGGTGAGGTTGTTGTAAAGGTGATGTCTGCACTAACCTGTGGAACCGATGTAAAAACATTCCGGCGCGGTCATCCTGTGCTTATAAAAAATATTCCATCAGGGTTTGGGCATGAGTTTGCCGGTATTGTTGATAAAGTCGGAAAGGGTGTTGATAATGTAAAAGTCGGCGACAGGGTTGTTGCCGCGAATTCTGCACCGTGCGGCAAGTGTTTTTATTGCAGGCGAGGGGAGTACAACCTCTGTGAAAATCTTGATCTTTTAAACGGGGCTTACGCAGAATATATTACTGTGCCTGCAAGAATTGTGAAAAAAAATATGCTCCATCTTCCGGAAGGTTTGAGTTTTGATAAGGCTGCATTTTGCGAACCTCTTGCAAATGTGGTGCACGGGGTCGAAAGAACAGGAATAAAATCCGGACAGACTGTAGGCATCATAGGTATCGGGCCTATCGGGTTGATGTTTGCACGGCTTGCAAAGCTCAAGGGCGCACGTGTTATAGTAGCAGGCCGGAATCCTTTGAAATTAAAAATGGCTGAAGAATTTGCGCATGCTGATGAAATTGTTGATTTGATAAAATATCCGAATCCTGAAAAAATATTTATGGATTTTACGGAAGAACATAAAGGGCTGGATGTTGCTGTAGAATGTGTCGGGCTTCCTGAAATCTGGGAGAGAATATTCTCTTTTGTTCGTCCGGGCGGTACCGTACACTTTTTTGGCGGTTGTAAATCAGGTTCAACTGTTACTTTTGATACTACCAAAATGCACTACGGCGATATTAGGCTTATGAGCGTATTCCATCACACTCCGGAATATTTCCGGATGGCGCTTGATTATATTGCTTCAGGCGATGTAGAAGTTGAAAAGCTTATCACCGGAACTATCGGGCTTGATAAGATTGAATGGGCTATGCAGCAGCATATTGACGGCAAAGCTATTAAATTTCTTGTTAAACCGTGGCTGCAGCAATAAACGCGGCTTATCCTTTTCAGCTGAATTTTTGTTGCATGCGGCGAAGCTGGAGGCTAGAACAAGGGGCTTTTCTTCCTTTTATGTTACTTTTCATATTCTGTTGTTTTGAATATGCCGTAAGTCTTGTTCATGTCTTTGTATAATTCAAATACAATTCTTCTATCTCTATCTTCAATAATGAAACCTTCAAGAGGGGTTTGTTTGGTAATCTTCATTATGGAATAATTTGTTTTTTCTTTTGAAAGGCTTTTTGTAATCCACCCGGGAACATAGTATTCTGGCCCTTTAGTACTGCATAACACAGAAGTATGAAGTGCTGAACTGTAGGAAGCTCTTTGTCCCTGACAGTAGAACCATACATCCACGTTATCTTTTCTTAAATAAGGCAGAACTTTTTTGTCCAGCGGGTAGTATAATATTATGCGTCCGTTTTTCAGATTATTATCATTTAGGATGTAATCTGCAAAATATTTTGAGCCTGAATGTATATAAACGTAAGCTGTATCTGGAAATGTGAAGATGTAACTAAGGAATACCAGCATTACAGCAATTTCTGCTGCGCGTTTCAGCATTGTATTCTCAGGGTTTTCGTTTGCATAAATCCAATAGCTTATAAGTGCATACACAAAAAGGAATACAAGGTGGTGGGTAAATCCGGCGTATATCTGTGAAAATATAAAAAGTAATGCTCCTATGGTATATAAAAGAAAAAATAATGCTTTTTTGTTTTTAAATAAGCATACCGGCAGTAAGATTGCACTTAATATACTTCCGGCTATTGCTAAAATATTTGATAACGGTTTTGTACCTATATAATATTCTGAAAGGTTTTTTATGAAATCTGTTCCAGTACTTTGTATTGCTGTATTAGAGCCGCCGAGCTGTAATAAAATCAAGCAGGCGCCGGCTGCCATTATTGAAAATGAAAGAATAAAATCTTTCTTTGATACTTTATCTTTTAATGCTTCTTTTATTAAATCAAAGGCAAAGATAAATCCGAAAGCGCTTGCCCCTATAAGAGTCATAACGCTTGTATTTGCACATAGAATAATCAGAAAAGAATAAATAACGGGATGTTTTAATTTATCCTTATAGAACCCTGCAAGCAGAAACAGTATTAAAACGCCGATTGCATAACATCTTGCTACAACTGGAAAAAGTATAAAAAATGGAAATGAAAATGTTACGACAACTTTCGTAAAATTATTAAACGGCGCCTTTTTCCACATGTAAATTACGCTTGCAAGAGCAAAGAAATAATTCATAAAAAGCATTGAGTAAGGGTACCACAAATCAGCTTTGGCAAAAGGCATTATCAAGAGATACCAGATGAATGTATGACCTTCAACATTCATTAAGTTTATTATCTCTTTTAAATTCAGTTGCTGTGCAATAGTCCACGCTTGAGCTTCATCAAACCACGGCTGGTGGAATATAAGACGTAATAACGTAACAATTATATAGATAGTTATTACCGTAATAAACAACTTATTATTTTTTAACTTCATGGTATTCTTTTTCCGTATTTACTTTCCATAGAAATTCTTTATCGAGGCTGCCCTTTATGACATTCACCGCTTCAATTCCGCTCAGCATAGAGTGATCCATATTATTGTATTTATGCTGCCCGTTTCTTCCTATACAGTATAAGTTTTCTATTGTATTAAGATAGGTCTTTACCTTTTCAAAGTCTTTGTAGGTGCCAAAGTATGCCGGATATGCTTTTTTTACTCTCACTCTGACTCTGTCGAGTATGTCTTTCCTGTCAGCAATTTTTAGTTTTTCAAGTTCTGATATTGCAAAATCGAGCATTTCGTTCTCCGGTTTATTCCAGAGTTCGTCGCCTTCGTTGCAGAAGTATTCGAGGCTTATGAACACCTTGTTCTCAAAGTCTTTTACCAGATAAGGCGACCAGTTGTTCATAATCTGCAGTCTGCCTGCGGTTATGTCATCCTCCTGAATATATATCCAGCAGTCAGGACAGATGTTATTAATTGTCGGAATTTTTGTGTTGTTTTTCAGGTTAATTTTGTTGCAGTAAAAACCTGCAAGGATGTAATCTCTGTATGGCAAATTCCCTGCAATTTCCGAAATCTCCGAAGGTACTGCATTGTCTAAGCCTTCAACAAGATCTTTTACAGGCATGGAAGAAATATAGTAATCCCCTGAAAATTCTGCATAATCACTGTGATTATGCGGTTGCGGACAATCTCCGCAACCGGTAACAGCCTTAACCGCTTTTATTCGTTTCCCGTCAAGTTCAAAACTGCAAACTTTTGTATTGTAATGAATTTCTCCGCCCATCTTAACAATTTCGTCTGCCATAAATTCCCAGACCTGTCCGCAGCCGAATTTCGGGTAGAAAAATTCTTCAATTAAGGAAGTTTCCTTTTCTTTATTTGAAATTAACTTTAAAGGAGATAAAATCGCGTTAATTAAGGCTTTTGAAAGCGAAAGCCCTTTAATCCTCTGTTCACCCCATTCTTTAGAAATTTCTGAAGGGTACAGCCCCCAGACTTTCTGCGTATATTTTTCAAAAAACATCTTATAAAGCACTTTGCCGAAGCGGTTTATCATAAAATCTTCAAGCGTTGCCTCCGGAACTTTATGAACGCAGGATTTCAAATAGCTCATTCCTGCTTTGCAGGTTCTCCCAAGGCCCATGTTTAAAATTGTTGCGGCTTTCAGTCTTATCGGGTAGTCAAAGAATTTTCTTAAATAAAATATTCTGGAAACCCTGCGGCGTTTGAGCATAACCCTGTCAGTTTCGTCCGGATCCGGGCCGGTCGGGGATACTGTAATTTCCCTGTGCAGAATTTTATCATCAACAGGCGGTTTCCCTTGCAGAGGGAGAATTTCTTCCCAGAAGTCGAGTATTTCCTGGTTTTTGGAAAATAATCTGTGCCCGCCAAGATCAATGCCGTTTCCGTTGTGGTGAACTGTTCTTGAAATTCCGCCTACACAATCAAGTTCTTCCAGTATAACCGGCTTAATGTCCTCGGTATTTTTTAACAAATAATAAGCCGCACTTAAACCTGCCGGCCCTGCACCTATAATAATTGCAGTTTTCTCTCTATTCTTATTCCCCATACAAATATATCTCCCTCTGTAATTAATTATAACAGGAAAAGACAGGCTTGCAATAGTGCTGTCAGGAGGAAAAACTTTGCACGGGGTGCAATTCAGATTTAAGGTAGCCGGCGGACATTAAAAAAGACCGGTTTTCAAAACCGGCCTCTGTACATAAAGCTCCTCTTATTTCTCTTGCAGTAAAAACACTTACTTAACGGCTGCAAGACTTGTTTTAATCCCTGCATCTGCATTAATACTCTTTGCCGATGCAACCGCCATACTGCGGCGTTTTCTCGCTCCTCTTAATATAAATTCCACACTGTCGCATACATTACACGAAGGTGTTACAATCTTTTTCAACATATATAAATTTCTCCTTAGATTTCTGATTACATTTTTCATATCGGAGCAATTTGCTAAAATCTTTAACAAAAAAGGGTAATTGTAACAAAATGTAAATATGAATTTCAAATAGCCTGAAATTCAATTATACTCTGAGATAGGATAGGATGGGGTGGGCGGATAGCAATCGTTTGAGGCAAAATATTTTTATTAAATCAGGAGATAATCTTGAAAGGAGTTAAGTATGACAATCACAGTCGGCGACATTTACGGGAAGTTTCCGAATTTCAGGCCGGAAGATATGATTAAGCTGTGCGACGGAAACGAAGATTTAAATGGCAGGACAGTTGTTCCGCTTGCCAATATTGCAGCATTCGGAGATAATAATCTGTCTGTGTTTGTTGCAGAAAGAGAAGGAAAAGGTTTCACCGGTTTGCTGCCTAAAAATGCACGAACAACGATTAATAAGGACGCAGGAATTGTTGAAAACACCCGGGATAAAAAGTCTGAGGCAGTTAATCAGACAAATCAGACAATCCCTAAGGATACAAGCATTTTTACAATGAAACCGGAAACCGTACATGACAAAAAAGCTCCTGTTTAATGCAGGAGCTTCTTGTTAAATAATCCGATATTCTCCAATTTTATACAATGCGAAATTTAAAAGCCGTTATTTCGTCTACACCTAAAATCTGGTTTCAGGTGCCTTTTGACGGTACATTGTATGTTCGCGGACAATCCCGTTAATTTTTGACAGCTTACACAGCGTATACACTAACCTGTTTTCTGTCGCGTCTGTGTGCTTCAAACTTCACTTCGCCGTCAATAAGAGCGAATAAAGTATCATCTGAGCCGATACCAACATTGTTTCCAGGGTGGATTTTTGTTCCTCTCTGGCGGACAAGAATGTTGCCGGCTTTAACGGTTTCGCCGCCGAATTTCTTAACGCCTAAACGTTTCGCTTCGGAGTCGCGGCCGTTACGGGTGGATCCCATACCTTTCTTATGTGCCATAATATTTTCTCCTATATTGTTTGTTTCTTATGTCATTCTGAACTTGTTTCAGAATCTCTTTTATTGCCGGAGTTTACCCTGAGGCAAGTTCTCCTCAATAATTTCTTCCGTACAGAACGCTTACGCTTCTGCGTTTTCTGTTGTTTCAGCCTTTTTCTGGGCAGAAGTTCTGATTTTGTTAATCATTACTCTTGTGAAGCCCTGTCTGTGACCCTGTTTTTTTCTGTAACCTTTTTTAGGTCTCTGTTTGAAAACTATAACTTTTTTAGATTTGTCGTTAGCAAGAACTGTTCCTTCAACAGAAGCGCCTGCAACGTAAGGCTGACCTACTTTTGATTTTTTACCGTTAACTAACATAACGATTTTGTCAAAAACTACTTTGCTGTCTTTTTCAGCGTCAAGCAATTCAACTTCGACGTAACGTCCTTCTTCAACGGGGTACTGTTTTCCGCCTGTTTCTACGATTGCGTACATTGTTTTTTCCTTTCGTTTGCGGGTTTCGTAATCCTTTTCAGGATATTTGTTAGACGATTTACCCATAGTAATACGTACATTTATTATCTTTTGCTGAAACCCGCATGTCAAGTAGTATTAATATTTATTAACTTTTTACTATTATGTTTTTTTTGAAGTATCATGATAATATGATGTTTAAACTGGATGAGATTATTGAGGCTTCGGGAGCTGAATTAGTTAAAAATACTTCTGAAAGTGATGATTTTAAAATTTCTACAGATACCCGCAAAATTAATAAGGGTGAACTGTATCTGCCCTTGAAGGGTGCAAGTTTTGACGGGGAAAATTTTCTTTCACAGGCTGTGGAAAGAGGTGCTGCCGGTTGTTTTATTACAAAAGATTTTTATCCTGAAAACGCAGAGGTAGTTTTAAGGGTTAAGGATACTTTGAGCGCATACCTTTCTCTTGCAAGGTTTCTGAGGCGTAAATATAACCCGAAAACAATTGCAATTACAGGAAGTTCCGGCAAAACAACCACTAAAGAAATTGTATATTCGGTTTTAAGTGAAAAGTATAGAACCCATAAGACTTTTTCCAACCATAATAACGAGATTGGTTTTTGTGAAACATTAATGAATATGCCTCCTGATTGTGAAGTTTTGATTGTAGAGATGGGGATGCGCGGTTTTGGCGAGATTGAACTTCTTTCAAAATACGCGGAACCTGATTTCGCTGTAATTACAAATGCAGGCACCGCCCACATCGGACGCCTCGGAAGTCTTGATAATATTGCAAAAGCCAAGTGTGAGATTGTTAAATACCTCAAAAAAGACGGAATATTTATTGCGCAGGACAACGAAAGAATTAAAAAGTTTGTCCGTTTTGAGGGTGAAAAATTTTATTATTCGCTGGCCGATGTTAAAATTCTTGCAAGAAAACCGGCTTATTCAAGATTTATTTACGATGAAAAAGAGTATGAACTTAATGTTGAAGGTGATTATAATATAGAAAACTCACTTGCTGCTATAAATTTAGGGTATAAGCTGGGGATGACTTATGATGAAATCCGGCGCGGGCTTGCTGCGTATAAACCTATTGAAAAACGCTGGGAAATGCTTGATGCCGGCGGATATAAGATTATAAATGACAGCTATAACGCAAATCCGGATTCTATGAAAGCTGCTGTGTCAACTTTTTTAAGACATTATGAGAATCCTGTTGTTGTACTCGGCGATATGGGAGAACTCGGCGGGATGGAAGATGAACTTCACAAAAGTGTCGGGGATTATCTTGCGGGGCTTGATTACGGCAAAGGTGCAAGATACCTGACTGTTGGAAAGCTTGCAGGTGAAATCGGGGAAGAACTTGAGAATTCAGGTGTTTTTGTAAAGAATTTTGATAATAACAGAGAGGTTTCAGATTACATAATTGATAGTATAGATACCGGTACTACAATATTTCTGAAAGCCTCAAGAAATATGAAATTTGAAGAAATTATTGAACAGCTAAAGGGAGAGATTAAAGTATGATAATGATTGCGGTGGCATTTCTGTTAGCGATGATTTTGTGCTTGCTTTTCGGGGTGCCTTATATAGATTTTTTAAAGAAAAAAATGATAGGGCAGTATGTCAAAGACTGTGCGCCGGAAGCACATGCTAAAAAACAGGGAACTCCTACAACAGGAGGTGTTTTTATTATTGTTGCAATAATTGCTGCCTCAATTATTACGCTGCTGCTTGCCCAGAGGTTTGACACAGAAGCAATTATTATTCTGATAACTCTTTTGTTTTATACATTTGCCGGATTTCAGGATGATTACATAAAGCTTAAAGGGCATGCAAACGATGGTTTGAGTGCGAAAGGAAAACTCTTAAGACAGATTGCGATAGCTCTTTTGCCGGCTATTTATGTCGTAATCCGTTCTAAGGGCGGGTGCGAATTTTCAATACTCTCTTATACAATTGATTTAAAGTGGCTGTATCCGTTTCTGGCGGTGTTTATAATCACCGGAGCATCAAACGCTTATAATCTTACTGACGGGCTTGACGGGCTTGCTGCATCAACAGGGGTGTTTGCATTCGGTGCATGTTCGATTGTTGCACTTTTCAGCGGCTACCCTCAGGCAGCAATTGTTGCTGCTGCAACTGCCGGAGCACTGTTTGGCTTTTTAAGGTACAATAAACCTAAGGCTCAGGTATTTATGGGTGATACCGGTTCGCTTGCAATCGGAGGACTTCTTGGAACGCTTGCCGTTACCGGCAAGTTTGAATTTCTTTTAATATTTATAGGAGGAGTTTTTGTGATGGAAACCCTATCGGTTATTATTCAGGTGTTCAGTTTTAAAACTACCGGTAAAAGAGTTTTTAAAATGGCGCCGATTCATCACCATTTCGAACTTTGCGGATGGAGCGAAAAGAAAGTTGTTGGAGTGTTTGCTCTTGTATCAGCTTTACTTTCAGTGTTTGCACTCGTTTTATTTTATTTAACAAATAGAGGTGTTTTATAATGTCAAACTGGTTTGATAAAAAAGTTCTTGTGTTAGGCTTATCAAAAAGCGGAATTGCGGCAGCAAAATATCTTAACCGTCACGGGGCTGATGTTTTTATAACCGAAAGCAGGGAGGAAAAGCCGGAGGATAAAGAAAAACTCGAGGAACTCCGCGCTCTTGATATTAAAATTGAAATGGGCGGACACAGTGATGAATTTATAAAAGATTCATATATTGCGGTGACAAGCCCGGGAATTCCACCTCACAGTGATTTGATGAAACGGCTGAAGGAGGCAAATGTTCATGTTATTTCCGAGGTTGAACTTGCTTTTTCTCAGACCGGCAAGCCTTTTATTGTAATTACCGGAACAAACGGAAAAACAACAACAACAGCCCTGACCGCACATATTCTTAGCAGTGAATACAACGCTGTGCCTTGCGGAAACTATGGAAAGCCTCCGTGCGATTTGATTGATGATGATAAAATAGATTATTTTGTTTGTGAATGCAGTTCTTTCCAGCTTGAATATTCACCTGCTTTTCAGCCGCAGATTTCTGTCTGGACAAATTTTACACCCGACCATATTGACTGGCATCAGGGGCTGGAGAACTACTTTAATGCCAAGGCAAGAATTTTTAAATCCCCGCAGACTCCGGCGTTTTCTGTCTTAAACGCAAAAGATGAAAAGCTTAAAGAGTTCTCAAAAGAAGCAGGGGGAACCGTTTTTATGTTCGGTGAAGATTGTGGCGCAAATTGCTGTTTTGTGAAAGACGGTGCAATCTATTATAAGCGTAACGGTGAGGCAGAACATATTATTGATTTAGCGGATTGTCCTTTAATAGGGGAACACAATTACCAGAATATCGAGTGTTCCGTAATTTGCGCAAAGCTTGAAGGTATTTCAAATGAGAATATTAAAAAATCAATAATGTCATTTGTTGTTCCGGAACACAGGCTTGAAAAATGCGGAGAAAAGGACGGAATTACCTTCTACAATGATTCAAAGGCTACCAATCCGGAGGCTTCAATTGTGGCAATAAATTCGTTTAACGACTGTGACGTGGCTCTTATTGCCGGCGGACGCGACAAAAATACTGATTTAAAAGAATTTTGCGATTCTGTTAATAAGCATATTAAGACTGTTATCCTTATTGGTGAAGCTGCAGACAGGTTTGAGGAAAACTTAAGGAATAACGAGTTTAATAACATTATAAGAGAAGTTTCAATGCAGGCTGCTATAGACAAGGCCATAGAGATAAAGCCAGATGTCGTGCTTCTTTCGCCGGCATGCGCAAGTTTTGATATGTTCGGCGGATATGAGGAAAGAGGAAAGGTTTTCAAGGATTATGTCGCATCAAAGATCGGATAGATATAACGAAGCATATAACCGGCGTCCGGCGCACAGTGTAATTATTTCTGCGCCGGACAGAACTCTGCTTATAACAGTGGCTTTTCTTGTTATAATCGGCTTTCTTGCGATATTTTCCGCCTCGGCTCCGAAATGTATTGAGGAAGGCGGAAATCCTGCACAATTCTTGATAAAACAGTTTTTATGCTTTATTGTCGGGTTTATAGGGTTGAAGTTTTTTTCAAACTTTGATTATAAAAAACTCGCGGACTGGAATTTGATTTTTGCGGGAGTTGTATTGTTATTGCTGGTGCTTGTTGATTTTACGCCGCTCGGTGTTACAGTAAACGGTGCAAAAAGATGGATTAATATCATAGGGTTCCAGCTGCAGCCTTCAGAATTTGCAAAACCTGCTGTGGTTTTGCTTCTTGCATCGGCATTTAAGAAAGATGCAGACCTTTTAGACCAGAATAAGTGGGTTTCTGCTTTTATCCCTATACTTGTTATGATTGGATTTATTTTTGTACAGCCGAATTTAAGTATGGTAATTCTGCTTCTTGCCACATCTGTTGTGATTTTTCTTTCGGCAGGCGGCTCATTGAAGCTGTTTTTCAGCTGTTTTGCGGCAATGATTGCGACAGTAGTGGTTGCGGCAACTACTATTATAAAACCGTATCAAATGCAGAGAATTGTTACCTGGCGGCATCCGGAACTTGATCCTCAGGGCGCGGGATATAATATTATTCAGTCTTTGATAGCATTTGCGTCTGGAGGTTTTACAGGTGTCGGTTACGGCGGTTCTATCCAGAAGCTTTCTTATCTTCCGGAATGCCATACTGACTTTATATTTGCAATTATTGCGGAGGAACTCGGATGGGTTGGCTGTGTTTTAATAATAGGGCTTTTCTGGACGTTAATTCACAGAGGATTTTTGATTGCCGCAAGATGTCCTGATATGTACGGCAAACTTCTGGCGGTCGGAATAACTTTTTCTATAGGTTTTCAGGCGTTTTTGAATATAAGCGTTGCAAGTTCATTCTTTCCGACAACCGGTGTGCCGCTTCCTTTCATAAGCTACGGCGGCTCATCTTTAATTGTTTCTCTGTGTATGATCGGAATTTTGCTTAATATCTCAAAAAAAAGAATTAGAAAAATAAGGAACCATGCAAATGTCTAATAGTGAGGGAAAGTACACATATTTTATAACAGGTGGCGGAACCGGCGGGCATATTTATCCTGCTGTTGCGGTTGCGGATGCTCTTGATAAAGATGAAGATACAAAGGCTCTATATTACATTGGCAACCCTGAAAATCTGGAGGCTGATATTGTCAGGCGGAGGGGATACGAATTTTTGCCGGTAAATATTCATGGAATGCCGCGGAAAGTATGTTTTTCGCTTTTTAAATGGAGCTTTCAGCTTATTGCGGCCGTTATGCACTGCTTGGGTTATATAAATACATACAAACCCGATGCGGTTTTTGGAACGGGCGGGTATGTGTCAGCCCCGATTTTAATTGCTTGCCGGCTTGCTAAGGTTCCGTACATGATGCACGACTGTGATGCACAGCCCGGGCTTGTGACAAGAAACCTTGCCGCAGGTGCATCTGCTGTGTCGCTCGCGTTTGAATGTGCAAAGGACAGTATAAAAAATGAACACTGTTTTGTGAACGGCAACCCTATCAGACCGGAGTTTAAAACTCTTACTAAATTTGAAGCGCGCGAAGCTATGGGGCTGGGGCATAAGCTTACTATCTGTATTATGGGCGGTTCACAGGGCGCCCACTCAATCAACGATGCGGCTGTCGAGATTTTGAAAACGCTTTCTATGAAGTATGATGCGCAGATAATTTTTCAGACCGGAAAGAAGAATTTTGACAGGGTAATAGAACAGTTATTGAAAATTTATCCGGATTACGAGCTGGATAAGAATTTAATAGTTAAGCCGTATTTTGACAATATGGCAACTGTTTTAAAGGCAAGTGATATAGCCGTATCCCGTGCAGGTTCGCTGAGTCTTTCGGAAATCTGTGCAAGCGGAATCGCGCCGGTGCTTGTGCCGTATCCTTATGCAGCTGCGGATCATCAGCGTAAGAATGCAAAATATTTGTGTGAAAAGGGGGCTGCAATTTACCTTGAAGACAATGAAGTCAGTGAAAAAACGCTATTGAGTGCGATTTTATCGCTTTTAACAGACAGAGAAAAGCTTATAAAGGTACAGCAGGCAGCAATGAAGCTTGCAAGATACGACGGGGTTGAAAAAATTGTTCACCAGCTGAAAGAGATTATTCAATAAACTGTTTGCCCGTATCAACCAGTCCTTTCATTGTCGGTATAGTTCCGTTACTTAAAATATCAGTAAGATTATCCAGATAATCAACAGGGGCATCAAATCTTGTGCTTAATTGTGTCATGCCCTGTCTTGCTTTATAGTTAAATTCTAATTTGCCAAAATCATAATTTTCAGAATAAGACAATTGCTTGTCAGCTTCCGGAAATCCGTTTTTCAGGCTGAGTGAATTTGAGCATGCAGCATCAATTTTAAAGAACATATCACTTTCACCGTATGAACTTCCTTTAACTCTTGTTCCTGCATTATTATGTAAAATTTTAAACTTTGAGCCATTTATAATGTTATCACCAATTTTTGTGGTGGTACTGATTGTGAGAGTTCCTGATTTCTTCGAAAATTTTGTAAGAACAAGATCTATAATATTTTTAGCCGTATCAGACATAGATTTTTTTGAATATTTGTTGTTAAGTTCCATAATCCGGTAAAAGTTTTCAGCTCCGCCTGCCATGCGAATAAAGCTGTCAGTGTAAGGTTCGGAGTCTAAAATAAAACGTGCGCTGCATTGACCTGTTTCTTTCTTTGCAAGTCTGCGGAGGTTTTGTATTTGTACAACGTTATCGTATCCGATTTGTCTGCCTAATGCTAAAATTCCTTTGTTGAACATTTCTGATGAGTCCTTTCTTATTTTGAAATATTTGCTGTTTGTTTAAATGTCCGTGAAAAAATTTTTTTGCTAAATTTTAATATGCTTGATAATCACAGTCGTTTGATTTACCTTTATATTATGGAACACGATTATAAAGAGGCGGTTGAGCTTCTCTCCTCACAGGGAAAATTTTATATAAATCTAGGGTTGGAAAGAATTTCTGCGGTGCTTGAACTTCTCGGGAACCCGCAGGACAGGCTCAAATGTTTTCAAGTTGCGGGTACCAACGGGAAAGGGTCTGTCTGCGCAATTATTGCCTCAATTCTGCAGGCTGCAGGCAAAAAAACAGGACTTTTTACCTCGCCGCATTTATTTGATTATACAGAAAGAATTAAAATAAACGGCGCGGATATTTCAAAAGAAGATTTTGCACGGCTTGTTTTTGAGGTGTGCAAAATTGCTGATAAACATAATATACATCTTACTGAATTTGAAATTCTTACGGCTGTAATGTTTAAGTATTTTGACAGGGAAAATGTGGATGTCGTTGTGTTGGAAACCGGACTCGGCGGACGTTTTGATGCCACAAACGTTATAAAACAAAATCTATGCGCGGTAATTACGCATATAGACCTTGACCACACTGAAAGGCTCGGAAACACAAAGGATAAAATTGCGTTTGAAAAAGCCGGAATTATTAAAAAAGGCTTCCCTGTTGTTACATCAGAAGGCTATGAGGCTATCAAAGACAGAGCGGATGTTTGTAATTCTCTTTTGATGATGGTGGCACCGTTTGAGGATACAACAGATTTAGCACTAAAAGGAACTTATCAGCAGGAAAACCTGTCGCTTGCACTTGCTGCTGTAAGGTTAGTTTACCCTGAAATTCCGCAGGAGGTAATTCTAGAAGGGCTCAGAATCGTAAAGCACCCGGGGCGGTTTCAACTTATTGAAAAATACAACGTAATTGTTGACGGTGCACACAATCCGAACGGGGCGCTTGCGCTGCGTGAAAGTCTTGATTTTTATTATCCGGATAAGAAGCGCAGGTTTATTTTCGGTTGTCTGACAAATAAAGATTACCCTGAGATGATGCAAATCCTTTTTGAAAAAAATGATGAAATTTATCTAAATCATTTTTCCCATAAAAATTCGGCAACATTTGAAGAACTTCAGGAAGCCTGCCCTTATGATGCAAAAGAGTTTATCTCGCTGAAGGAACTTCCGGATAGAGAAGATACAATTACTATTGTATGCGGTTCATTGTATATGATAAATGAGATTATTCCCCGCTGGTACCTTGACTAATCATCTCTGATATGAGGCTGTTCAGTTTTGCCGGTGAAAAATTTGTGCAGGTATTCCAGATTAGAGTGCTTTTAGGTTCTCCGAGCGAAGGCGCCGGATAATCGTTCTGACAGAAACCTTTCAGCATATTGGTTGTGCCGTCAACGCAAGGCTTAAAGTGTGTGCAGCAGCTGCAAATCCGCATTATAAATCCGTAATCATCCATTTTTAATTTTAATTCCTGCAGAGCATCCACCATTCTTATGTGTCTGGAGGTTGTGTATTTTTTGTTCTTATAAATGAATCTTACTTTACATAGCCCGTTTTCCGAGATAAATTCAAGTTTACAGTTCAAATCAGCCTTGCCGGTGTTAACAATAACATCCACAACCATTTTTTCGGTACCTTCCGGAAGATCCTCGGTGCCTCTGATTTTATTCCGTATCTTTCTGATTGGAGGAAAGTTGTTGATTATATGGCATAGCGAATAAAGCGGATAAAGACAGAGGTAGCCGATTTCTTTGAATGTTAATTTAGCATTCACAAGACTCAGGCAAAATGCTGCCACAAGAACTATAAATGTCAGAAGTACAAATTTAAAATCAATCATAAAATGATAATTCAGTGAATGTTTCAGAACAGCGAAGTAAATAATTAAAATAAGCCAGATGTTAGGATACAAAAGCGACAGAGCGTGTTCTGTGAAAGTGAAATTTGTGGAGAAAAGCTCCGGAATACAGTTTTTGAAAAGTTTAAGCCTGTAAGAAAGCCGCGGTTTTCTGAAAACATAATTCACCGGGTCAACTATTGTCTGAATGTTAGGGTTATAGGTGCATTTGAATTTGATTTTAGACAAAAGCAGGCTGTATTTTAGTTCGGTGTTAATATCTTTGAAGTCAACATCCCCGATTTGTTTTACAATATCCTGTTTGATAATAAAAACACCCGAGTCTGCCTGTGCGGCAAGCCCGAACAGCGAGCGGGCTCTCCTTATAAAATTCATGTGATATTTCTGGTAAGCTGCTTTAATCCTGTCAACCGGCCCGAGGTTTTTCAGATCAATAATTGTTTCACCTGAGATTACCTGTGCTTTTATAAGTGCAGCGTTGACGTTTGTTAAGAAGTCCGGCGCAATGCTTCTGTCGCCGTCGATAAATACGTATGAATCGATTAACCCGTCGTTGGAAAGTTGTTCGAGAAGAATGGAAATAGCCTGATCTTTCCCGATAGTACCGACTCCTTTCACGTCAATTACATGGACAAAGCTGTCATTCACAAAGAGTTCCTGCGAGCCGTCAGAGCAGTTGTCAAGGATTGCAAAGACTTTGAAATTATTTATAGGATAATCCTGCATTTTTAATTCCCTGATAAGGTTTTCAAGGGTTTTCCTGTTATTATGGGAATAGATTACAACGGCAAGATTGTCTTTTTCTTCATACTGGGACAACCTTTTTTCTCGTTCAAACTGTCTGCCGCCGAGGTTTTTGAGTGCAAGCGCCAGGAAATACAGTGTATAAGCCGCTGCAAATAAGTACAAAATATCCAATATAAATTCCATAATACATCTCCCTAATATAAACATTTTATTTAAAATGCAAAAAAATTGCTATTACATGTTAATAATTGTGTAGTTGAAACGGTGTTTCTGGTAATACTTGAGGCTGCTCATTCCATTGCGGTATAAATTTTTATTTATTCCGCCGGTTTACCGTACTGTAGCTGGCTAATAATTAAAAAGCCCCTGTTTAATATAACAGAGGCTTTTTGTGATTTATAAATTGTGTTCTATACAAGCGCTGCAACTTTTTCAGCGTTTCTTGAAGCAATTTCAACAAGCTGTTTTGCTGTTGCAATCATAGAAATTTCGCTGTTCATTTTGTTAATGCAGGAACCGCATCCGATAGCGCTTGCACCTGCTGCAAATGCGAACGGTGCAGTTGTAGGGTTGATACCGGTAGCTGTCATAACAGGAATTTCAACATTTCTTGAAAGCTCAATTGTATTTGAAAGTGTAAGCTGTGCTCTTTCCATCAATCCTCTTACTCCGTTTGCAGGCTGTTCTGCTGCGAAGTGGCCTTCTGTCTGGATTAAGTCAATTCCCATAGCTTCAAGTTCTCTGGCAAGTTCAATCTGATCAGAAATAGAAATTTCGCCCGGGATTGTTACACTGAAAAATACTCTGCGGTCAATGATTTCAAGAGTTCTTTTTACAAGTGCAAGAACGTCATCTTTAGAGAAAGATGCTCCTTTTTTGTATAAAACGTCGAAGTTGCCGAGTTCAACAGCATCAGCGCCGAGTTCAACTGCTCTTGCAAGTTCTTCCGGAACTACAGATGATACAAATATAGGCATATCTGTCATATTTCTGATTTCTTTGATGATGTTTTCGTCAGCACAGATGTCAACAGCGCTTGCTCCGGACTGTTCTGCTGCCATAACTACTTTTTTAATATTTTCAATATCAAAGTTGTCGATGCCTGCGATAATTTTTACCGCTCTTTTTTCTGCTAAATCCTGTTTAAATGATTCAATTCTGCTCATTAGTTTCTCCTTTTTTATAATGTAGCTTAGTCTAATCGTTTTTATTTTTCCTGAATTATACATTAAAATTTTAATAATATCAATAACTAACCGCGAAAATTTTTTAAGAGCAAGTGACAACGCGTGCTAATCTGAAATAATTATAGTATCGAGGTGAAGTATTATGAAAATAAAAACGTTTGTAATAGCAATAGCCATCGTGTGTGCGGGAATTTCTTGCCCGCAGAATTTTGCTGCTGCGGATTATTTGAATGATGAACAGATAAACATAAGCGTGTATGAAAAAATCAACCCTGCTATCGTATCAATTGAAGCACAGCTTGAAGATGGAGTGTCTGCCGGCACCGGCTGTATCGTGTCCTCTGACGGAGTAATTCTGACAGGCTCGCATGTGGTAGAAGGCTGCAGAACTGTTGAAGTTACAACCTATAACGGACAGAGTTACGATGCTAAGGTTATTTCCAGAATGGGAAAGAATAACGACCTTGCACTATTAAAGATTGAGCCAAAGACTGCGCTAAAGACTGTAAAATTCGGTGATTCCGGAAATATAAAAGTTGGACAACGTGTTCTTGCAATCGGGAACCCGTTCGGATTTGCCGGAACTCTTACGCAGGGTATAATTTCAAGAATTGACTACACAAAAAATAAAATCCAGACTGATGCAGCAATTAATCCGGGCTGCTCCGGCGGGCCGCTGTTAAACTCTGCCGGTGAAGTCATAGGTATTAACCAGTCTATTTACAACCCTGACAATAATATTTCTAATATAGGTATCGGCTTTGCAATCCCGATTAATGATGCTAAAAAGTTTATGCGTTTAAGCACAAAGGCGATGAGGCAATAAATATAAGAATGTAGGTCGGATTTACTAATCCGACAGGAAAGTAAAAGACAATAAGACGTTAAGTGCGACAAAAAGTGAATGGTGAAGAGTGAGGCGTGAAGCACGTGACCCTGTATGCCTTGTACTTTCGCCCTCTCTCTTTGTGAGAGGGCAGAATTTGTTAATTAGCGACAGCTAATTTACAAATTCGGGAGAGGGTACAGGGCCATTAGTATTAAATTTCTCAACACGTCGCTCTGCTCCCGCTATCGTTTCGAAAAATAATCCTACTGTTTCTCACCCTTCGCCAGTTCAGCGGTATTCGTCTTTTTCTTCTTTTTCTTTGTTAAGTTTTGTAAAATAAACTTTTAAATCTCTGTATTACAATTATAACTTGAAAAACTCCGATTTAAGCAAAATATGCCATGAAATTTCTTATTTAAAAAATACTTTATATTGATATACACGATATATATTTGTGAAGTATAAAGCAAAGGAGTAAATTTATGGTAGACAAAACAGGAAATGTCCAACAAGCTCAAGTGGATGTGCGAAAAACAAAAGTTAAAAAAGAGGAAACAACCTCACCGAGACCTGTTGTTGATATGACGGGAGGGATGAAACCAGTTTCTCAGAATCCGCTGGATTTTATCGAAGAAATCACAGGCAAAAAACCTATGGACAACCCTCAGATGAAGGCTATGCAGCAGCATTTATACGAAGCTGTTGAAGCTGAAAATGCCAAAAAGGCACAAATGACACCGGAACAGCGTGCTGCTTATGAGCAAGAACAAGATGAGAAGCTTCTTGCAGGTATCACAGAAAGACGCGAACGGGCTGAAAACGAAAGAACAGCTCTCGGCAGATATGTTCAGGGCTGGAAAGATGATTTTGCACCTGTAAGAGATGCTAAAGGCGTTGCCGGAAAAGTTTCAGCAGCTGCTGGCGCAGTAGTTGACAGAACCCGTCAAGGTTTCGGCTCAATTGACACAGTTATAGGACTTCCGCAGGGTACTACTGAGAAAGTCTGGGCCGGTGCAGCACTTTGGGCAACAGGAGGTGCCCTTGCTACATCCACAAAGGGGGCTACAGCCTTATCTACTGCAAGAACACTTTTGGCTAATCCGGGAACTAAAGCTGTAGCAACAGTCGGCGGTCTTGCAGGGTCTGCCGCTCTGGCAAGCTGTTCCGGCGATTTCTTTGATGAAGAATATACAACTATTGTTCAGATACCGCAAGATACGGTAGTTGATACCAAACCAATAGTTCTTCCTCCGGAAACCCTTACTTATATTGTTCATGATACATTAATAGAAAGAGATACTCTCAGAGAATATATAAAAGTTCCGGAATATATACATGAAACAGATACTCTATGGAGAACTGACACTATTGAGCATTATATAGAAGTTCCAAAGGTAGTACATGATACAACAACACTTATTATACCTGGTCCGACAGTAGAAGTTCCTGAGGAATGGGAATCTCCTATACCGGATAAACAAAAAGAAATTTTTGACATGCTGGGTATTGATATTGATAAGAATGGTAAATTTGTATTATCTACAAGTTATAAAGATGAATATCAAACATCACTTGATATGAGAGTTATAAATGGCGGCAAGTCAGCACGTGATGGTTCTGTAATCGTTTACGATGAAATTAAGACCGGATGGAATGATAGTGATAATAAGGAAATGCGAGGTTTTATCCTTGGTAAAAATGAAACTTACAGAAGATACGAGTATTCACTTTCTGATGATGGAAAGAATCTCACAATTGTAAAATTCAAACCGGTATCCAATTTCACTCTTTCAAATGAAGATGGTAAACCTAACTGGGATGTATTCAAAAATCAGTTAAATGATGCTGACGCCTGGACTTACGACGGTATTATGACACTCTCTATTGAGGATGGAAAGGTAAGAGTTATCGGTACATCTTCAGGAGGTGACGGTGAACTCAGTAAAGGCGATATTGAAAACAGCGTTATGTACACTAACCCTTATGAAGGGCAGTGGAGATTGACAGACTGGGATGTTCAAACCGGTGATGATAACTATCATAAAGACGAAGAATAAGCTTACTTCACATTTTTATATAAAGCAGGTCTGTTAAGGCCTGCTTTTTTGTTAGCAGGATTATATGGTAATGAGTTTTTGTAAGACGTTAGGACGGTGCAACAAAAAAGTGAAGGGTGAAGGGTTCAACAATGCCCTCTCTCTTTATGAGAGGGCAGAATTTGTTAATGAGTGATAGCAAATTTACAAATTAGGGAGAGGGTAAACCCTCCGGCGCATTTGCGCCACCTCCCTTAAAAAGGGAGGTCTTGTTTAACGGGTGAATGGATAAAAAGGTTTAATGGTTTATTTTTTACCCTTCATCGAAATTAGAGATTCGTTACCTCTCTCAAAACTATACTTAATAGTAACGTAGTAACGTAGGTCGGATTTACCAATCCGACAAAATTTTACACCTTTCACACTTTCACCATTATCCCCTATCGTCTTTTAATATTATTTAAAAATTTCTCCTCATTTAATAATTTCGTGGTATAGTTTATTTATTGAATAAGGAGGTTAGTATGTCAGAGTTTTATTACTTGAACGGCAAATTTGTAGAAGCTGAAAAAGCGGTTATTCCTGTAAGAACACACGCTTTTTTGTACGGTACAGCCGTTTTTGAGGGTATTAGAGCATACTGGAATGAGGAAGAAAAACAACTTTATGCTTTCAGAGTTCCGGAGCACTACGAAAGGCTTCAGCGAAGCGCAAAAATCATGTTTATGGAAAGCCCTCACTCTGTCGATGAATATTGCGACATTACAATAAAATTGTTAAATAAGAATAATTACAGACAGGATGCCTATATCCGTCCTACACTTTACAAATCAGCGCAAAAAGTAGGCCCGGGGCTTTATGATAATGAAGATTCGTTTATGATTGTTACCAACAAAATGGGCGATTATATTGATACTTCAAAAGGTTTGAAGGTTTGCGTGTCAAGCTGGAGAAGAAACAGCGACAATGCTATTCCTCCGCGTGCAAAGGTCGCAGGTGCTTACGCAAACGCGGCACTGATTAAAACAGATGCACACAATGCAGGTTTTGACGATGCTGTGGTTCTTGATGAAGCCGGACAGGTTACAGAAGGCTCTGCAATGAACCTTTTCCTCGTAGAAAACGGAAAACTAATTACTACAGCTAAAACAGATAATATTCTTGTCGGTGTTACAAGAAATACTATTATCGAAATTGCAAGGGATGTTCTCGGTATTGAAACTGAAGAAAGAGCCATTGACAGAACCGAACTTTATATTGCTGATGAAGCCTTCTACTGCGGTACTGGCGCTCAGATTAGCCCTATCACAAGTATTGATAACAGAATTCTCGGCGACGGTAAAGTCGGCCCTGTATCTAAAGACCTTCAAAAACTTTACTTTGACATTGTTAAAGGGAAAGTTCCTAAATATAAGCACTGGTGTATGCCGGTTTACTAATACATGTTTGCACCCTCTGAATTGTGTTTGGAGGGTGCATATTTTGAAATTATAAGGGTGCGGTTTGATAAGCTTTCTCGGATTGTGTGTTCAAAACTTAATAAAGAGCCTTAAGTATCTGTTCAAAGGGCAGGTAAGATTTTCATCTGTTATTGCTCAGGCTGCATCAATAAGTTATGATTCTCTGCCGATTTCATTGATTATTGCGTTTATTGCAGCTGCTGTTATCACAATTCAGGTTGCAAAGCAGTTTTTGATGAGCGGGGCAGAAGCTTATATCGGCGGTACAATTACAATAGTTATGATAAGAGAGATTGCTCCGGGGTTTGTCGCGTTAGCAATCGGCGCAAGGGCAGGAACAGCGATTTCCGCTGAAATTGCCAATATGCAGGTAACCTCTCAGGTGGATGCCATAAAAACTTTGAAAGTGGATCCTGTAGGGTACTATTTTACACCGCGCTTAATAGCAGGCGCTGTAACTGTGCCTATGGTAGTGCTTCTTGCAGAGTTTGTCGGAATTGCCGGCGGTATGCTTGTTGCAAATCTTACTATAAATCTTCATCCTGAAAGATACTGGTATTCCGTCTGGGCATGGCTTGCAGCAAAAGATATTTATATCAGTCTTTTGAAAGCCGCGGTTTTTGGAATGCTTATTGCGCTTGTCTGTGCAACGCAGGGTTACGAAACAAAAGGCGGCGCCAAGGAAGTCGGTACTTCTACCACTCAGGCAGCAATCCTTTCTACTGTTTATATGCTTTTTGCCGATTTTATAATAAATTTAATATTTTATATTGCATGATTTTATTAAGGGGTGTCAGATATGTCCTCTATTATTGACCAGTTTTCCGGCAACTCTTTATATATCATCTGCAGCAGGTTTTCCGGCTTTAGGTAGAAAGCTTCTGCAATTTTGCAAAACGTTGTAATCTGCGGGTCAAGTTTGCCGTTTTCAGCCAGAAGCAGCGTTGTTTTAGACATATTGATTTCATAAGCAATTGAGCGGGCGGAGCGTTTGCTCTCTGTGTGTAATTTCGCGAGGACTCTTCCGAACGCCTGTATAAATTCTTTATTCTTATCTTTCTGTAAGGCTTGCATATTTTCATGATATAGGTTATTATGTATATATGGACATAATTATGTCCATATATAAGAAAGCGAGGTTTGAGGATTATGAATAGGCGGGAAAAGGAAGGAACAGTGCAGAAAATTTTTCAACAAGCTTGTCATAAACCTGCGTTTACTCTGGCAGAGGTATTGATAACTCTTGGAATTATCGGAGTTGTCGCAGCTTTGACTATCCCGAATGTTACCTCTCACTATCGTAAAAAAGTTGCTGAAACCCGCCTTGCTAAATTTTATACGGTTATGAATCAGGCAGTTCAGATGTCGGAAAAAGACAACGGGCCAAAAGAATACTGGGAAAAACTCGGGGCAGGATACGATAAGAATGACGAAGAAACCAAGGAAGAAGATAAAGGGTTAATGCCAGAAGTATGGTTTAATAAATATTTAAAGCCGTATATAAAATATACAAATTTAAAGATAAACGGTGTAACTAATAAGGTAATGGTATATTTTGCAGACGGAAGTTTATGTGTTCTTGGTGGCGGAAGCTTCCAATTCTGGCCTGAGGCAGGAAATTTTGTGGATTACAGGTTTGATGAAGATAGTGCTGCTTTTAAAAATAATGCGGAGATTTCGGGCATAAAGTATTTTACATTCCATTTTAATCCATATACGGATTCAGAGGATAATAAGTATCATTATAAAAAAGGGGTGGAGCCGTATAAAAACCACTGGGACGGAACAGTTGAGATGTTAAAAGAAAGTAGTTCAATCGGGTGCAGGAAAGAAGTATCAAACGAAAGAGCATACTGTGCAGCTTTAATCCAGCAAAACGGTTGGAAAATTCCTGACGATTACCCGCTGAAATTCTAAGGCTGTATTTTCCAGCCGTTCAACCCAGACGGACATTGTATAAAATCTTGCCAGCCCTGTAAACATGGTAAAGCCGGACTGAACCGGTGGAAAATTCCAGAGGATACCGTTCACCGTTCACCGTTCACTGTTCACTGTTCACTGTTGTAGCCTGCTCTATGCAATGTATTTCTGCACTGTCGCCCTGTCGAAAACTTCGATACTCTCTGCAGAATGAATAAATATCATGCAGGAGATAAGCGATTTGAGGGTTTCAAAATCCGAAAATGCCATTTTGTTGCGCAAATCTTCCATATTATTTGCAAGAAATTCCATGATAATTGTTTTGTTATCATATACAAGGCTTGAAAAATAGTCAAAAATTTCTCTGGTTTTAACCCCCTCAAGATAAATTATGTCAGGTGACTGAAACTCAATAAATCTGGAGGCTTTGTCCATATTAAAGCTTATGTTTTCATTCAATTCGCACTGGTTAACCCCTTGAAGATGATATTTAGCAATACTTTCAAGCGTCATAATATTTTTATTTTTGTTTTTAGAAGCACATTCCTGCAAAATTGAATAGATTATATGGGTTTTTCCGCTCAACGGGGAACCGCAAACAAGGATTATTCCTGCCTCAACCAGCGCATTATTTATAATCTTAAGCTGCTTTTCTGATTTTATAATTTCTTTGAGGCTTTTAGGCGGTTTGTAAATTTTAAGGAAAACCCTTTCACCCATAATTGTCGGAAATGTGGAAATGCTTGTTGTAACAGGCATTTCGTCAACTTTAAAACTCAATTTCCCCAGCTGCGGCACCTCTGAAACAGAAGGGTCAAGTTCCGCAAGAATTTTTAACTTTGCAATAAAAGAGGCGGTTAAAACTTTCGGGATAATCCCTTTATTAAAAAGTTCGCCTTCTTTTTTGAAGTTTACACAAAGCCCCTCATCATCCTGCTGGAATGTTATTTCATGAACTTTTTCCAGAATTGCCTGTTTCAGGATTGCACGGATAATTTTCTGGATGTGGTTATCGCTCAAATCCTCACTGTGAAGTTCATCTCTCCAGTCAAATCCCATATATTCACTGCCGGTGTAGATTTCTCCGACAGTTGAAGAATTACGGTAACATTCGTCAATCTTTTTGAGAATGCTTGTTTCAGAAGCGATAACGGGTTCGATAGAACAGGCCGCAGATTCAACAACTCTGTCTATTGCAAAAAGATCAAGCGGATCTGCCATTGCAACTGTCAGCGTATCTTCTATCTTAAAAAGAGGTATGATCCGGTATCTTCTGGCGTCGGATGAACTAATGTATTTAAGGCAGTTTGTGTCAAGTGTATAATCTTCAAGATTGACAGACGGAATATGCAGTTTTGATTCCAGAAATTTGATAAGGGTATCTTCTGTGAGTGTTCCTGAATTAATAAGCGCCTGACCTATGTTAATATTCTGGGCGCCTGCGATTTCTTCCGCCTGTTCAATTGTTTCATACGGAACAAGACCGGCTCTAACAAGATCGTATTTGAGTTTTTCTAAAGTTTTATTGGTAATTGTTTCCATTTTTATTCCTGTTTCAAATACTGATTAACTTTTTCTACAACAGTATCAAGTTCAAAGGGTTTTGTAATATATTCATCAGCTCCGGTTTCTTCGCCGATAATTTTATCTTCTTCCTGCGAGCGTGCAGTAATCATAAGTATCGGAATATTCTGATACTTTTTATCATATTTTAAAAGTCTGCTGATTTTGTAGCCGTTAATTTTTGGCATCATAACATCAAGAATTATCAAGTCCGGCATAAGCTCTTTTGCCAGTTTAAGTCCGTCCTCGCCGTTGTATGCGCAATAGCAGGTGTAATCAGCGGTTTCGAGTACAAATTTTAAGCTTTCTACAATATCCTGTTCATCATCCACAATGAGAATCTTTTTCATACTTTCCCCTAGTCTTAAATAAAACAAACATTTATCGGTAATTTCATTATATCATGCAGAAAAGTATCTTGCAAGGCGATGAGGCGATAAGCGTAGAACTGATTTACTAATAATACGTCTTAACGACATTTCTTAACAATTTGCCATCCGCGGTATTACTGCTAACATTGTTATTATGATAAGGATTTTGTTTGTATCTTCCAGAACGGAAAAAATTAATCAGTATATCTCGATTTTAAATGGCAGCAAATTTAAGCTTGCCGCTCCGGCAGACGAGTCTCATATTTTTGATACAGTAAGCATTGCCGCTCCGGATATTGTTATTCTTGATACACTCAGCTCAGGGTTTAACTTTAAAAACATTGTTAAAAAGCTGAAGCCTTATACGGAACACTCTGTTATTCTTCTCCTTACGGGTAATGATTTTAATGACAGAGAGTTAATCAAATCCGCAAATGCTTTCCTGCAGGATGATTTCTCTGACGAAATGATTTTAAATACTATAAATATGAACCTCCGGACACGGGAATCGCTTGAAAGACTTTCTAACACAAACAAAGACCTTGCAGACAGCCTTTACCGCCTGAATGCACTCTACAGCACAAGTTCACAGTTCGCTGGAACACTTGATAAGAAAAAACTTATTAATTTTATGATAGAAGGCATTGATAAAGCTTTGAGTTTTTCACTCATCTGTACTCTGTCTTTCTGTACAGAAGATGAACCTGTTTTGCTTATAAATTCATTGTATGAACTTTCAGACGAAATCTTAAGCGCGCTTAAGCTCAGAACAGTCTATCATTATAAAGCACTGTTTGAAGGTAAAACCCTACCTTGTGAACTGGACATAAATAATTTAAAAGTCATAAAGCACATTAAATATCCTGCAAACCGGTTTACGTTCACACTTTTTCAGTATGACAACATGTTTGCACCGGTAAGCCTAGGCGATAACTTTTTCGGCTGTGTGGAAATTTTTAAAGATGCGCCGTTTTCTGCAGAAGATGCAACCTGCTTTCAGACTATTGCTCGGCAGGTTACGCTGCCTTTAAAAAGCGCAACGCTTTATCAGGAAATTAAGGAAACAAACCTTAAGCTTGAAAAACTGGAACGGCTTAAATCGGAATTTATCTCAATAGTTTCGCATGAACTGAGAACTCCGCTTACATCCATTAAAAACTCGCTGGATATTTTATTAAGCGGACGATGCGGAGAGGTTACTGAAGCTTCAGACAAATTCCTCTCAATGGCAAAACGCAACGTACAGAGGCTCTCCGGAATTATAAATGACCTTCTTGACCTTTCAAAAATCGAAGCCGGCAAAATGGATTTTCATTTCAAAAATATCAATATAAATTCTGTTATTGAATATGTAAAATCTGCACTCTCGGTTGTTGCTAAAGAAAAGGGGCTTAGCTTACTAACAGAAGAATGCGAAAATCTGCCAGAGATTTATGCTGACTCCCAGAGGCTAGAACAGGTGCTCACAAACCTTGTGTCAAACGCCATAAAATTTACACCGGAAGGTCGGAGTATTACAATAAAATCAAGACTTATGAACGCCGGAGATTTGATATACAATGAATGTTTCGCAGATATAATGAAAAACCTTGAAGGCGACTGCGTAGTTGTATCAGTTCAGGATGAGGGCATTGGAATTGCGGAAAAAGATCTTCTGCACGTATTTGACAAATTTGCCCAGATAGAGAACTCGCTTTCCCGCAAAGTCGGCGGCTCGGGGCTTGGACTTCCTATTGCAAAACAGCTTCTGGAAGCTCATAACGGCGCCATCTGGTGCGACAGCGAACCTGATTGCGGCTCAACTTTCTATTTTGCAATACCGGTTGAAAAGGTGCTCACTCCGGCGGGAACGATGTTAGGACGTTAAGTGCAACAATAAGTGAAGGGTGAAGAGTGAGGAGTGAAGCGTTCACTATTTCCCTATCCCTACTTGCGAGGGGGCGGTAAAGTTTAACGGGTGAATAGTTGAAGGGTTGAAAGGTTGAAGGGTGAGAGGTGAAGAGTTAAAAATAAACCATTAAACCCTTCCTCCATTCACCCGTTAAACTTTACCGCCCTTTTTAAGGGAGGTGGCGCGAATGCGCCGGAGGGTTTTGTTGAACCAATCCACCCTTCAACCTGAATGGAGGTGGTGCGAATGCGCCGGAGAGTATTAATAAAAAATCCCCCCTGCCCCCCCTTTTATCAAAGGGGGTAATGCCAAAGCCCTCCCTTGTAAGGGAGGTGGCGCGAATGCGCCGGAGGGTTTACCCTCACCCGAATATGTAAATTCGCAGCCGCTCATTAACAAATTCTGCCCTCTCACAAAGAGAGAGGGTAATAGAAGAACTGTTGTGTCGGATTAGTACATCCGACCTGCTTTTTATAAACCCTTCAACTATTCACCCGTTAAACATTTCAACTTTGTCGCCCCCTTCACTCCTCACCCTTCACTATTTTGCTGCACTCAATCTCTTTCAAATAATGTAAACATTTATTTACAAAATCCGGTATAAATTAAAGTTTTATGCGCGCAGTGCCGTCATAGACTGTGTATCAAAGTATGATATAAGAAAGGAAAAAGCTTTAAGGTATGGGTTTAGCAGCGTCACAGGCAAGATTGTTGAGCATAACCTCAAGATTATCTGATAACGAACTCCGTTCTCAGACAATAACCAATGCGAAAATGGCGCTTGCATCACGTACCTCAAATGCGAGTGCTGAATATATGGATGCACTCAGTTCAACAAAGCTGATGTTTTCGACTTACGACGCATCCGGAAATAAAATGACACAGCAGCTCAGTGCGGTATCACTTGCTACCTATGCAGAGTTAAAGAACCAGTACGGCGTAATAAATAATGCCGGACAGATTATGGTAAGTGAACTTGACGCGGCGAATTATCTGGCAAGTGCAACTCTTGCGGATTTTCTTGAAAAATACGGCGTGGCAGAAGCAACAAGAACTGATAAAGAAAACCCTGAATATATCGATCAGGCAACCTACATCTGGGGCCCTGACTGGAAAACATGGCAGGCTGGCGGAACAACAGATGCTCCGGGAGGCTTGAACGGCAGAGAACCGCAGAAACCGGATTATACAAAAGTTACTGAAAAAAGAGACCCTAACAGCGAACTGTATACTAAATTCCGTAACGCTTCAGCTTCTTGTTATAGTAATGCGATGGATTCGGGTAGACCTGAATGTTATCTGCATGTTCTGGCGCATTTACTCGATTTGACAGCAGAAGCCGCTGCATATACTACAGGAACTCCTCCTGGGTATCCGAAAACTTATAATACTACGCTCGGAGATTCTATCATTATTGATGGAAATAAAATAACAGGCGCAGCTATTAATAATCCACCGAATCATTCTCCAGATATGGTACCGGTTTCACAGAAAGTTTGTGAAGATGGTATTATGGCTGCAGAGGATGAAGCCGATATGCAGGAACTAATTAATATGACAAATGATCCGTCTACAGATCCTCAGGCTTTGAAAAATAAACAGCTGTTAAGCAACTATGTGATTGACGCAGCAGGTAACGCTCAATTAAAAACCCTAAAACAGAAAGTTATTGACCTTTATTATGCTGTTGAAAATCGAAGTGCACTCGGTATTGATTATAATACTACCTTGAAAGATTCAATGAGGTCATTTCAGGAGGATATGACGCTCCTTGATGTTACTTATACTGTGGAGCTTGATATTCCGGCATGGCAGGCTGCCCATGATGAGTGGGAGGCTGAAATGGAAAAGCAAATCGAAATTCTTAACTCCATGGAGCCTACGATGACTGTAATTGATCTGGAATACACCGACAAAAATGCAGCCCAGTGGTATATTAACTTATGGCACAGAATGAACGGGCCTTCAGATTATAAGGTTGAACTCGACGGCTTTGAAAACGGTGCGCGTGCCGATGAAAAAACAAAAGCCGCTCTCGGCGAACAGGAAACCGGAACAACAAGCCCTGCTAACGGTTTGACTGCCGGCGGACAGCTTCTGTGGACTGTTCTTGAGGACGGATTGTATAACAATCCTGAGTGGCTGCAGGCTGCTCTAGAAAACGGTACTGTTACCCTTGAACGTGTAAACTTTACCGAGCCGACAGAAGAAGGCTCCGGACTTGATGAAGTTACCTGGACTTCAATTCTTTACACCAACGCGACCGATATTTCCGAAGAGCAGGACGAAGCTGCTATTACAAAGGCTGAAATTGAATATCAGGCTACTGTTAAGGATATTGAATCAAAAGACAAGCAGTATGATAACGTGCTCAAACGCCTTGACACAGAACACAGCGCACTCCAGACAGAATACGATTCGATAAAATCAATTATCGACAAGCAAATCGAACGACATCTTAAGATGTATTCATAAAAGGCGATGGGCGATGTCAGTCGGGCATACCAGCCCGACAAAGTTGAACGGGTGAAAAGTTGAAGGGTTTATAATTAAATATGTCATTCTGAAACGTCAATCGTTGCAGCTCACATGAGATATGACTGTTCAGAATCTCTTTTAGTAACAGTAGTATTAGTTTTCGAAACGATAGCGGGAGCAGCGCGGGAGCGTGTTGAGAAAATTAATACTACTGTTACTGAAGAGAAGCAAAATTTTGTCGGATTAGTAAATCCGACCTGCATTACCAGCCAGTTGAATGGTTGAATGGGTGAAAGGAGTAAAATTTTGTCTACATTACTCTTTATCTAATGATAAGCCATTAAACCATTCAACTGTTCACCCGTTCAACTTTATTGCCCCCTCACCCTTTTTTAGCGTCTTAACGTCTTTTATTAAGTTTATATAAAGTTTCTGCGCCACTCCGATTTTCATGTGGTAAACTCTTATTATACCGGTACATGGAAAAAGGAGAGAAATATGATACCTATTTTAGATTCAAAACGTCAGTACGCCACAATCGGCGCAGAAGTTGAAAAAGCGGTCTGCGAAGTCCTCAGATCCGGTTCTTATATCCTCGGGCCTAACACAAAAGCTCTTGAAAAAGAACTCGCAGACTTTATAGGCTGCAAATATACTGTAGGATTAAACTCAGGTACTGACGCGCTTCACCTCGCACTCAGAGCTCTTGATATAGGCGCTGGCGATGAAGTTATTACCGTTGCGTTTACTTTTGTCGCAACTACTGAAGCCATCGGAATTGTCGGTGCAAAACCTGTTTTTGTTGATATTGACGCAGATACGTTCAATATGGACGCTTCAAAGCTTGAAGCTGCCATTACTCCGCGTACAAAAGCGATTATCCCTGTTCACCTCTACGGACAGCCTTGCGATATGGATACAATTATGGCTGTTGCGAAAAAGCATAACCTTCACGTTATTGAGGACTGCTGTCAGGCAATCGGTGCCCTTTATAAAGGCAAAATGGTCGGAACTTTCGGCGACTTCGGCTGTCTGAGCTTCTATCCTACTAAAAACCTCGGCGGCATGGGCGATGGCGGACTTATTATGACTAACGATGAAAAACTCCGTGACAGAGTTGTCGCTCTCAGAAACCACGGCGGTGCAATTCGTTATCATCATGACGAAATCGGTGTTAACAGCAGGTTGGATGAAATTCAGGCCGCAATTCTTCGCGTTAAGCTTCCTCATATAAAAGAATGGAACGAAAAACGCCGCGAACACGCTTACTATTACAATAAATTATTTGCAGATTGTCCGGATATTCAAACTCCGAAAGAACTTAATGACACTTACTGTGTTTACCACCAGTACACAGTGAAAATCCCTAACCGCGATGAGGTTCATAAAATGCTTCAGGAAAACGGTATAGGTGCAATGCTTTATTACCCTATTCCGCTTCACCTGCAGAAAGTTCATGAGTACCTCGGCGTTGGCAAAGGCTCTCTGCCGGTAACAGAAAAAAATACAGAACTCGTAGTTTCGCTCCCGATGTTCCCTGAGATTACCGAAGAAGAACAGAGAACAGTTGCTAAAACTCTGATTGACTGTATTGAAAAATCTAAATCGCTTGTTAAAGCTTAAACCTCACTATTAAAAATACTAAACAGCCCCTGTAATATACAGAGGCTGTTTTTTATATCTATTATCCTGCAAGGTTTAAATTATGTCCTGCACTCATTTGCTGTTCCCATGTTCCGTTAAGATGGGTTCCTCTCATCGGGTCAAGACCGGTTACGTTGTACCATCCCATAGATGTAAAGGCGTCCTTTAACGAAAATCCCATCGTAATAGAGCCAAATTGAGCATCATAAGGTGTTGCCGCAGCCTGTGTCTGCGTTGTCCTACCGGGGGTAAGCGGATTTGTGTCAACATTCCTGATTGGTGTACCGTTTTCAGCTGCTACTGCAGAATAGCTTGCTATTGCTTCTGACGCCTCGCTTTTCGGTGCGCCTACCGCATTAATCCTCATGTTATCGTTTGGATTCATGATATTTGCCTTTTTCCTTTATACTCTTATATATATAAAGTATATACTTCTGAGAAAATTGCCAATTTGATTGAGTAACTGTTTACATTTGTTAACAATAGGTCAGCAAATCTTCCTTGTGATTATACCATGCCCGAAAATGTGTTTTTATAACACTTTGTTAAGTTTTGTAAAGTGTAAAATCTACACTATATTGCGGATTTTCAAGAATTTCATAAAATTTATCTAATCATTTAGTTGACATTTAAAATGTTATGTGTAATAATGAAGACATAAGATTTAAGTGTAGTCGAAACACTAAATATAAATAGATTCATTAACCCCAAAAACATATAAACTCCTAAATAATAAACACTAAAAGAGACCATTAGGATGCAGAAAACGACCCACTCAGCAATGAGTGGTTTTTTTTATGTCCGCCCCGGAAGCGTTTTACGCTGTGCCTTCTGCTGTTGTAAAATTCTGATTACGTGTAGTTTTTACAATTTATATTGAAGGGGTGAAGGGGGCTACAAAGTTGAAATGTTGAATGGGTGAACGGGTGAATGGTTTGACATTAGATATGTCAATCAGAAGCGTTAATAGTTGACGCTTGTATGAGGAGGTCGGATTTACTAATCCGACAGAATATCTATCAAGAGCAGTACCAAAAACCTCCCTTTGTAAGGGAGGTGGTGCGCAGCACCGGAGGGTATTAATAAAAAAAATCCCCCTTTGATTCCCCCTGTCTTGGATTATTCGGGGTGTCCGAAAGCTCAACGTTTCCGGACACCTTACGGGCTAACGCCCTACCGAAAATCCGCTTTAAAAAAGGGGGTTAGAATAATTACCTCCCTTGTAAGGGAGGTGGCACGATATTGCCGGAGGGTTTAAGCCCGCCCGAATTAGAATATCTATCAAGGAACAGAAGTATTAATTTTCGAAACGATAGCGGGAGCAGGGCGGGAGCGTGTTGAGAAAATTAATACTTCTGTTACTGAATAGAAGTAAAATTTTGTCGGATTAGTAAATCCGACCTACACCACTGCCCCCCTTTCTAAGTGAGGTGGCACGGTAGTGCCGGAGGTTTTGTTAAACAAATCAACCTTTCAACCTTTCAACATTATTGCCCTCACCCTTCACGCCTCACTTTTTGTTAATAATAACCAGATTCCTTGTGTGGTTTTCCTTGAGCGGCAATTCATATTCAATAATATCAACAATTCCGGCATTGTATTTTTTTAGAGTTTTTTGTGCCTCTTTTATCTCGTCCTGAACTTTTATGGATTTATATGCAATGAAATATCCGTCTTTTTTCATTTTGGGAACCGCATATTGAATAATCTTATCAAGAGAGGCTACTGCCCGTGTTGTTACTATATCAAATTCACCCTCAAAATTTTCCACACGTGAGCATACAGGAGTAAGGTTTTTTATGTTAAGCGCCTCTTTAATTGTGGTTACAGCATTAATTTTTTTTCTTATGCTGTCAAGTGCCGTAACTGAAATCTCCGGATATGCAAGCGCCACCGGTACAGATGGAAATCCTCCGCCTGTTCCGAAATCCAGCAGGGTTTTAAAATGCCTTCCGTATTTTTCAAAGAAGTTTTCTATGGCAAGGCTGTCGCAGATATGCTTTTTCCATAAAAAACGTTCATCGTTTTTTGAAATAAGATTAAGTTTGGCATTCTGCTCTAAAAAAACTTTTATATAATCCTGATAAAATTCTTTAGTTTTCATTTAAAATCTCTTTTTCCAGTTCATCGTATTTGCTGCCCAGACGGATTTTTATATCGGTAATTCTCTGTTCGATTTTTGCGATATTGTCCGGCGTGAAGTTATTCTGTGCTGATTTTAGCGCAGACAGGTAATTTTTCAGCGCGAATTTAATCTTTCTGTGATTGTTGTAAAAATCTCCAAGTTCTATGTAGGCTGATGTAAGATAAAAAACTTCATTCATTGCAGCTGCGCTTTTTATTGCTTTTTGATAATATTCAACGGCTTTTTCAGGAGATTTATTCCTGTTAAGTTCTGCAAGCTTCATTGAAGAAATGTAGATACCGTTATGATTTTTGTCCGCCTCGTCGATTTTAAGGCTTTCTGCGTAATATTTTTGAGCAAGTTCCGGCATATCTGTTTCATCGAATATAGCCGCAAGATTTGACATTGCAGATGACAGATGCGGGTTATTTTTGTCTATATCAATACATTTTTTGTAATAGATTACTGCGGTTTCGGTTTCGTCAAGGTCATCGCAGCAGACTGCAAATTTGAAGTATAGTTCTGCAAGAAGCTTTTTGTCAGTCAACGGTTCAACGAGTTCGAGCGCTGTTTTGTAGCACATATAAACTGTTCTTATATCTTCATTGCAGATTGCTGCCATTGCAATATTAGCTTTTATTCTGATTTCATTTGAAATGTTCGGAGTTTCAAGAACTTCTTTAATAAGTCCTTTGGCTTTGTCGTGCTTGAATGTTATATAAAAAATGTCCGCAATCTCAAGTTTCATTTCATTAATTTTTTCAATATCGCTTGCCGAGGTGTAAAACTCGAGCGCAAGATCATAGTATCTCAGAGAATTAAACCAGTCGGAGAGTTTGCGGTAATTCTGCGCCAGTTTTGTATAGACTGACGGCAGGAATGTGTAAAAGTCGTCGTCATCTTTACACAGAAGCGCCCTCTGGCAGTATGCAATTGTTTTTTTGTAGTTGTAGTCATTTTCTGCGTTTCTGGCAGCGTTAATCAGACCTGCGAGTGAGAGGTTGTCATCCTCAGGCGTAAGTGTTTTGTTTGAATAGTCAATAAATTTATTTATGGAATCTGCGATTTCAGTCATAACCTTTTGTTCATCTTCCTCGGAATCAAATATAAAGGTTATATTTTTAATTTTTTCTTCCTTATCCGGTTCTTGAGGTTTTTGTACGCTGTCTTGCGGTTGTTTTGCTGAAGAAAGAGTTTCAGGCTGCAGGGAGCCGGTTTCCTGCTGTAAATCCGGCCGGAACGACGGTTTCTGCGGTATAAACATGCTGTGATATTCAATCTCAGAGCGCATTGTCTGGCGCGATATTAGCAAATCCCTTTCAAAAGGTTTTAGCGGAAGCTGTGTGTTATACAGGTCAACGCATGCTTGATGAAGTTTTATTGCTACAGTTTCGGAAATTGAATTTTGCGAGATTTCTTTGAAGTAATCCTGCAGATAAATCATGCTTTTTTCAGGCGAAATTATTTCGTTTGCAAGAAAATATCTTATGCGTTCTTCGTTATATAATCCGATTGTCATAAGCAGTCTGAGGCTTACCGGATGACGCATTATTGTCAGAAACCTGAAAAGGTGACCGCTTACCGGATCAACAAATGACATTGCCTCTCTTAAAATAAAATCGTTATACGATAGAAAGCTCTTTGTGTAGCCTTTCAGAAAATCAATCAGGCTTAAGCCGCGTGCATTTATGACTTTCGTTGTCAGGTCTGTATAAAAGAAATACCCCCGTGAATACCGGTATAATTCGTCTGATACAGGTCCTATGAGCTTTATTCCTCTCTCTCTTAATAATTTTTCAAAAATGGATTTGTCCAGTGCGAGGATTGAAATTCTATCATACGGAATTTTGTCCTCAAAGTCGTCATAGGAAAATACACGCCCGAGAAGAATAATTTTTATGTTTTTTCTTGAGGCAAGATGGAATATAAAATCCAGAATTTCCTGCCTGTTATCTTTTAAAACCGCCTCAAAAGAGTTGATAATTACGACAACCGGATTTTCTACGGCGTCAAAGTACGCTTCAACCCTCTGTGTGAAGTTTTCGTATTTTGCGCGCGGCTGCTTTATCAGATTTTGCACCGCAAGATTTTTGAAATCTTCAAAAAACGAAAGCAGAATATCATCAAGAATAGTTGTTTCAAAACAGTTGTATCTTAAAACAACAGTCTGCGGGCTTAAAAATTTTGTCACATGGTCAACAACTCTTGTCTTTCCGGTTCCTAAAAATCCGTTAACCAGCATAAGCCTGTTATCATTATGGAAAAATTTTACTAAATCGTTTATCTGATTTGTATTATTCTCCAGCAGATGCTGGTTGATGCCGCTTCTTGTACTCTTATGAAAATCTCTGTTGTCTATTCCGCTTTCCAGAAAATCTGTACTCATACTCGCTATATTAAATGATTTTAAAATATTTTGCAAATTTTATTTAAGTAATTGCACTTTAATTTTTTTGATAGTAGAATATTTATTAGTTAACGAGGGGAAAGGTATGGAATTTTTTAGAAAACATCAAAGAATTATTGTCGGTATAATAGCAGTTACATTTATTGCATGGACTGTCGGTTTGATGATGCTTCCTCTTATAATCAAATAGGTAAATAGTGAAAGATTTTCTGAAAAATATAACAGTATATTTTTTGTCAGCATTTATTCTGGTAATTAGCGCGCAGAATTACGCTTATTCTGCGTCGAATTTAAAAACTATTAACCAGAAAATGAAGCATACTCAGGAAAAGATTAAAACCCTTAAAATAAGAGAAAAACAGGAAAAAAGCAAACTCGTTAACAATCAGCGTAAACTTGAAACAACATCCAATAATCTTCAGGCCTCCAAACAGCAGTACACTTCCATGGAAGCAAAGTTAAAAAATATGGAGAAAGATTATAATGTTTCAATGTCAGAATTCAACAAAGTTGATGCGCAGATGAAAAACCGTATAAGAATGGTTTTCAAAAACCAGAGAACCGGTATGTTTGAACTGCTTCTGGATGCCAAAGATTTGAACGGGCTATTGGATGTTATCTATTTTGAAAAAATTGTTATTAAAAATGATTACAGGCGTATGATGGCTTTGAAAGACAAGGCTGTAAGGCTTGCGAAAATGAAAGCGGACATTGAGGCGCAAAGACGTTATCTTGCACAGACAATTGAGGATATAAATTCACAGCAGAAAACCATTCAGAGGGCAATAGCACAGAATCGGAGCATGATTAACCGCCTAAAAACAGACAGAGCGGCTTACGAGCGTTCGGAAAGAGAGCTTGCAAGACAGTCCGCCAATCTTCAGAATATGATTAGCAAAAGTTACGGCCATTCTACAGTAAAAACTGCGTCCGGCGGGTTTATGAAGCCTATAGCCGGCAGAATAACTTCACCTTTCGGCTGGAGAACGCACCCTATATTTAAAAGCAGAACATTTCATTCCGGCGTTGATATAGGCGGGCCGAATTACGGCAGCATAAGAGCTTCGAATTCAGGAAGGGTAATTTATTCAGGCTGGTACGGCGGTTATGGAAAGGTCGTTATTATTGACCACGGTACGGTTAACGGCAAACCTACAACTACACTTTACGCTCACATGTCCTCAACAAAAGTTAGTGCGGGGCAGTCGGTTTCAAAAGGACAGGTTATCGGACTGGAAGGTACTACCGGCTATAGCACAGGTCCGCACTGCCACTTTGAGGTAAGAATTAACGGCAAACCTAACAATCCGTTGAATTATATATAAGGAATTAATGTTGAAAAAATTTTTGATAATAGCTTTAATAACTTTAACTTTCACAGCACCGGTCTTTGCGGCTGATGATGAGCAGGAGTACGAAAAAAATATCAGAGAACTGCAGCAATTGCAGGATCAAATGTTTATTCCGACATCAGTGCCTGTTCCGGATGTTAATTACACAAAAAAAGAGGATCGTCCTAAACCTAAAAAAGTTAATGCGAACGGGGATGAGGATATTACCAGAATGGTCGGCAGAAGCATGGGCGCAAGCGCTCAGGGAATGCCGCTTTTTAAACAAATCCGTATAAGGATTATGAACCGTTACCGTATAAAAGCCCACGAAGATGAGCTTAAAGAGCAAGAAAGACTGCAAAAAGAACTTCAGCAGGCACTGGAAGAAGATGAGGATATTGACGGCGAATCTCTTGAAGAACTTACTGACAGAAACCTCAAGAAAATTATGAATGTCCAATCAGATGACGGCGATGGTGAGGTTAAGAAAGAAAATAAATTCCTTTTCTGGCGAAGAAAAAAGGACAAATCTGAAGTAGAGGAAGCAAACGAAACTCCGGCTGATGATAAAAAAGAGGAAGTAAAATCTGAAGAAAACGGGGAAAAATCTCCTGAGACTTTAGAGTTATCGGGCGGTGTAAAGCAGGTTGTGGCGGAAAAAGATGCCCAGCTTGACTGTGATGTAATGAATTACTATGACGACAGAAACGAAGTTGAGGCAATAGGGCATCCTGTGCTGTATTTTCCTCCGCAGGGCGTTACCCTGAAGGCTGATAAACTTGTTTATAATACGGTAACAAATGTTATAAAGGCTTATGACAATGTTGAACTTATAAAAGATGGCTCCTCTATTTACGGTGATTTTATCCAGATTAATATGAATGAGGAAACCTCTCTTATTACAAATATGAAAGCGGATAAGATGAATATGGTTATCCGCGCTAAAAAAGCTAACGCAGGCGACAATCTTATCGTTCTTGAGGACGGTAAAATGTATGCGGAAAAATCCTTTATGCTGAGGTTTAAAACAAGAATTATCGGTTCGGATTTTTCGCAGATGCAAATTCTGGATGAGGACAGATCTTATCTTGACCCGAGCGGAAACGCAAAGATTAGGGTTGTGGCAAAAGAAATTGTAGTTGATGCTAAGAAAAATCACGATTTGATTACAATTAAAGATGCGGATTTAAAATATAATGACATACCTTTAAAACATATAAAATCACTGACAGCACACACAAATAAAAAGCATGAGTTTTTTGAGGCGAATTATCCAGAATTCGGTTCCAGATCACGAATCGGTATGTTTATTGGGCCGGGTTTTGTTTTTGATGTTCCGAACGGTGCAACAATTAAGGCTATACCGTTTTTGAACTATAAAGACGGTTTTGGCGTCGGCGGTGCGTTAAAATACAGAAGCGGTACAAACTTTACTGAATTTATGTACGGCTCTGCGGAGGATATTTTTGTATTACGAGGCGCGCAGCAGTTTGATGATAAGTTTTTCATGCAGTACGGTATGAATTCATATATGGACAACTGGTGGCTGGGTTCCCGTATGGCAAAGTATATGGCTGAATTTGTTCTTCGTGACGGCGTAAGAAAAAGAAACTTCCTAGGGGAAGGAATGGATTTAACCTTTAAACAGAGATTAGGTGCCGGTTATATTCATGATAGTGATGTAAACAGGTTCGATGAAAAAAATCTTAGTTCTTCTGAGATGGGAACAACAAGATTGCAGTATATGTCAGAACTCAGCCAGACACTGTATACTTATGCAAATAAAGAAAAAAGATTTTATGTGGATGCCGGTGTTGCAATGCAGGGTGCTGCAGCAGTTTACGGCACAGGAGACACCCAGTTTATAGGAAGAATAGGCCCGAGATTACATACCCAGTATAAATACTGGATGCAGGATATAGGCTACTTTCTCTCAGCATATCAGGATGATACGCCGGTGCCTAGATTTGATACATACCGTTACGGGCATTCAAATGTTTATATCAGAGAGGCGCTGAGGCTCTGTAAATATGCTTCTGTTTCATGGGCCGGCTCATTTAACCTTTCGGACGATGCTCCGAACGGTAAAATGGTTCAGGAAAACATATTTATGGTAGCGTTAGGCCCGGATGATTTCAAAGTCAGTCTAGGGTATGACTTTTTCAGACAGACAACCTATTTTACGATAAACGTTGCACTAGATATGAAAGGTACAACCGTGGATTATGACAAAATGGTTATAAAAAATCCGGACAGACTTGCTCAGGATGACAAAAAATACGTGAAAGAGGTTACGTTTGAAGAAAAAGGGCCGGCTACAAAAGTCAATAAAACCTACGCGGAAGTCATTGATATAGAAGATCCTGACAGGGAGGCGCTGTAATGGATATAAATGAACTTAAAAAGGAATTAATAAGATACGGAAAACTTGCCGGCGATAAAAATTTGACTCCCGGTATATCAGGGAATATGTCTGTCCGCTATGATGATAAAATCCTTATAACTTCATCAGGTTCTGCTAACGGTTTTTTGTCTGAGGATGACTTTTCACTCATTGATTTTGACGGGAATTTTGTTGATGGAAATCCGAAACCTTCCAGCGAAAAAATGCTTCATGTAAGATTTTATCAGATGCGTCCTGATATAAATTGTATTCTTCACATGCACTCTCCTGCACTTTCTTCTTTTGCTGCAGCCGGAATTGCTCTGGATGAGCCGGTAATGCCTGAAAACTTATTTTATTTCGGACAGATCCCGCTTGCACAATACGGGCTGCCGTCATCTATGGAACTTGTGGATAGAACCGCCCTCTATTTTGACAGGTACGACGCAGTGTTGATGGCAAACCACGGGGTTGTTGTCGGCGCAGGAGATATAAAGAGTGCTTATTTGAAGCTGGAACTTGCAGAATCCTATGCTCAGGTTATAATAAATACAAAGGTTTTAGGCGGAGCGTCACTGCTTAACAGCGAACAGGTAAAAGAGATTTACGCTCTGAGAGGTTAGAGAATAAGAATAGAAACCGGTAGAAAGAGGAAAAAATAAAGTGTCTATAATGTTAGAAAATAAACAGGGTTTGATTGCAGGCGACGGAATTTTGCCTGTTAAAATGGCACAGTATGCTAAAGAAAACGGGTTTGAAGTAGTTTGTATTGCGTTTGCAAAGGATAATCTCGCTAAGTTAAAGAAATATTGTTCAAAAGTTTATTCATGCCATCCTGGTGAAATTAACAGAATTGAACAGATTTTGAAAGACGAACAGATTAAGCAGATGACTTTTCTCGGGAAGGTTAATAAAAGCGTACTTTTGAAACTTTATAAGTTTGATGCAAAAGCTATTGAGATTTTAAAATCTGTCAAAAGGCTTAATGATGACGAGGTTATGCTTTTGATAGTAAAGGAACTTGAAAAAATCGGTATAACCGTTCTTGATCAAACTATTTTTATTAAGAATCTTATGATTCCTGCAGGCGTTCTCGGCAAACACAAACCTACAAAAGAGCAGATGGAAGATGTAAATTACGGATTCTGGCTAGCAAAAGAAATGGGCAAAATAGACGTGGGGCAATCGGTTGTAATTAAAGATAAAATGGCAATGGCGGTTGAGGCTATTGAAGGAACAGATTTGTGCATAAAACGCGGTGCAAAGCTTGCAAAACATGATGCCTGTGTTATTAAGGTTTCAAAACCTAAGCAGGACAAGCGATTTGATATTCCGGCAGTAGGACTTAGAACTTTGAGAACTATGAAAAGATATAAAGCGTCGCTCCTTGCCGTTGAGGCAAACGAAACAATTATTGTGGATCAGGAAAAAGTTATCAAATTTGCGGATGACAACAATATTGTACTTATGGCAGTAAGCTTATGAAAAAACTCTTTGTAATAACAGGTGAATATTCAGGCGATATACACGCTTCAAAAGTCGTGGACGCTCTGAAATCCCGATACGACAACCTTATTATAGAAGGTATTGGCGGCGAAAATCTTAAGGCTGCAGGCGTAAAACTTTTTTCTGACCAGAAAAAGATGGGGGCTGTAGGACTTTCTCCGAAGATTGTTTTTGACCACCTTACACTCGGCAGACGGGTTGTTGATTATCTTACAAAAGACTATAAGCCTGACCTTGTGCTTTTGATTGACTACGGAGTATTTAATCTTAATATATCAAAGTTTTTAAAAAAAGCCGGTATAAAGGTGTTTTATTATATTCCGCCGCAGGTCTGGGCAAGCAGAAAATGGAGAATAAATACCATCAAAAAAAATGTGGATGAAATTTTATGTATTTTCCCGTTTGAGAAAGAGATGTATGAAAGTTACGGCATAAAAACTCACTATTGCGGGCACCCGCTTGTGTCACAGCTTCCGGGGAAGGCTGACAGAAAACAGTTTTTTGAGAAACACGGCTTGGATGTCAATAAAAAACTGGTGTCTGTTTTTCCGGGGTCAAGAGTGTTTGAACTCAAGCAGCTTGCGGGAGTGTTTATAAAAACCGCAAAACATCTGCAGAGAAAGCATCCTGATTTACAATTCTGTATATCTCATGCTCCGAATTTGCCGGATGATGTTTATAATAAATATTTAAAAGATACGGATTTCAAAGTTATCAAAGGCGAAAATCAGGCGCTTTTGAGTGTTTCGGATGCACTTATCCTCGCATCAGGTACTGTTGCGCTGGAGGCTGCACTTTACCAAACCCCGATGATAATAGCATACAGAGGCCCTTGGCTGTTTTATTTTATCTATCTTGCTGTTAGATGTATAAAAATGGTTTCGCTGCCGAATATTATAAGCGGAAAGATTATTGTTCCTGAAATTCTGCAGGGAGATGTTAATGTCAGAACAATTGCTTATAACATAGAAAAACTCCTCTATGACAGTGCTTACAGGGCTGAAAATGTAGCTGAACTTCAAGGGGTAAAAGCCCTATTGTCGGATAAAATTTCATCAAAAGAAGCTGCAGGCGAGATTGCTGAGGCGCTCTCTTTGTAATAAATCTTTACCAAAAGTATATATAAGCGCAATAATATTGCGTTAGAGATGTTTATATATATGTAGGCAGATTTAATATGGTTAGTCAGGTTCCAAATACAGGTTACAATAGACAGTTTGTGTTCAATAACGGTCTTAATAAGACCAATCAGAACTTTTTTCTCAACCCGCATACTATAAAAGAAATAAAAGGGGCGGAAGAAGAAAAAAGCCACAAACTCGGTATGACAATAGGGGCATCTGCTTTGATTGCCGGAGGTTTGCTGCTGCTTTTGATGCGCGGAGGCCCGAAGGGCTCAAATAAATACCTCAATGCCTTAAAAGGTTATCTTGAACGTCAGGTGCAGAAAACAAATAACTCCGGACTTGGAAAATTTTATGCCTACTCTTTGAGAAAGCTTAATTCTTTTATGCAGAAGTGCGAAAGCATAAACAATTTTACTGCATTAAAAGATATTGCATTTAAGCGTTTAATGTATAAAACAAAATTCACCAGAAAAATTCATGATGTCGTGACAAATTTCTTTGACAGAGCAAGCCATTCAACTGTAAAACATTCATGGAACAAGACAAAGAATAAATTTACCAACCTGTTCAAATCAATGGACGAACTTAATGAAAAAGTTTTGATTGGCGGGCCGTCGTCTGAAAAAATTACAATAAACGGGGTGACAAAGACCCGTAACGAGTGGTATAAAGACCTTTTAAATCATAAAAGAACCATAGGAGATACCCTTTCTACAGAAACAAGCGCAGGAAGGATTTCCGAACGTTACAGAAAAATTCATGAAGCAACAGAAGGGTTGGATGACTTTGCGTGGAATACAAGCTTTGCAGATATAAATAATTTCCGCTCAAAACCTATGTGGCAGACCTTCCTTGCTGATGAATACATTAAAGGTAATAAAATAGCTCTAGGAGATGAAATGCGTCTGTTCAGGAATAAAATGACTTACTCTATACAGGATAAATATGACTTTGCAAAATCATTTATTAAAAAAGCCGAGGCCTGTATAAATCCTGAAGATACCGATTCCATCGGATTAATAACAAATATTAAAAGAAACCTCAGACTTGGTAACAACCCTGAAAAATTTGCCGAAAATATTGATGAGTTGAAGAAAGTTCTTTCTCAGTCTGCCGAAAAATTTAAAACATCACCGGAAGATTTAAAAATAATTAATTCTTTCCTCGATGAGGCAAAACGTGTTCTTGCCGGAAACGAACGAGGTGCAATGCAGGAAATTCTTGAAATTTATAAAGCAACTCTGCCGGCAAAAGAATACAACAAGATTAGAAGTGCAATGCTCAAGTCCGTAAAATCTCTCGATAAATCAATAGACACAGAATCTGTCCAGTATTTTGATAAAGTTCGAGACCTTGTTGTTGGCTCTGCACCGACTGATGTTCTGTCAATTCTCGGTACCGGCGGTGTAATCGCTGTCGGTCTGAATAAAGCTAAAGACAGGGATGAAAAGACTTCTATCACTCTGAAATACGGAATTCCTGCAATAGGCGCAATTGCAACTTCTGTCTACTGTACTGCAAGCCTTCTATCAGGCTCAAAATCGTTAATCTTCGGTCTGCTTTCCGGCTGGGCATTTAATAAAATCGGTGTAATCGTTGACAACTGGCGTAAAAAAGAAGGATTTCTCACTCAAACCCCTAAAAATCCGTCATCTGGTGCAAATGCAGTATAGGCTGATTGAGTTTTTCTGATATAATGCTCTTATTGGAAGGTTTTTATGACAGGAACAACAGATATTGATTTAATTAGATATAATTTAGAGCAGCGCGAAATTGATTTGTTGAGTGAATTCGCGACAAAAAGCAGATTTTCAAAAGGAAGAAAAGAGCCGGAAGAAGAAAGCTCAATAAGAACATGTTTTCAGCGTGATAGGGACAGAATCGTTCATTCAAAAGCGTTCAGACGGCTTAAGCACAAGACGCAGGTATTTTTATCCCCGTTTGATGACCATTTCAGAACCCGTCTTACGCATACGCTTGAAGTGTCGCAAATTGCAAGGACAATTGCCCGCTCTCTCAATCTTAACGAGGATTTGACAGAAGCAATTTCACTCGGGCATGATTTAGGGCACACCCCTTTCGGGCATTGCGGGGAAGGAGTTCTGAACGAGCTTGTCAAAGGCGGTTTTCATCATAATATTCAGAGCGTAAGGGTGGTGGAAGTTCTTGAACACCTGAATTTGTGCAGAGAAACTATTGACGGCATCTTAACTCATACCTGGGGGTATACTCCTAAAACTCCGGAAGCTCAGGTCGTTCAGCTTGCGGATAAAATAGCTTACATAAACCATGATATTGAAGATTCTATACGTGCGGGAATTATCTCTGAAAGTGATTTGCCCAAAGACTGCATAAATTATTTCACATCAACCCAGAGCAAAAGGCTTAATAAAATGATTATGGAGGTTATCTCAAATTCCATGGGCAAACCTCAAGTTGCAATGAGTGAAGAAGGCTGGCACTATACAACAAAACTGCGTGACTGGATGTTTGAAAATGTTTATATTGATTCTCCTGCAAAGTTTGAAGAAAAGAAGGCGAGCGGAGTTATCAGGGAACTATTTATGCTGTATTCGGAAATGCTTAAGCCTGTCTGCGACGAAAGCAGGATAGAAAGGGTTGTGACAGATTATATCTCGGGCATGACTGACCGGTATGCTATTGAAAAATTTAAAGAGCACTTTATTCCGATAGGGCTGCACCGCGGTACTAAAGATGAGTATTTATTTAAACTTGCAAATATAGCAAATTAATCATATAATTTACTTATGGAACGGAGTACGGTTAAATTACAGGGCTTTAATACAGATACGTTTATGTTTGATGAGGTGCTTAAGTATGCGGAAGAACATTCCGGACAGATAGTAACGATTAATCCGGAGATGATTCAGGCTGCTTCCAAAAATAAAGAGTTTGCAGATATTATAAATAATGCGGAACTTGTTGTGCCTGACGGTATCGGGGTTGAAATCGGGCTTAAGATTTTAGGGTACCGTGTCAGAAGAATTGCGGGAATTGAACTCGGCAGGGCATTGATTGATAAATTTGCCGGCCAGCCTGTAGCTTTTGTCGGGGCAAAGCCGGAGATTATTGAAAAAGCCGTTGGCAATTTAAAAAAAGAGGTTCCTGCGCTAAATACTGTTTATATTCAGGACGGGTATTTTAAAGATGATGAAAGGGTTTTGTCAGAACTCGAGGCCGCACAGCCGCGACTGGTGCTTGTTGCACTCGGGTCGCCAAAGCAGGAATTTTTTATAAATGAAGCTAAGAAAAGGCTTCCAGGAGCGTTATTCATTGGACTTGGCGGAAGCTTTGACGTCTGGTCGGGTGTTGTTAAAAGAGCACCGGTAATTTATCAGAAGCTGGGGCTTGAATGGCTTTACAGAACTGTTAAAGAGCCGCAGAGGTTTAAGAGAATTTTCCCGACCTTGCCTTTGTTTATTTTAAATGTTGTTAAAGAAAAAATTTCCGGAGAAAAACATGCTTAAAGAAAACGAAATTAAAGAAATTGAAGCTTTGTGCAAAGAATCAAGACAGAATATCCTAAAAATGGTTTACGGCGCTCAATCAGGTCACATAGGCGGCGCACTTTCCTCAACTGAGATTATGACAGTTCTCTTTCATAAGTGTATGTTTGTTACTCCAAAATGCGCAAGAGATAAAAATTACGAAAAACGCGACAGATTTGTTCTTTCAAAAGGTCATGCATCTGCAATATATTATTCAGTGCTTGCGCAGCTTGGGTTTTTCCCGAAAAGTGAACTTCTGACCTTCAGACACTTTGGCTCAAGACTTCAGGGGCACCCTGCACCTTTTTGTCCTGGGGTTGAGGTAGCTACAGGCTCTCTCGGTCAGGGCTTATCAATTGCATGCGGTATGGCTATGGGTTTGAAACTTGATAAAAATCCTGCAAAAGTCTATGTGCTTATGGGAGATGGCGAATTGCAGGAAGGCAGTGTCTGGGAAGCTTTTATGCACGCGCCGGTGAGAAAACTCGACAACTTAATTGCAATTATTGACAGAAACAGGCTTCAAATTGACGGTTGTACTGAGGATATTAAATCGCTTGACCCGCTTGATGAAAAAATCCGCGCTTTCAACTGGGAAGTTATTGAAATTGACGGGCATGATATTAATGCGATATATGATGCAATTGAAACCGCTAAAAAGACCTCTAAGCCGGTTGCAATTATTGCAAATACAATTAAAGGCAAAGGTGTAAGCTTTATGGAAAATAATGCCGGATGGCATGGTAAAGCCCCGAATAAAGAAGATTTTGAACGCGCAATGGCAGAGTTGCAGTAAGGAGCAGAGTTATGATTTATGCAAGGCTTGATGACTTAAAAAAATACGATATTCCGGAATGCGTTGTCCTTTTTTTGAACACTTTGACTGCTGAAACTCCGGCTGGTCACTATGAACTTTCTGACGGGATATTTGCCAATATTGATGAGTATAAAACAAAAGAACACAAAGATTGTATGCTTGAAGCACATAAGAAATATACTGATATTCAGCTTTTGTTGTCCGGGAAAGAAAGAATTGATTTTTCAAATACTGACGGATTGACTGTGAAAGTTCCTTATGACAGCGGGCGGGATGTAATGTTTTTTGAACTTCCGGAAACGCTGAACAGCATTTATTTAAAATCCGGAAATTTTGCGTTATTTTATCCTGAGGATGCTCACAGACCGCAGATGAATTTCTCGTCGGTGTCTGCTGCCGTAAAAAAAGTTGTTGTGAAAATCCCTGCAGCCGGTGTGTAGTTATGATTGATACTATTATTTTTGATCTGGACGGAACACTTCTTAATACGCTTGAGGATTTGAAAGACAGTACAAATTTTGCGCTGAAACAATACGGCTATCCGGAACATTCAATTGATGATATAAGGCGATTTGTTGGAGATGGAGTGCAGAAGCTTATTGAACGGGCTTTGCCTGACGGGGCGCTCAATCCTGTGTTCCCGGAGTGTTTAAAAACTTTTAAAGAAAATTATGCTGAAAATATGTACAATAAGACAGCACCTTATAATGGAGTGCCAGAACTTCTGCAAAAACTGCGAGATAGCGGTTTTAAAACTGCCGTTGTGTCAAATAAGTTTGATATGGCTGTGAAAAATCTCTGCAAAACTTATTTCGGTGATTTGATACCTGTTGCAATCGGAGAAGCTGAAAATGTCCGCAAAAAACCTGCACCTGACAGCGTTTTTCGTGCGATGGAACTTTTAAAATCAAAACTTGAAAACAGTATTTATTGTGGAGATTCTGATGTTGATGTTCATACTGCGCGCAATTCCGGTCTGAAATGTATCGGGGTAACTTGGGGCTTCCGCAGCCGCGATTTGCTTAAAAAAGAAGGGGCTGACTTTGTTGTTGATGTTCCAGGGGAGATATTTGAGGTTTTAACTGCGCTTAAATGATTTGTATTGCATGAATATTTTGTGAATCAATGGTGTAGAAAGAAGTACATCTTTTAATTCAAATTCAATAAAACTTTTGCATTTAAGCATTCTTTTAAAATGGTATCCAAGAGTTTCAAAATCTTCCTGTGTAAGATTTTGGCGGACATAAGTATTGAAAAATTTTAAAATCATATAGAAAAATTTTATTCTTACCTTGAAATACCTGAGCGGCATATAATAAAATGTAGCATAAAATACTTCTGCCTGAATGTATCTTGCCAGATGAAGCGATTTTGTCCTAAATAAGTTATTTTTCTCATAGAAATTTTTTAGAAATTCAAATTGTTTATGCGCAGAAGTTAACGCCAGTTCGGGGTTTTGTTTTAATTTGTTTGTTGCCTGAGTGCCGTTTAATCTGTAGAAATACCAGCTGTTAAAACTTCTGGAAATCTTATCTGTTATGGCAAGTGCAATATGTGAAAATAAACCGTCCTCACCGTATTTTATTCCGGAAGGAAACCTGATTTCAGGGTGTGATTTTAAAAATTCCGTGCGGTAAAACCCTCCGTAAGTTATGACTGCAGCGATCTGTTCGTTTGTATTTTTACCAGTGTTTCTTTTATCGGTAAATACTATATCGGAATTCTCAGTTTTTGCCGTTTTATAGAGTTCTTCTATAAAATTCTCAGCCATAATATCATCGGAATCGAAGAAGAAAATATATTCACCCTGAGCAAGTTCAATGCCTTTATTTCTGGCTGCAGAAACCCCTTGATTTTCCTGTTTAATATAAATGATTCGTTTATCGTCTGAGAGGAATTTCTGAATAATTTTTTCAGAATTGTCCTGCGAACCGTCATTAATTACAATAATTTCTACGTCCTTAAGCGTCTGGACAAGAGCGCTTTCAATGCAGTCAGAAAGATATTTTTCAGTATTATAAACAGGAATTATAATAGTAACCTTTTTCATAAACGGATTATAACATGAATACGTGTTTGGTAATTCTTATAAAAGAGGAATGATTTTTTAGCAAAACAAAAATCGCAAAGACAGAGATTTGTCTTGAGCTGTAGGCGAAGAATGAGCCTTACAGATCAGGATGCCCAATGGGTAAACCGTAGGTTCAACCTGGAGAACGATTTTGTCGCAAAACAAAATCGGAATGACAGGATTTGAACCTGCGACCCCCGCGACCCGAACACGGTGCGCTACCAAGCTGCGCTACATTCCGATATTTATTATATTCAATTGTAAAATAGCTTGCTTGGTAGCGACGCTACCAAGTCCCTCCATTTTCGATACTAAATCGAAAACGGAGCCTTGCTACATTCCGATAAAAGAAAAATATTTAATTTTCAAATGTTACACATTTAAAAAGGTGCGCTACCACCTCTCGTGAAACAATTCACCGGATTGTTTCACTCGGCAGAGTGCTACATTCCGATATTTATTATATTCAATTGTAAAATAGCTTGCTTGGTAGCGACGCTACCAAGTCCCTCCATTTTCGATTTAGTATCGAAAATGGAGCCTTGCTACATTCCGATAAAAAGAAAAATATTTAATTTTCAAATGTTTCACATTTGAAAGGTGCGCAACCACCTTTTCTGAAACAATTCACCGGATTGTTTCACCCTGCAGAGTGCTGCATTCCGATTGCCAAAACTATTATAAAACACGCAATATTTAAAATCAAGTTATCTATTGTTTTTTTATTTTTTCGGTATTATAATTTTTTTATCTAGCGGTATCGTCTAGTGGTTAGGACGGGAGATTCTCATTCTCCAAACAGGGGTTCAATTCCCCTTACCGCCGATTTTCTGTTCTGGCTTACCTGTAATGGAAACTTTTGTGTACCGGCGGTTGTGAAATTGAACCGATAAATTTTCTATAAGAAAATTTATCGGGTTAGCTCCGCATACTTATTCGTATGGCTCGAATATCCAATTCTCGCCAACGACTAAGCAAATTCCCCTTACCGCCGATTTTCTGTTCTGGCTTAC
>CASFGU010000062.1 GCA_949294395.1 uncultured bacterium
AAAGAACCCGAACAAAGAAGTTAAATGCGACAACGGAACAAGCGGTGATGCTTGTACAGTTTCAAACCCTACAGATATTTATCCTGTAGTTATGTACGATCAGACAATCCTTCCTGCTACCAGAGCAGGTGAAGCTGTTCTCTACGGCGCTGGTAACTAATTATCAAGATTACTTAAGACTGAAAAAAGACGGAATTTTTAAAAATTCCGTCTTTTTTATTGTTATGTCGTCAGATTAGTAAATCCGACCTACTTCTTCTCTACATACCGGAACAGTAGTATTGATTTTCGAAACGATAGCGGGAGCAGGGCGGGAGCGTGTTGAGAAAATTTATACTACTGTTCCAACATTAAATGCAATCTTTCATCGGATTGGTAAATCCGACCTACTTTCTTATTACCTTATCGCCTTTTCTTAAACACTTAATTTCCTCAATAACCTCTCTTATCTCATCAGAAACATCATTAATATCAGAAATATTATTTTTAACCATAGAGGCAAATTCTGACTTTTTAAACTCGTGCAGCCCGCGGTGCTTGAAAAAATTTTCCAGATATTCAACTCTTGAGGGCGCAGAATCTATATCATCAGCCGGCGCAAGCGAAATATTTTTTGTTGCATATTGAAGCGTTTTCTCTATCAAATGAAGCGGAAGCGCATCTTCAAACTCCCCTATTTTTAAAACATGAACCTTATCACAGCTTCTCAAACGGGGCAGAATTTCCCTGTAATTTTCACCGGCATCACTGTCAAGCAGAACAAACAGCGGAACTTTTAATATATCCGCAAGTTTGTAAAAAGTTTTTACCACCTGATTTTTACCTCCTGCCGAAAGTACATAAATTCCGTTTCTGTTAAAATCAAACCCTAGAATACGCGCAAATACAGGCAGAAGCGTTTCTTCAGTAATTCCTTCACAGATAAGAACCTTCTCTACAGGATAGAGCAACGATTTTTCTTCTCGTTCCTGCACAATGTCCGGTGATGCAGCAAGTGATTTCAGCCATTTTAAGTTGAGCGGAAGGTATTCCTCCGGCGGCAACAGAGACAGTGCTGCTTTATAGCTAATTTTATTTTTTAATAGCGCCTCAACACTACCATCAATCTTAAAAACAGACTTTTCATAATCCAGCAGCCTCTGATTTATAAAACAATCGTCCTCCGGAGTTAAGCCGGTCTCTTTCAGTGAATAATTAATTACAAATTCTGCAAGCTCCCTTATTTCAGAATAATCCATCCTCTCAAGTTCGGATTTTTTTAACTTCGGAGTAATAAGATTTGCCGTCAGAATATCAGAAAATACACGCAAATATTTCTCCTCCGGAGCTTTAAATCTCGTAAGTCTGTCTATTGAAATTATTATCTGCTCTTTTGAAAGCGGCTTAATTTTAAGATTTTTCAATACATCCTCGTAACATAATTTACAAAAATTAATTAAATTAGCAATTTTTTGAAGTTTCTGTTTTTTATATAATAGTAGTAGTGGAGTGAAAAAGTGTATTCTATAAATCCAAATTTTCCTCAATATAATTATAACACAACAGGCAGAACAAAAACCGAACGTGTTGCTGTTACCACTGAAAAGCCTGTTAACAGGGCTCCGCAGGGTTATGTTACAAATCCGAAATATAATGTTCCGTTTAATGCAGCACTTCATTCATCGGATTTTAGAACCCGGTTTATTTCAAATGAAGAAAAACAGAAATACAACGATTTACAGAAAATGCTGGACAGACAGAGTAAAAAGAACCTTGATGCCCTTTTGAAAAAAGGAATTTTACTCAATGCTGACTCGAACGATAAATCCACAGTTCTTGATAATCTCCACAAAATTGCTACAACCCCGAGAGCAGCTGGCTTAAACAACATTGTTACCCTGAAAGAAACAATAAGCACCCTTAACAATCCGTTTGTCATCAACCAGGAGTTCGGCGACATTCCTGCCAAATATCAGGATTATGCCAAACTGGCAAACTCGGCAGGCTCAACAAATCTTTTTGAAAAGAAAAACGCAGAAGCTGATATTAACGTAACACATTCAGGCACATGCGTTGCAGCAAGCATTGAATTTAATATGGCGCAGAAGCATCCTGCAGAATTTACAAGATTTGTAGAAGGCTTAAGCTCCCCAAACATGTCAGTACAAAAAGAAATCCACTTAACAAACCTTGCGGATAATACACTTGATGCTGTATGGCTTTTGAACGCTTTTGAAGTTCCGTTTGAAGCAAAAGATTTTAACAAAGCTACTCTTACTTTTGCACCTGACAAAAACGCAATCATAAGAGCGCAGATACAGACCACAGACAAAGATCCTCAGGAACGCTCTGTAGTCGATGTTTTAATGCAGTCAACCTTAATGCAGGTAGGCTCCCAGCAGTCTTACAATTCACTAACAGACAAACGACAGGGCAAATTTAACCAGAACGACAAAGGCTTAATCGAATTTGAGAAAACATTTACAGAATCTGTTGTTGAAGATAAAAACAAAATCTCCGTTACATATCAAACAGTAGACGAAAACGCAAAACTTATCGGCTATGAAACAGACATGGCAACATTAAAACGCCACCTCGTCCAATCGCTCGACAGAGGCGAAAATGTAATTATCGGTTACACTCAGGTAGATAAAAATAACACAATTATTAATGGACATGAAATTACAATTACCGGCTATAAACAGGGAAAAGACGGCAAGTTGACCTTCATCTGCAACGACACTGACGACAATCTTTCAAAACAAATTGAATACAGCGAAACTTACCTTCTTCCCAAAATTCACCACGCAGCGCTTCCGCACGATATTGTAGAAAACGACGTAAAACTCGTGGAAAACTGGGTTGAAGGCTTAAAGAATTACAAAGAACTCAAGAAAAAACAGACAGAACAGCCGGCGCAAACAGTAATGATACCGCAGCCGGCACTATATCAGGCAGCATAGGGACACATAAACCAGATGATTAACAACATTAACGCATATTCTAATACAAACCTTTTCAAGGCTTACTATCAGAAAAACGCACAGAATAAGAAGCCTCATCAACCCGTTCCCAATAACAATTACTCAACCCCGGCACATTCTCCTGATAATAAACCTGTTCGTGCAAGTATCTTTTACATAAACGACGTACACGGGCAAAATATCAGGATGGAAAGATTAGTTAATGCAATTAATCAGTTTGATACAAAAAATTCTCCGGATACAGATAAAATGAAATTTGCGTCAGGAGATATTATGCTCGGGGAAGATGAAAAACATGTTAAAGTTGCCGATAAATTCCTTAATCTCGGAGGATTTTACGCAACAGCACTCGGAAATCACGAATGCGACCTGCCGACAGATAAATTCGTCAACCTTATAAAAGATAAACAATATAAGATACTCGGGTTAAATATGAAACCTGACACAGCAAACCCTATAACCCCGTATATTGAAAAATCCTACATACAGGAAATTAACGGCAATAAATACGGAATAATCGGGCTTGTACCGCCGGATTTGCATGTGCATGTAAAACTGCAGGAGCACCTTCCACACCTGAATATCGAACAAAATTTCGATAAAACTGTTGCCGAGGTACAAAAAGAGGTTGACAGACTTGAAAAACAGGGGGTAAATAAAATTATCGTACTTTCCCACTCCGGATACCGTCATGATCAACAGTTAGCAAACAACGTTAAAGGTATTGATATTATTCTCGGTGCACATACGCACAACCTGCTTGATGGTATTGAAGAAAACAAAAATCTGTTTTATTCACCTGACGGAGAACCTGTTATCATAACTCAGGCAGGACGTGACGGCAAAAATTTCGGCGTTCTTAACGTAGAATTTAATAACAAAGGTGTAATCACAAAAGCTCAAAATAATATAGGGAAAACTGACAGCTATGGCAGAAACCTCATCGCCCGCGGAGAGTTTGAAAAAATACTCGGCAAACCCGAAGTTGTCGGGGTTATTAAATCAGCAGAAAAATATCCGGAAGACTTATACGGGCAGGAAAACCCGCACTGTGACTTCATTGTGGATGCACTGAGGAAAGAATTGAATACAGATATTGCAGTTATGAATTCTGCAAATATTCGCGGACAATTTGAAACAGGCAGAATTGACACAAGAGATTTAGCTATAATTTCACCTTTTGCCAATAAAGTTGCGGTCGTAGAAGCAACCGAAGAAGAAATTGTGAATGCAATTAAAAGCAGAATAAAAGCGTCGATGAACTCTAAATCACACCGTCCCGGTATTGTTCAGGTATCTGGACTCAAATACGATTTCAGCAAAAACGGCGAACTGCTTTCGATGAAATTTGTGGACAAAAACGGTAACGAAACACCAATTGATATAAATAATCCGAGAAAAGACAAAATGTACACGATAGCATCGGATGATTACTGTATTACAAGCAAGGATATGGGGCTCGGCCTCCCGCACAGATATAATAACGCGCTGAAAAAGTTTGATTTTGATAAAGATATTATTGTCGGCGAGTATATTAAACATCAGAAAGACCCTGTTGAAATTAAAGCCGACGGCAGAATTAAAATGATTAATAACGACAGTTCAAACAGCGCAGCATAAAAAACTGCTTAAAAAATTGCCACGTTCCCTCATCGCCGGCTTTATTTAACTGCCAAACGGGCTTCGTCGGGCATCTCCTGAACCAGAGTACCACCAAAAACTTACAGTCTGAACCTTTATACTGCGGGGCCCCCCCCCCCCCCCCACGCCTACAACACACACAAAAACCATCGAGAAACCCTCCAATAGAAGGGGTAGAGCTG
>CASFGU010000063.1 GCA_949294395.1 uncultured bacterium
AGATGAACCTTTCAACCATTCAACTTTTCACCCGTTCAACAAAACCTCCCCGTCACCCGCCTGCAGCACCCACCCCCGTGGGGTATTAGTTGAACGCTTCACCCCTCACTCTTCACCCTTCACTTCCAGAAAGGCAGCTTTCACGTTGGCGGAGGTGCTTATCACTCTCGGGATTATCGGTATAGTAGCTGCGATGACGCTTCCTGCGCTTAGTGCAAAATATCAAAAAAAGATAACCGTAACACGTTTAAAGCGGACATATACGCTTCTAAGTCAGGCAATAGCGTTATCAGAAGCTCAATACGGAGATGTGTCAGGGTGGGATTTTACAAACAAAAGCGCGCTTAATATATTTGAAGAATATGGAATAATAGATAATATAAAAAAGATAAAGGAAGAACAGTTTCCGCGTAATGGAAGTAACGGAATAACCTATAAAGAACTGTCCGGAAAAGCTGAAAACATGCTTTCAATGATGGGAAACGGCCCGGGGTCAAAATATTTTGTTTTTCCTGACGGTACTCAGTTGTTTTTAGCTTTGGCTATTTCAAATACTGATGCGAAACCGTTGATAATAGATATTAACGGCTTTTCTCCTCCCAACCAGTTCGGTAAGGATTTGTTTAATTTATATTTTTATCAGGCGCATGGATTGGGTTTTGGGGGACAATATTCTACCTATGAATGCACATTTAAAAACGAACCTAACTCTGACAGAAACGTATTGAAGAATGGCAGCTGTCATAACTACGGCTGTAATAAGCAAAGCCGCGGAATGTGGTGCGGAGCTTTAATAATGGTAGACGGCTGGGAGATAAAGGACGATTACCCGTGGTAAAAAAGCCTCCAAAAGGAGGCTTTTTTAGTTATAAATTTTTCTTGTTAAATCAGCTTTTCTTATTCTTATATTTTCAGGCGTAATTTCAACAAGTTCATCATCGCCAATGTATTCAAGGCTTTCCTCAAGCGATAGAAATTTTGGTGCTTGAAGCGTTACCATTACATCTGCAGTGGCACTTCTCATATTTGTAAGCTTCTTTGTCTTACAGATATTAACTACAATATCCTGCGGTTTGTTGCATTCGCCGATAATCATGCCGCGGTAAACTTTTGTTTTCGGAGTGATAAAGAATACCCCCCTGTCCTCATACTGCGCAAGAGCGTAAGGGATAGCCTCCCCCTGCTCGTGTGCAATAATGGAACCGCTTCTCTGGCGCGGAATATCTCCGGCGTAAGGTCTGTAATGCAGGAATGTATGGTACATAATACCCTCACCGCGTGTCATTCGGATAAATTCGCTTCTGAATCCTATCAGACCTCTTGCAGGAATATGGAATGTCATATTTGTTCTGCCTTTGGCATTGTTCATTTCTTTCATTTCGGCTTTTCTGCCGGATAATCTGTCAATACAGCTTCCGGCATAGCTTTCAGGAACATCTACAATTAAATTCTCAAACGGCTCGCACTGTCTGCCGTCAATGGTTTTGTAGATAACTTCCGGCTTTGAAACCTGAAATTCATATCCTTCGCGGCGCATTGTTTCAATTAAAATTCCTAAATGCAATTCGCCTCTGCCTGATACTCTGAAAACATCTGTGCTGTCTGTATCTTCAACCCGTAAGCTTACATTTTTTTCTAATTCGTCATAAAGCCGTTTTCTTAGCTGTCTGGAGGTAACAAATTTCCCTTCGGTTCCGGCAAAAGGGCTGTCGTTTACTGAAAAGTTCATCTGTAAAGTCGGCTCATCAACTTTAATCAGAGGAAGCGGCTGAGGGTTTTCCGGAGAGCAGATGCTTTCTCCTATTTGAATATCAGCAAATCCTGCAATTCCGACAATGTCGCCAGCAAAGGCTTCATGGATTTCTGTTCTGCCTAAATCGTGGAAGCCAAAAAGTTTTGTAATCTTTCCTTTTTCCTGTGAGCCGTCAGCGTGGATTACGCAAACCTGTTCCTGGGATTTAACTGACCCGTTTTCAATCCGTCCGATGACAATACGTCCGACGTATTCGTTGTAGTCAAGTGTTGTAGCCCTGAATTGAAGTGGTTTTGAAGCATCTCCTTTTGGCGGCTGAATGTTTTCCAGAATACAATCCAGAAGCGGTATCATATCTTTTCTTTCATCATCCAGATCTTTTACTGCAAATCCATTAAGACTGCTTGCAAAAATAAACGGAAAGTCGATTAAATCTTCTCTGTCCGTAAGTTCAGTAAATAAATCAAAAACCTTATCAAGCGCAGTCAATGGTTCGGCTGCCGGCTTGTCTATTTTGTTAATTACAACAATTATTTTAAGCCCGAGTTCCAGCGCTTTTGAAAGAACAAATCTTGTTTGCGGCATAGGCCCTTCTGCAGCGTCAACGATTAACAGAGCGCCGTCAACCATTCCGAGAACACGCTCTACTTCACCGCCGAAATCAGCGTGGCCCGGGGTATCTACTACGTTAATTTTTGTATTCTTATAGTTTATTGATATATTTTTTGAAAGAATTGTGATTCCGCGTTCTCTTTCCAGATCGTTGCTGTCAAGAACACGCTCCTGTACCTGCTGATTTGCACGGAAAGCACCAGCCTGTTTTAAAAGACAATCTACAAGTGTTGTTTTTCCGTGGTCAACGTGTGCAATAATTGCGATATTTCTTATATTTTCGTTTCTGTTTGTCATAAATTCCTGCCATTTATATTCTGTGCTTAATAGGGTAACTCTACTTCTTTATGATATTCCGCTCATAATAAATTTGCAAGAAATTTATCTTGTTTGTTTAATTTTTTGAAGGTTTGTACGCGATATAGGCGCATGTCAAACATAGCAGCCCGAATAAAATTCCAAACCCCATTGTAACCCTGTAGGAGGTCAGAAATGCACTGTCGTAAATCATTCCTTCCGAAATAAACAGTGTTCTGAAGGTTTCAAAAAGAGTAATTGTGACAGCAACCCCTAATATGTTGCCCATATTTCTTGAAAGTGCAAGAATACCTGATGCAATTCCGAGTTCTTCATGTTTCACACAGGTCATAATTGCGTTGTTTGAAGGCGACTGGAAAAGTCCGTTCCCGATGCCCATAACTCCTGAGGCAAAAACAATCTGCCACATCTGAACATTTTTGTCGTAAATAGTAAACAATACAAGCGCTATTACATAGACAGATGGCCCGGCAAGTGTAAGCCAGCGGCTGCCGTATTTGCCGGCAAGCCTTCCTGCCACAGGCGCTATAAATGAAAGTGTTACTGAATACGGCAAAATTAAAAGTCCTGTCACAAGCGGGTTGTATTTCAAAATTTCCTGCAGGAAAAAAGGAAGCAGGATGCTGTTTGTGTACATTGCCATGTAAGAAAGCATTACCCCGAGATTCCCGAAAGTAAAAGGTCTGACCGCAAACATTGAAAAGTTAATGAGCGGGTAATTTATTCTGTGGTCGCGCATATAAAACAATGCCCCGAAAATTAAAGTTGTGACCCCGAGGAAGATTATTTTAAGCGAAGTCCAGCCCCAGCTGTGCCCTTCAGATATTGCAAGCAGAAGCGCAAAGAGGCTTACTGTAAAATAAATAAAACCTGTGTAGTCAAATTTAAAAGGCTTTTTGTGGTTATCAACATGTGAAGGCAGCATTTTGTAAGCGTAGTAAGCTCCGGCGAGTGCTACCGGTATACACGGTGCAAATATTGCGTGCCAGCCGAAAGAATTAATTAAAATTCCGCCGAGAGCCGGCCCGCTCATCCCGCCGATTGCAACAAGACACCCGTTAAGTCCTAGAGCTTTGCCGCGTCGTTCGTTTTTGAAAATTGTTGCAATAATTGCCTGTGCATTTGAAAGCATTACAGAAGCCCCGAGAGCCTCTATGCAGCGAAAAATTATCAGCTGCAGAAAGCTTCCGGCGGTAATATTTAATGCCGCGCCAATCGCAAATATTGAAAATCCGGCAGCATAAAGTTTATTTTTCGGAAAAATATCGCCGAGTTTGCCGAAAAACGGTAAAAACACAGTAAGCACAAGCATATATGCAATTACAGCCCACTGAATCTGCCCCATTGTAACGTGCAAATCCTGCGACATGGGGTAAAGCGCAAGGTTTACCGATGTAGAATCCAGCATGGCGATAAAGTTGCCGATAGCTGTGATTACAAACATTGTCCATTTTATTTGTTTGTAGCTCATATCAAAAATTCTAGCATAAATGTTTAATTACTGCTTCATTTGATTTTTAACCCAGTCCGCAATGATGCGAAGCGGAGAACGGGTAAGCGCAAGCGCCCATTGTGGAACATTTTTTGTAATAACGCTCAGTGCGCCGATGTTTGCTCCTTCTTCTACAGTTACCGGAGCTACAAGAACCGTATTTGAGCCGATTTTCACATTATCTTTCAAAACTGTTTTTGATTTTTCTTTAGTCAGCGGATTGTAATTTGCGGTGATAGTTCCTGCGCCTATGTTTACGTGTGCACCGACTTCACTGTCGCCGATGTAGGAAAGATGTCCGGCATTTGTGTTAGAGGCTATTTTTGATTTTTTGACCTCGACAAAGTTGCCTATTTTAACATTATCCGCAATATCAACCCCGCCTCTCAGGTGTGCGCAAGGCCCTATTTTACAGTTTTTGCCGATGATGTTTCTGCCTTCAATGTAGGTTGCCGGATAGATAATTGTATCCTGTCCGATTTCTGTGTCTGCGCTTATATAAGTTGTTGCAGGGTCTACGATTGTGACGCCGTTTAGCATGTGTTTTTCGTTAATTCTTTTTTGCATAAGTTTAGCTGCTTCTGCCAGATGAACACGTGAATTTATGCCGAAGCTTTCTTCATTATTTTCCATTATATAAGCATTTACTTTAAAGCCCTGATTTTTGCCCCATTCAATAATGTCGGTCAGGTAGTATTCTCCCTGCGCATTGTTGTTGGAAAGTTGAGAAAATGCCGGCTGAATCTTTGCCCAGTCTAAACAATAAATCCCGACGTTAATTTCTTTAATTGTTTTTTGTTCAGGGGTAGTGTCTTTTTCTTCTACAATACATTTGAGGGTATTATCGGTTTCTCTTATAATTCTGCCCAGCCCTGACGGATTGTCAAAGATTGCACTCATAATCGTAAGGTCGGAGTTTTCGCCTTTATGAAAATCTATAAATTTTTTCAATGTTTCTTCCGTTATAAGCGGAATATCTCCGTTAAGAATAAGAACAAGCCCGTTGAAATCTTTCAGCATAGGACACGCCATTGAAACCGCATGTCCTGTTCCGAGCTGCGGAGTTTGTAGAACCGTTTTGGAGTTTGAATAACTGCCTTCTATAAAATTTTTAACCTGTTCCGCGCAATGTCCTACTATAACAAAGTTTTCGCTTGTGATGTTTTTTACGTTATCTAGAATGTAGCCAAGAAGCGGCTTGCCGAAAATTTCGTGTAAGACTTTCGGGGTTTGTGATTTCATTCTGGTACCTTTGCCGGCAGCCATAATAACTGATTTTATTTCCATATAACTCTTCTCCTTTTCTATAGTTTGATTTTAGCATAAAAATCAGACGGAAATTTGGAAGATTTCAAAGCTTAAAGAGTTATACGGATACGCAATTTTTAGATTTATGTTCCTGATTTTTGTGGATTATGTCGATAAATTCTTTAATCATACAGTTGTATGGAGTCGGGATACCGTGTTTTTTCCCGAACTGTATCATTGTTCCGGCAAACATATCAACTTCTGTCTTTCTGCCGGCTTCAACGTCCTGCAGCATGGATGTTTTTCCGTCCGGAATCATTTTTGAAAGGTTTACTAGAGTTTCATCTATCATTGTTTCTGTATTGTTAACACCTTCAGCCTTTGCGACTGCCTGAACCTCTTTCATTATTTTTACGGCAAGTTCCATAAAGTGTTTATTCTCAATCATCTCGCCAAAAGTCATCCTCAAAATGGCTGTTGTCTGGTTTGCGCAAACATTAAGCATATATTTGAGCCAGAGAGAATGCCGGATGTCGTCCGGAATTTTGTAATTTATGCCGGCTTCATCAAAGAATTTTTTTACGCTGAGTACGTTTTCGTTAATATTATTATCAGAGCCGAATACAATTGTATTCACATCATCATGGGTAATTCTGTTCCCGCTCCTAATTGCGCTGTGTCCTATAAAGTAGGAGTACAGAAGTTTTTCTTTTCCGTAAGCCGCAGCAATTATGTCTTCGCTTGTAACCCCGTTGAGAAGTGAAATTATAATGGTGTCTCCGCTTACAAAATTTTTAATATTTTTTATGGCATCATTTAGTCCCGCAAATTTGGTGGCAACAATGATTAAATCTGCCTTAAAATTCTTTTCGTCAGGTAAGATGTAATTAAAGTCAAGTCTGGTTCCGTTAAATATAACAGGGTTTGCCTTGTATCTTGCAAGTCTTGCTTCATCTACAAGAACTCTGAAATTTTCGGGGCAGTATTTTTGAATTTTTTCTGCGTAGATTGTTCCTACGGCGCCAAGTCCGCATAAAAGTATATTTTTAATTTCTTTCATAATTTTATATTATCACCTCATAATTCATATTTTTTAATTCTGAATAAAATCTTAATTTTTAAATTTCTTAATATTATATAAAAATTTGTAAATTTAATCTTACATTTATACTTTATAAAAATATACAGGTAGTGTAGTTATTTTATTCAGGTGTGCGGTAGTAAATGACGTTAGATATTAAAGGCCTGCAGGGGCTTAGAAATATATATTTTCAAGGGATAAATCCTCCGAAAAATTCTGTAAGATTTTACGGTAATTCTGAGGCTGACCGTTTTGAAAGTGTATCTCCTAAAAGGTTTACCTCGGAAGCCGCAATTTTGAGATTAATGAATAACAATCCGCGTATTAATACGATTCTTGCCGGAATGAACGCGCCTGTCCGTTTAAATATGAAGGAACTTAATGAACTTCTGGCAGGTCATGCAGCTGATGTTCAAAAAATTTCTGCCGGAATTATAGAGCATTTACCGTTTTCTTTGAAAAATAAAGTAAATACAAAAGCTGTAAGCGACGCAGCTTATCTTCATGATCTGGGGAAAGTGCTTATTCCGCCGGAAGTTTTGAATAAACAGGGAAGATTAAACGATGCTGAAACTGAAATTATGCACAAACACTCCGAATTAAGTTATGAACTCTTAAGGAATACAAACCTTGATAAAACAACACTCAACCTTATAAGAAACCACCATCAGAATGCGCGCCGCAGCGGTTATCCGTTTGTTGACAATACTTTCAATGCTGATTTGAATCTTCAGATTCTGGCAATGGCCGATAAGTATTCGGCACTCAGGGAAAAAAGAGTTTACAAAGAACCTATGAGTAAGAAGGAGGCTTTGACAATCATTTATAAAGATGTTAAAGAAGGCAAACTTCATCCGTTTGTGTTCAGGGCGCTTGTTAATTACGCAAATTCTCCTGCTGCTGATGAATTAGTTGTACCGGTTTGAACTTTTTAAGAATTTTTTCGTTATAATATCAGTATGAAAAAGTTTTTCGTATTATTCTTTCTAGTTATTATGTTTTCAGTGTCGGCGTCAGCAGTTTTTGCAGCGGATAGTCCCGTTAAAATGCCGCCGCAGATGTTTCCGGATTTGTTTGCCTTTTCAGACAGCACTCCTTTCTGGATTAAAATAGGCAGTACAAAATACTATTTGATAAGAGAGCGTGCTGACGGGAAATATACCTATAAAGATTGCGTGGGCTATGACGAAACAAAAACAAGGTTGTTTGAACCTTTATATGAATTAGACAGTGACGGGGATTTTTCTAAGATTACAGCGGAAGAACTTGCGAAGGCAAAAATTCGTTTTGTGGCGCTCGGTATGGGCGGAAGTCTTGAGCTTTATGACATAAGCGAGGATTACCCGCTGGAGAATATTGCGTATATTGATTTGACTAAATTGACTTCATCTTCGCGTTCGTCTTATAAACCCTACGGAAGTTTTGTAATGTATATAAAAACAGACAGAGGCAGTTTGAAAAAATATATAGGACATGTAGATTATCAGCATCCGCGTTTGCTTAAACGTTTGTTTTAGTCTTGCAATTCCTTTTTGACGTGTTTTTTTGTCTTAATTGCTAAATATTAATTATTCATTAAGGTACTACGCCGGTTATTCTGTTTGAGATAAAATGTAATTATGGTTAGAGTTAATATAAAGGAAATGAATTATGTGGGATTATTCTGAAAAAGTTATGGATCACTACAGAAATCCGCGTAACGTCGGAAAAATTGACGATGCGGATGCTGTTGGTTCTGCAGGTTCTCTTACCTGCGGCGACCAGTTGAAAATATATTTAAAAATAAAAGACGGTATAGTAACCGATGCAAAATTTCAGACCTTCGGCTGCGGCTCTGCTGTTGCAAGTTCCAGTATGCTTACTGAAATGATTATCGGAAAACCTGTATCTGAAGTCAGAAAAATTACAAATAAAGATATTGCAGACCAGTTAGAGGGGCTGCCGCCGGAGAAAATGCACTGCTCTGTTATGGGCTATGAGGCTCTGGAGGATGCTCTGAAAGACTGGGGAAAAGATGAGTATCAGGATTTAGAGGATATTCGTGCAGAAGAAGAAAAGAAACAAAAAATCGTCTGCACATGTTTTGGGATTACAGAAAACGTAATCTGGGATGCGATTAAGCAAAACGGTTTAAAAACAGTTGAAGAAGTCACAAATTACACAAAAGCCGGCGGTGCCTGCGGAAAGTGTAAAGGGCTTATTCAGGATATAATTGATACCTATTATAAAAAAGAAGAACATCAGAAATCTGACGGGCTTTCTCCTGCACAGAAAATCTTAAAAATTAATACAATTATAGAAAAACAGATTTCTCCGGAACTTCAAAAAGACGGCGGAGATATTACTCTTGTTGATATTGACGGAAACAGGGTTTACGTAAAACTCCGCGGTAAGTGTTCCGGTTGTAAAAATTCAACGCTGACCTTAAAGGCTTTTGTTGAAACCTCTCTGAGGGATGCTGTCAGCAAGGATATTGAAGTTATTGAGGTAGAGTAATTATGGATAAAAAGCTTGTTTATTTGGATAATAATGCAACAACACGCGTTGATGACAGAGTGCTTGAGGCTATGCTGCCTTATTTTAAAGAAGAATATGCAAACCCTTCAAGCATGTACGAGTTTGCCAAAAATCCTGCGCATGCCCTTCGTGAAGCCCGCGGTAAATTAAAAGATTTCTTTAATGCGGCAAACGAAAAAGAAATTATTTTTACATCCTGCGGCTCAGAGAGCGCTAATATGGCAATCCGCGGCGTTCTTAGTATGAATAAAAATAAAAAACATATTATTACAACAAAAGTTGAACACCCGTGTGTTTTGAATTTGTACCAGACGCTGGAAAAAGAAGGTTATACGGTTGACTATATAGGTGTAAATTCCAACGGCGAACTTGACCTTGCACAGTTGGAAGAAGCAATTCATTATGATACAGCGCTGGTGTCAATTATGTACGCTAATAACGAAACCGGTGTTATTTATCCAATACAAAAAATTTCCGAGATAATCAAAAAACGCAATCCTCAGACAAAATTCTTTGTGGACGCTGTTCAGGTAGCGGGTAAAATTCCTATAGACGTGCAGGCTTTAGGAGTGGATTTGATGGGGATTTCCGGTCATAAATTCCACGCTCCGAAAGGTGTCGGCGCACTTTACTGCAACTCTAAAACAATAATTACCCCGTTAATTATCGGAGGGCATCAGGAACGCGGCAAGCGTGCCGGTACTGAAAATGTTCCGTATATTGTAGGTTTAGGCAAGGCTGCTGAAATTGCGCAGGATTTCCTGAAATATGAGGCGACCGAGGTTAAACGTTTGCGTGACAAACTTGAAGCCGGTATTCTGAAAAATATTTATAATGCAAGGCTCAATACCGGTGCTGCTCAGAGAGTTCCTAATACGACAAATATCGGGTTTGAATACATAGAAGGTGAATTAATACTTCTTCACCTGAGTGATTTAGGTATCTGCGCAAGTTCGGGAAGCGCCTGCACCTCCGGTTCATTAGAGCCAAGCCATGTTCTGCGCGCAATGAACGTTCCGTTTACCGCAATACACGGAAGTATTCGTTTCTCTTTGAGTAAATATACTACAGAAAAGGAAATTGACTACGTAAACGAGGTTCTGCCGGGGATAATAGAGAAAATCAGAAGCATTTCTCCGTATCAGGAGGAACTCGCAGAGTTAAAGAAATTAAAAACTAATTAAATAAAATTGAAAAATATGCGAAATATTTTATTTTAAAGGTTTATGTTGTAGCTTACGCTGGCACTTATGAGAAATAAAATAAACCCTCAACGGAATGAGCAGCCGTTGTTCTGCGAAACAATAACAAAGGCAAGTGCTGTCTGAACGCAGTGAGTTCACTTGCCTCAGTTTGAGCAGATTACAGACGGCTAGGGAATGCAGTTAATGGTCTTATTTTATTTCTCATAAGTGCCTTATTATACCCCCGCTAATTTTGCTAGGACGAAAGTTCTATGAGTTTTAAAATCTAGTGCTTTAGTCCCCGGATTTTGTGCTTAATTTCGGGTTTTAGAAAATTGCGGACGCGTTCAATGGTTTTTCTTTATGTCAGCCCTTATCCTGATGTGTAAGGAGTTATGATATGAAGAAAATAACTTTGTTAATTGCAGTATTATTAATGTTGAATTCCTCATCATCTATGGTGTTTGCTGCTTCACATTCTAATATAATAGGTAAAATTGAAAATTCACTCTACGGGTTTCAATATACAGATGAAAACGACGCTGCACGACTTGATAGAATTGAAAAATCCGTTTACGGCACATCCTTTTCTCACAAATCTCAGGCTCAGAGAGTTGAAAAACTTAGAAAAGATTTATCTGCAGATTTAATCGGGCAGGAAATTTCACCTGTTGAGGACACATTTGCTGAACCGGAAGATTCAATTGCTTACGAGCCGCCGCAGAAGGAAGCTTCTAATATTACATATCCTGCTGTGGATGAGCTTGAAAAAGAAGTTTTTAAAAAGACATTCGGTTCGCAGGATATTACGGTCAGACTGTCAAATCTTGAGAAGAAAACGTTTAATAAAACCTTTAATGATGACTTAAACTCACGTGTTGAACGCTTAAAAGCTCAGATTGCTCCCGAAACCATCATGGAAAACCGTATGGCTGACGCCAATACGTTTTTTGATGAAGATAATTACGTTGTGCCAAAGGGCGGAACTTTTCACATGAACAGATACGAATCTCCTGACCGGTTTGATTATGATGCTTTTAATGCACGCAGCAACGCCATGTTTGAAGATTACGATTACAATTATTCAGCCCGTCCGCCGAAAAAGGCTTCTCTCTCTACAGTCGAGAAAAAACTTATGAAGCAGAATTTTTCAAAAGATACTATGGAAAATCGTCTTGCAAGGGTTGAAAGCTATATGTTCGGGACGGTTTTTGATAAAGACGATACACAGACAAGGCTTGACAGAATTTCAAGCGCCTACAACGCCCAGAAGTCTGCCGGAAAGTACGATTCCAATAAGTTCGCACAGAATATGACTGCAGGTGTTCAGATTGGAATGCTTATACTGATGGTACTTGCATGTATCCTGTAGTTTTCTAGTTTCCAGCTGCAGGCTGCTCTGCGGAGGCGGGAGTTTCCGCTGCCGGTGCCGCAGTTTCAGACGGCTTTTTAAACAGATTTTTTAATTCATTTAAGCTGTCTTTTGTGTTTTGAATCTGATTTTTTAAATCTTCTGCAGTCTGTTTTGCTGTATTTTTAACTTCTTCCACACTCTGCTTTACATCTTCAATCTGTTCTTTTCTCAACTGCTGCATGTTCTGTCTGCTTGCCTCAAGCTGGTCTTTCAGACTTCCGCCCTCAATTTGTGAGGTGTCGCATACAGAAAGCCATTTGAACGATTTAACGGAACTTTTGCTTTCAATCCCGCCGTTAAAAGATACTTTAAAATCCTTGTAGTTAACACTTCCGTTAGAAAGCGCCGGAATTTCTTCAATTTTTTCAGTGTTCGGATTTGTAGTCATTGCGTTAATGAGGTTTCCTGTGAGGGTTCCGAATTTAGGGATGTATGAGGTAAGCTTGCTGACTGAAAGCTCTCCAATCGGCCCGAGTGCCGCAACAACATCTGCCCCGAGGCGTCCTAGAATTGTAAGATTTGCCGATGCGTTTACAAGGTTATACCTGCCGGTAATATAATATGCCATAGAAGGGCCTGATGTTTTAATTGATTTAATCTCAGCCCATCCGTTACTGAATGACATATCACCGGTGATTGTTTTAAAGTCTGCTGCACTTTTTACAACAGGCATATTTGCAACAGGTGCAACCAGTGCTGCCATAACCCCGTTGGAGATAATGTTCTGGGCAAACAGAAGGTTCTCGAGCCTGCCGATATTTCCGAACTCGCCGTCTGCTACGTTGAAATCAACAGTTCCGGTTAAAGATTTCATCATATCGCTCTGATTTGGTGCAAAGGCGTTCAAACCTATTCTGGCGTTAAATCCGAGAGTGCCGGATAGGGCATTTTTTAAGCCGGCTGCCCCTTCAATTGCATTTACCGCGTGCATTCCGCTTCCTTTAAAGTCAACATCTGTTTTCCCGTTGATGATATTTACGGAAATATCGCCGCTGACTTTACCGTTGTATGCGCTGCCTTTTAAGTTTTTAAGGTAGAATACGTTGTTTTTAAGGGAGAAATCTCCTACTAAATCAGTTGCAGCGAGGTTCCCGCTTTTGAATTTTGAAACAGTTCCTTTGCCGTTATTTATTGTTATGCCGGAATTTGTAGTTGCCGCTGAGCCGGATTTGTTGCCGGAAGCTGCCGGTGTCTGCTCCGGAAGTCCTTCCATTGCTTTTATCAGTGTATCTGTATCAAGAAGCAGGGCATTGTAATCTATTGAATTAACAGTAACCCCGTTTGCAAAATTTGTGCTCACAACGGTTTTGGCATCCATTATGGAATTATCTACGGTTATTGTAGGGGTGTCAATGGTTATTGCGTTATTTGTAATATCAACCGACATATTTTTCAGGCTGGTTTTTATTGTAGGAATTGAAATTACAGGAACGTTTGCAAACCCTTTCATATCAGGGGCTGCCGGGTTCCCGTTCAGAGTAAGTTCAAACTGGGTTGTAAGTTTTGAATTTTTAAATCCCGGAATTGCCGCGGCAATCAGTTCTGCGGATTTAATATTTATACCATTGAGCCGCGGTGAGGACATTATATCATCAACAGAACCTTTTACAGTGACAAGTGCTGTTCCGCCTGTTAGGTTGTCTTTCGGCGTATCAGATAAAGTCTTTGAACCGTTGAGCGCAAAAATTCCGGTATCAGAAAGTTTCAGCTTGTTATCTGCTATTTTAATACTGCCGTTAATAAGTGTGCTCTTTCCGTTAAGTTTTTCCACGTCAAGAATTGAAATATAATTAGAAGGGGTTGCAAGAAGCTGTACGTCAAGATTTTGAGTATTTTGGTCGCCAGTTATGAGAGCGAGGAACGGAAGCTTTCCGGCTGTTTTAATTTCAGGCATAGGAATAAAAGATTTTATGTCAGATGCAATAAGCGAACCTTTTGCTCGGATATTAATATCCGGTTTTTTACCGGTGTAATCAGTAATTTTTCCGCTAATGTCCGCTCTTGAATTATTGAATGTAAGATAAGTGTCCTCAATTTTTACATCTTTAGTGTCAAGAGTAACTTTTGCTGCAGGCATTGAAACCGTGGCAAGCGGATGTTTGATATTAAGTTTGTCGAGGTTAACCGTTCCGCTGAATTCACTGTTTTTCTGAGCAATATCGAGATTAGCGCTGTTTAGAAGCACTGTTACAGCGGATGGTTTGTTATAGACATTAATATTATTGACGCTCAGGTTAACCGCGGGGATTAAGTCCTTGAAAGTTCCGTTCAGCGAAACGTTTGCAGAAAGAGTGCCGCTTTTTATGTTGTTATCTTTCAGTAACCCTGCCTGTCCGGCTGCTGTAATAAGCCCTTTTATTAACAGTTCATCGGCTTTCAGGTGAATATCGGTTGTAGTATCCGGTTTTATTGTGCCGTAAAGTTTCAGAGGCTGTGAGAGGATTGCAAAACCTGCATTTTTCAGGTTAACTCCGTTACTTGAAAAATCAATATCAGCACAGATATTGTCTATCAGTACATTATAAAGTCCATATTTGATGCTTGCTGACGGTATTTTGAAGTAACCGTTTGATTGAAGCTTTTTTAAATCGCTGTTGAGGGTGAAATCAGCATCAAATGCCCCTTTGGCGCTTAAAGTTTCAAGGTCGTTAATCCCGACTGATTTAGCAAGGCTGTTCAGAATTTTGAATATATTGTTAATTTCTGCGTTTGATTTAAAGGAGAGATTGGCGTGAGCGTTTCTGCCTGTCTTAAAGTCTCCGTCAGCTGTAGTTTTTTCATCGGCTGCCGTAAAAAGTTCTGAATTAAGCTGGATTTCTTTACCTTTAAAACCCATCATAAAATGCCCTGCCGGAAGTTTTTCCCCGTCGACAGCCATAGTTAGTCCGTCTATATTGATAAGTCCTTCAAAATGCGGTTTTTTTAGCGTCCCGGATGTTTTTAAGTCTGTTTTAAGGTTTGCTGAAAATTGATTTTTGTTTATTGTCTTAAATATATCAAGAATATTTATAGCAAATTCAGGCTGCTCTTTAGCCTCTTGCTGGTTCTGCCCTGCAAAAACAATGTCGTTCATGTCTAATTCAGGCATAAGTCTGTTTACAAGTTTTATATCGTAGACGAATTGTTCATTTCCTGCAAGGGTAATTTTCCCGTCCGCTTTTACTTTTATTTTTTTGTTAAGTATAAAATCTGTTATGATGATATTCTGCCCCTGAATTGAGTATTCTTTTCCCTCTGCATTATCAATCAAGGCTGCTTTGTAACCTTTAACTTTAATATCCGGCAGATGGTTTGAAAGTTTCAGTCCGAGAGGGAGGTCGGTAAGGGGTGCTGTGGTTTGTTCAGCATCTTCGTTTGTTTGAGGGAAATATTTTTCAATAAGGAATTTGCCGTCTTTTTGAACTTTTAATACGGCAGAAATATTATCAGCGCTGATTGCATCAAGTTCTACCCTTCTAATTAAAAAAGGCAGAAGTGAAATTTTTATCTGCGCATTGTCTGCTGATAAAAATTCATCATTGTCAGGCGTTGAAGCACTCAGGTGTCCTGCTTTTACTCCGGCAGTGAGTTTTGGAGTGGTAACTAGCCTTACATTTTCAAACTTAACCTTAAAGCCGCAGGTTTCCTCTATTACTTTAGAAAGATAGTGTCCGTAAGAATTTACAAGCGGAGAAACCGCAAATGGCAGTATTAAAAATATTGCATAAATAGTTAATATAACAGAACCGGCAATAACCGCAGGCTTTTTAAGTCTTTTTAAATCCATAACACATCCCTCTTTTATGTCAGTTATTTTATCATAAAAATTTAATAAAAGATAGTTTTTATAGCGGCATGCCAGGTTAAAGCTAGGGCATTTATTTTTTCAAAGTCTCAGGATAACAGTTCCATTGAATTTCCGGATTTCTTCTAAACCATGTAAGCTGGCGTTTGGCATAGCGTCTGGTGTTTTGTTTGAGGGTTTCTTTTGCCTGTTCAAGGGAGTATTCCCCGTCCAGAAAGGCTGTTACTTCCTGATAACCGATTGTGTATATGATATTTGGAATTTTGCCGTGTTTTTTTAAGAGGTTCTGCGTTTCTTCGATAATACCGTTTTCAAACATCAAATCCACGCGTTTGTTTATCCTCTCATAAAGCTCCTGCCGCGGAAAATTTCTGCCATGCCATTCAACCTCAAATTCAGTCTCTTTTTGTCCTCTAGCTTCCTTTAAAGGCATTCCGCCGAGTTTTACGATTTCAATTGCCCTGATTAATTTTTTTCTGTCAGAGGACGCAATGAGGCTTGCGCCTTCTTTATCGAGTTCTGTCATCTTTGCATAAAGTTCCTCTGATGATAGTTTGCTTAATTCTTCTCTAAGTTCATAATCAGGCTCAATTTTGGGAAGTTTATAATTCTCAAGCAGAACTCTGAAATAAAGCCCTGTTCCGCCGGCAATGACCGGAACTTTCCCGCGTTCAAGAATATCATAGATACATTTTCTGGCATCTTCTTCATAAAGCCCTGCTGAATAGTTAAACTCAGGCTCCACAATATCCATCATGTGATGAGGAATTCCTGCCTGCTCTTCAGGTGTTGGTTTGGCACATCCTATATTAAACCCTTTGTACACAAGCCTTGAATCTGCTGATACTACTTCTCCGTTAATTTTTTTTGCAAGTTCAATTGCATAAGCAGTTTTTCCGCTCGCTGTTGCTCCTACTACTGCTATAACTTTATTTTTCTTCATCCGTGCAGTGTTCTTCTTCTTTGTTAAATTCGCAGTCATAGTAGCTGAATATCAGCACAACTACATATACCATAAAATAAAAATATGCAATCATCATTAGCATATAGATTACTATATTAAGCATTGCAAAGGTGCTTGCAAATGATATTACAAGGTTTAGAAAAGTCAGATAGAGGAATATTGCAAATGATTTTGGAAATTTTACAAACACTTTTTGTACGGATTTAAAAAGTGCGATGAGCGGGTTGCCTGTTTTATAAATCAATTCCGGAATCCACAGCATAAATATAAACGAAATAAATGAAGTCGCCGCAAGAAATAAAAGGTTCCACTGGCTTAGTTTTAACAGCTGTACGTCTGTAAGAGAATCCAGAAATACTCTCATCTCCTGCGGGGAGGCCATTGCATTTTTCAACTGTATTGCAGAAAAATCAATTCTCCCTATATAGTGTATCCCTATTTTATAAACAAGGATATCAAACAAGCCAAACAGAACAAGAAAAATTAAAAATAAACCGATAAATGAAAGAAAATATTTCCCGATGCCTGCCGGAATTGTCTTTACCAGATTCATTGTGGCTTTTGCTCTGTCCTCATCAAGAATAAATTCTTTTTTTGAAAGTTCAATCGTTTTTTTCACCATATAAAACCAGCCGCTGCAAAATGCACCGAGCATACAAAGAAGGGTTACAAAAGCGGAGGCAGCCTCCGGAATTGTATCAACCACCCCTTTCGCAAATGAAAGATAGATTGTTATAATCCACATAAAAAGAACTAAAGGCGTTGCAAGAATTATACCTTCATTTGTATATCCAAAAGCATTTTTAAACAATTTAAGCATATTATATTCTAACCTCAATTCCTTAATTTTATTACCCGCATCCTACTTAAGAACTTCTTCCTGTTTTTGAGACTGAGAAAGTTTCCTTTTTCTTCTCCGCATAAGATCTACGAAAGCCTCAAGCCTTGTTATATAACCTGCTTTACCTGTTTGTTCATCCATAATCAACGGTAAAATAGGAATGTCGCAGTTCTCTCTCATCGCAGGGAAAATATTCTGCGACATAATCTCAGGCATGCAGGTGAACGGACTTATATGTATAATGCCGTCAATCCCTCTTTCGTTTGCGTATGCAACATCAGAAACGCACTCAAGCGCATCTCCGCCGATGTCGCGCATAAGATAAGGTTTTGCAAGCCTGTTGGCTCTCTGGAGGTGAGTCTCTCCTTTCCTAAACATTTTCGGGATGATTGCGTCTTTCAAAAAGCTGCTGACAGTAAGACTTTTCCTTGTCTGAACCCCCATTCTGCCGAGTTCTTTCACTATGTCCTGATTAGAAAATTTGTCGCATACAAGATAGATTTCACCGGTAATATCAACATACAGAACCTCTTTTTTAGGGTTAATCTGTGTTTTGTCCATCTCTGTAAAGGCAAGCTTTTTTGCCTTCTTAAGCTGACGTGTATTCATAGCTTCGTCAATAAGTTTTAAAGCCTTGTTGTAATGCTTTTCGGCCTCTCCGCAGGTTATCTCGCGTGCTCTGTAGTATGAAAGCTTTGTTTCAAGGTCATCAAGAATAAAAACTTTCCTCATTGCAAAGACAATTGCCCTCAAAAACAGTACAGGGTCATTTTTCCCGCTGATTTCTTTTAAAAAATTATACATCCCTTTAATCCCGTCATAAAGGGTAAGTTCAATGTAATTTGCCTTATAGCCCATATCGCTGAGGGCGTTTTTAATGCAGGCACCATATTCGCCAAGACGGCAGATACCGGGAGAGGTAATCATTGCAACGTAATCCGCCCCGCCTTCGATTGCTTCTATAAAGTTGCCTAAGATAAGTTTATAAGGCAGGCAGATTGCTTCCGGTGAATGTTTAGTGCCGAGAGAAAGAGTTTTTTTGCTTGTATAAGGCGGAATAAAAGGTTCTACACCGACTCTTCTGAGCGCGGCTGCCCATGCTATATATATTGTACCCATGTGCGGGAATGCTACTTTTATTTTTTTGTTTTCCTTTTTCATATCTTTTAAGCTCCTGCTTTTAATTCAAATTTCAAGTCCGGATGTCTTGCCGCCAGTGTTTCGTCTACTCTTTTTACCGGCGTGCTGTGGGGTGAGGTCAGAATTTTTTCAGGTTCGATTTCTGCTTCTTTTGCTATTTTTATCATAACATCAACAAACTCATCCAGTTTTTGTTTTGTTTCTGATTCTGTCGGCTCAATCATCATTGCTTCATGTACTATTAGCGGGAAGTAGACAGTCGGCGGATGGGTGTTCTCATCCATAAGTCTTTTTGCTATATTTAGGGTGCTGACGCCGGAATTTTCTTTCTGCCGTTCTCCTGATAGGACAAATTCGTGCATACACGGTTCGTCATAAGGCAAATCGTAGTATTTTTTAAGCTTCTCTTTCAGATAGTTTGCGTTAAGCACAGCATCTTCCGAAGCGTTTTTGAGGTTTTCTCCCATCATGAGTATATAGGCATAAGCCCTTACCAGCACCCCGAAGTTCCCGTAAAAAGCCTTTACGGCTCCTATAGAATTTTTAATGTTGTAATTTCTGAAATATTTTTCCCCGTCAAAATCTATTACAGGCGCCGGCAGAAACTCTTTTAATTCTTTTATGACGCCTACAGGGCCGGCTCCCGGGCCTCCTCCTCCATGAGGGGTTGCAAATGTTTTGTGGAGGTTAAGATGTACAACATCAAATCCCATAAGTTTCGGGTTTGTATAGCCTGTAATTGCATTAAAGTTTGCGCCGTCGTAATAAAGCAGAGAGCCGTTTTCGTGCATGAGTTTTGAAATTTCAAGAACTTTTTCTTCAAAAATGCCCAGTGTGTTCGGGTTTGTCATCATAATTGCGGCAACGTCTTTATCCAGAACCTCTTTTAAGGCATCTATATCAACCTGCCCTTTGCTGTTTGATTTAACAGAAACAATTTCAAACCCGCACATGTGAGCGCTTGCCGGGTTTGTGCCGTGGGCGGAATCCGGAATAATGACCTTTGTTCTGTTTTCACCTTTTTTTTCAAAATATTTTTTTATAATCATCATACCGGTAAGCTCTCCGTGTGCGCCTGCTGCCGGCTGCAGTGTAACAGCATCCATTCCGGTAATCTTTTTTAAAACTTCCTGAAGTTTGTACATCAATTCAAGTGCACCCTGAGAACTCTCATCGTCAGCAAGCGGATGGAGTGAGGCAAACCCTTCTAAAGAGGCAAGAAGTTCATTTACTTTAGGATTATATTTCATTGTGCAGGAGCCCAGAGGATAAAACCCTTTTTCAATACAGAAGTTTCTGTCGGAGAGTTCTTTGTAGTGCCGCATAACCTCAAGTTCTCCAATCTGAGGCATGCCTATTTTCCCGCGCACAAACTTTTCATCCAGAAAGCTTAAATCTTCCTTCTCATCCGTAAGACATATCCCCTCTGAATTGCAGCTTTTCTCAAAAATTGTTTTCATTATTTTTTAAATTATCCCCTGTTTTTTTAAATCCTTTTTAATTTTATCTAACCCTGACTGGATTATTCTTGAAATTCTTGATTGCGAAATATCAAATTCTTCCGCTATCTCCCGTAGCTTTTTCTCCTTGAAGAATTTGTATTCAATAAGTTCCCGTTCCCGTTTAGGAAGCTTTTTCATAGATTCTAAAATCTGTGCTTTTAGTTCGGAAAATTCAATGGCTTCCTCCGGTGTTTTATCCTCCGCTTTAATCTGCGTCGGAACTTCCGCGTCCTGCAGTTCGTCTATTGAAAGAATAGTCTTGTAAACTTCGCATCTGACTTCCTGATCATCGTCAGCTTCAATTGTTTTGCGATTTTTCAGTGAATACCATTTGTACCTTCTGCGGACTTCGTTTCTTATCGCCCATTTGATTGCTGTGGATAAATATGTGCTGTTATAGTTTTCCGGCGGTGTGCTTTTAAATAAAATATACAAGGTGTGGTTTCCGATATTAATAAGTTCGGGCAGTTCAACAAGGTGAGAAACAGAAAACTTCTGGTACTCTACCTTTGCAATTGTTTCGACTAAATTTTTATAATCCCTTAGATTAACCTTCTGTCCGGTTGGCATGACTATAACAAATCCTATTAATAGCGTTTATCCACAATGTCATCATATCAGAAAAAAATATAGATTACCAGACAATGTAATTTCTCTTAACATAATTTATCTTATAAACGATTAGAACATACAAAGGAGAGGTTATATGAGAGTTTTATTCTGCACAGACGGTTCAAAGATAAGCTTTAATGCGCTGCATAATTTTGCAATATGGGCGAGAGAGGCAGTTATTGACGTTATAACAGTAATTGACTGGTCTTTTTTGCCTGCGGGAGTATGTGTGGAAGAAGAAGGATTTGCCTCAACCTGCGCTAATATGGCAGATAATATTCTCGGGTGCGTGCAAAAACAGATTGAAAATACAAATCTTTCGTCCGGCAGCAGGATAAAACAGTGCGGAGAAACAGTTGACAGTATTCTAGAACAGTTAAAGAAAGAAGATTACGACATGGTGCTTATGGGCTCTCATGGTAAAAAGGGTTTGCAAAGCTGGCTCGGGTCGGTTTCCCGTGATGTTATCAACAATATTACTGTTTCTTCATACGTTTCAAAAGAAGAAAACTGCGGAAAAAAAGTCCTTTTTGCAACGGACGGAACTGATAATTCAAACCACGCGGTTGCCGAGGCTATTAAGTATCTTGAACTGCGGGAAAAAGAAATTTACGTATGCGTTGTGAGTGAAAGTCCAAACCTTTTATTTCTTGAAGGAACACTTGACACAAACTGGCTTCTTGAGGTGGAGAAGCAGCAGCAAAAGTTTGCGGCAGATGTTCTTTCATCTGTAAGGGATAAGCTTGCGGAGTATAACCTTGAGGTCAAAAAATATTCTGTGCTGACAGGTATTCCTGCAGAAAAAATAATTGACTACGCAAGAGATGAAAATATTGATTTAATTGTAATGGGAACCCGCCGCAAAAATAATGTTAAAGATTACTTCCGCGGTTCTGTAAGCAAGCGAGTGCTTTCTGCAGCACACTGCGATGTTATGATTGTGAAATAATCAATTATTTCAGATTTTTCCAGTAATCTTTATCTGTCAGTGCTTTGTAAGTGCACCCGACCCCGTTTTGATTAGAGGTGTTTGTCAGCGAACAGTATTTTGACATATCTGTGTAACTTGTTCCTTCTGCACCTACCGGCAGAAGCTTGCCTGAATCTGTTAACTGAAATGTAAAAAGGTCGTATCCCCATCGGTTCGGCCTTTTTTGAACTCCGTTTACATCCACGGTTATCAAAATAGGGTATACTGTTGAACCGTCACCCATTGCGCTTTCCAGTAGAAATAAAGTTCCGTCTGTTGTAATAAATTGTCCGTCATCCAGCCAGTTCGGTATAACACTATTTTTCCCATTAAAGGTTTTATATGGATTTTTTGCATTTTCATTCCCTGTAATTGAGGCATTTTCTATGCAGGAACCTTTTTCTGTTCCACCGCCGCAGTCCTGTGCATTTTTTATGTATTTTGTTAAAAGTTTCTTTAACGGCGAACCCTTTGTTACTCCTTCTACTTTTTGATAATTTGCCGGTTTTACTACCTCTCCCGTATCAAGCTGTGCTCTTAAAAGTGCCTGCTGCAGAACTGTGTAATTCTTTTTCAGCCCTGTTTGAAGTTCCTGATGCTGTGTTTTATTAATGAGTGCCGGCAGCGTCATAGCGGCAACCACGCCGATAATTCCGAGGGTAATCAAGACTTCAGCAAGAGTAAAAGCGGCTTTTTTAGAAGTGAAGCGTTCAACAAAATTGAAAAGTTGAATGGGTGAACGGTTGAACGGTTTGACATTAGATATGTCAATCAGAAACGTTAATAATTGCCGCTTGCTTGAGGAGAATTTTGCTGCAATTCGTGCATTAGTATTAATTTTCTTAACACGCTTCCGCTCTGCTCCCGCTATCGTTTCGAAAACTAATACTAATGCCGCTGAATAACTCAAAAATGTCATAGAAATGTAGGTCGGATTTACTAATCCGACAGGAAATGTCTGGTTTAATGGGTGAAGGGCTGAAGGGTTGATTAGTTTAACAAAACCATCCGGCACTACCGTGCCACCTCCTGCTTGGTTGCTCGCATTAAACGGGTCTGCAACGCCAACGCCTCCGCGTTGTCGTTTCGCCCTCTGCTCGCAATCCGCCTTAGGAAGGGAGGTAATTACTCTAACCCCCTTTTTTAAAGGGGGAATCAAAGGGGGATTTATCATAAAAACCCTCCGGTGCTGCGCACCACCTCCCTTAGGAAGGGAGGTCTTAGTGGCGTAGGTCGGATTTACTAATCCGACAGGCAGTGTATGTAGGGCTTTCAGTCCAACAAAAAGACCTTTGACATTATCGCCTGATTGCCCTTTGTATTGCTGCATATATTACCTCCTTTTAATTATGTTCTATATATAGAAATACCTTCTTTTATTATAACATTAAACTTCTATGTATGCAACATGCCAATACGAAAAAATCAACACTTATATTGCAGCTTCTTGCTGAAGAATTGAAAAAAGAACGTGAAAGTCAGGGAAAATCCTTAAGGCTTCTTGCTTACGAATTCGATATTCAGATGTCATTGTTAAGCCGGCTTGAAAACGGGGTTAACGAGCCGAAGCTTATTTCAATCTGGACTGTGTGCGAGGCGCTCGGCATAAAGCCTTCTGAACTTTTAAAACGTATTGAAAATAATTTGCCGGAAGAATTTTCGCTTATTGACCGTTAAGGTTACGACCGGCGGGAGTGGTTTAAATGAATGTTACATTCTTGAAAACTGTCCTGCGGTTTTATATAATAATTTTATGTTTAAGTATTACGGGAAATATGCACCTTATCTGTTTTTACTTCCTGCGGGAATTGTGCTTTTGATATTCTTTTTTATCCCGTTTTTTCAGACTTTTCTTTTAAGTTTTATGGATTATTCAAATAACATATATCATCCGGTTTTTGCAGGTCTTGAAAATTATGTGAAGCTTTTTCACAGTCATATTTTTTATAAAGTATTGTGGAATACTTTTTTGTATCTGTTTGTTGCGGTGCCTGTGCTTGCGGTATTTCCTTTATTTATTGCAATACTGATAAATCAGAAAATCCGCGGGGTAACTTTGTATAAAATACTTATTTATCTTCCGGTAATTGTGTCGATTGTTGTTGCTGCAATTGCTTTTAAGTGGTTGTATGCAGATCAGGGTATTCTTAACTATATTGTGACATCCCTCAGGCTTAAACCGGTCGGCTGGCTTACCTCTCCTGAATGGGCGCTGTATTCGGTGATTATTGTTACTATCTGGAAAGGGATAGGATATTATATGATAATTTATCTTGCTGCGCTGATGAGTGTACCAAAAGAACTTTATGAAGCATGCGATATTGACGGTGCAGATTTTCTTACAAAACATCTGACTGTTACAATTCCTCATATAATGCCGACAATTGCCCTTGTTACAACTATAAGCGCAATTTCTGCAATGAAGGTTTTTGCGGAAATTTATGTTATGACAAAGGGAGGGCCGCTGAATTCCAGCAAGACTATTGTTTATTATATTTATGAAAGAGCGTTTGAAAATCTTGATCTCGGGTATGCCTCGGCAATGGCTGTCGTGCTTCTTGTTATTGTTATGATATTTTCTCTTATAAACATTTTCTGTTTTGAGAGGAATAAATATCAGATTTAGTTGAGAGGTTTCACTGGTGAAGAATTTAAAGGTTAAAAATATATACATTCACATAATATTAATTGCAGTATCTTTATTGTCGGTTTTTCCTTTTATCTGGTTAATTTCTACCTCATTAAAGGGGCCTGATGAGAATATTTTTGCATACCCTCCGGCAATAATTCCGTCGGATTTTACATTTGCAAACTACAGCGGAGTATGGAAAAAGGTTGATTTCATTGCATATTTTGTAAACAGCATGATTGTTGCAGGAGGAACTGTGCTTTTAAATCTTATTCTGTCTGCTATGGCTGGCTATCCGCTTGCCAGAATGGAATTTAAGGGTAAGAAAATAGCATTCTTTTCAATTCTGGCAACTATAATGATACCTTTTCAGGCGATAATGCTTCCTGTATATCTGATTACGTTAAAGCTTCATCTTGTGGACAGCGTGAATAATTTTGCCGGATATGTAGGTCTTATTATGCCGTTTGCAGTAAGTGCTTTCGGAATATTTCTTATGCGTCAGGCGTTTCTCGGAATCCCTAAAGAAATGGAGGAAGCTGCAATTGTTGACGGGTGTAATGTATGGCAGGTGTTCACAAGAGTTTTAATCCCGATGGTAAAGCCTTCTTTAGCAGTGCTTGCAATATTTACATTTATCGGCTCGTGGGGGGAATTTTTGTGGCCGAGTATTGTTTTAACAAAAGAAAGTATGTACACGCTTCCTGTCGGGGTAAATAATCTACAGGGAATGTTCAGTTCAAACTGGCGCTTTATTGCGGCAGGTTCAATCCTTGCGACAATACCTATTGTAATATTTTTTCTGGCAATGCAGAGATATTTTATCTCCGGAGAAAACGAAGGGGCTGTTAAGGGGTAATGAAGCTGGTGTAACTCTACGACTCTTACCCGCTACAACTAACAGTTTTCTGGGGAGGGCTTGAGCGGATTTTTCTTAATCTCCGTCCTCATCATCAAGAAAAAGTTCTCTAGAAGAGCAGGTACGGAAGTTTCTGAGGATTGCCTTATCCATATCATCAGAAGCTACAAGTCTGCCGTTAACATAGGTTAGTCCGGACTTTGCAGCAAAATCATCGCTGAATTTTTCAAGAAGATATTCGGTTCCGCCTTCTTCCAGCATTACCATTCTTGTAATATCGTTCATAACATCAAACACATATCTCTGCCGGTTTGAAATCCCGTCTTTTGTAGAAATAAGCGTATTGGCTTTTTCCATTTCGTCATAAGCTTCTTTGTAGTGCTTCATGTGCTTCAACAGAATTGCAAGGTTGTAATGCGCCTCATAATTCATCGGAGCAAGTTCGATAGCCTTGCAGTAAGAAAGACCTGCGTTGTTGTAATCCCCGTTTAAATGGTATGCAAGCGCAAGGTTGTAACGCGCATCGTAATCTTTTTTCAGAATTTTTACTGCTTCTTTATAAGCTTTTATTGCTTCCATAAGATAGTGCTGCTGGTACTGCCAGTCGTCGTTAAGATAAATTGATTTCTGTCTGTAGGCTACTCCCATATTGTAGTAAGCAAGTCCGATATTTGTTTTGTAACTTCTTAAATTGCTGAACACAAAAGGAATATATACAAGTTTTCTTCTTATGTCGAGAATTTCTTTGTACTGGTTAATAGCCCCGTCAAAATCGCCGAGTTTTTCTGCAGAAATAATCCCGTAATTCATCCTTGCCATTACATAATTAGGGTTATACTTGATGGCGTTTTCGTAGGCGTCAACCGCAGAGTAGTAGTCCTCAAACGCTACGTATATGTTTCCTAAATTCAGCCAAGCTCCATAGTGCTCAGGATATAATCTGAGCCCTGTTGTGTAATAGTCAATCGCTTTTTGAAACTTAAGGCGTTTAAGTGCCTTGTCGCCTTTGGAAACATAATACACCCCCTGAACTTTATGAATTTGTTTTTTGTACCAGTTCGGGTATATAAAAATTGAGGCAATAAAAGCCACGACAAGTAAAAATGTGAAAAATTTTCTGAGTCTTATCTTCAGCACCGAAAAATCTCCATACTAATATTATACTTTTTCCGCCGTTCTTGCAAGTTTTTTAACTTGCAAAATCCTCTTTCTCCGGCTGAATTTGTAACGAATTATTAACAATTATTACATAAATAATCAGAACACGCAATTTTTAAGAAGAAAAAGTTTTTATATAAGTAAGGTAGGTTAAATTCAATTTGGAGGTTAGGAAATGACTGGGGAAGCAGTTACAGGAATATCCGGATACGCACCGTTTCTTGGCAGTTACCAGAATCAGGTATTGCTGGGGGATATGATGGGCTTAAATTCCGGCTGGGGCTTAGGGATGGATACCAGCATTTTCGGCGGGCTGGGCGGTTTTAATCCAATGATGCCTTTTGGCGGATGGAATTATAATGCTTACTTTAATAATATGGATAAGTATCAGCAGTTTATGTATGACACCCAGATAAGGCAGGCAGAAAGATCAAGAACTGCAGATTTGAAGGCTAACGCTCCAATGGAGGCGATTGCTCATAAGGCAGAAGTTCTGCATGAAAAGATTATGCAAAATGAGCAGGAGCAGATTATTCCGGCTTTAAGAGCCTATGTAAAAAGTGTCAGGGAAGGATTTGCTTACGGGGCGGATGTTTCAGACGAACAGCTTCTGGCAAAAGCAGGTTCTCTCTATAAGCAGATGTATAATACGACAATGACAGAAGATATTAGAAAATACGGCAATGGTTCATTTACTCAAGGATTGTTCCAGACACTGAGTTTCGGAATAGCAGACAAAAGAACTGCGGAAGATAATATTGCAGTAATTAACGAACAGCCTGTCAGCCGCTGGGAAAAAGGTAAAAAATATGCCGGTAATGCAACCGGAGGTGCAATTATAGGTGCTGCATCAATGTATGTATTATCTTCTCTCAAGTATTTCAAAAATGTATTCAAGAGCAAGCCGCTAGTCGCAGCCGGTATCGGTGCCGTAATCGGTGCATTATCTGGTATCGGACTCGGTGCAGCTGCAGGAAGCGGCAGTAATAAAATTTCTTAGGTAGTGTGTAAATATTAACTAAAGTGTGTGCAGGAGGCTGAAATTGTAACAGCCTCTTTTTTTTGTTGAAAAGTTTTGAAAAATAGTATATAATAAAAAGGCAGAGGAAAGTCAAAGGGATGCTGAACTAAATTCAGGGCAGGCTCAGAAAGCAGTGTCATAAAAAAAGTATATGTCATCCTGAACTTGTTTGCCTTCTTTTGCCGAAAACTTGTTTTTCGTGCAAAATGGCTCCCGGTGACAGGATCTCAAGAAGAAAAAAAGCAAAGGAGATTAAACGATGGAAAACGCAGGAATAGCAAGGATTTACGGGGGGG
>CASFGU010000064.1 GCA_949294395.1 uncultured bacterium
CTTGTTTGCCTTCTTTTGCCGAAAACTTGTTTTCGTGCAAAATGGCTCCCGGTTACAGGAGCTCATCACATATCTAATGATAAACACTTCAACCATGCAACTTTTCAACCGTTCAACGAGAGCATTCCTGTCGGATTAGTAAATCCGACCTACTGTTTCCTTTGTCCTCCCCTTGAGGGAGGACCGAAATCTTCGATTTCGAGGAGGGGTCTTTTGGGGTTCCGACATCCTCTCTTAGCGCCTTATCGTCCTGAAGTCTTTAAAACCCTCTCCCGCCCTATCGGGCACCCTCTCCCAGAGGGAGAGGGTAATAGTGAACGCTTAACCCCTCACCCTTCACGCTTCACCCGCCGAAAATCCGTCATCCGGATTATTCGGGATGTCGGAAAAGCGTGGTTTTCCGACACCTTACGGGCTGGGTTCGCTTTCGCTCACACGGCGCCCTCCCGAAAATCCGGTTTCACCCTAGCCGAAGTCCTCATAACCCTTGGAATTATAGGAGTGGTGGCTGCCATGACTTTGCCGACATTAATAAACAACTATAAAAAACAGGTGGCAGTAAATAAATTGAAAAAATTCTATTCGGTTATGACACAGGCAATAAAATTAGAAGAAGCAAAAAATGGTCCGATTGAATACTGGATGACAACTTGTCCTGATAAAAACAACTGTTTTGAACCATGGTATAACGAACATTTGGACAAACACATTAAATCAGTTTTCAAAAGAAAAGCAAACGGAAATAGTAGTTCTAACTACGAGGTTGAATTTGCAGATGGCAGCGGATTTAACGCTTATGCAATTAGTGGATCAGTAAACATTTTCTACTGTACTGAATTTAAATATTGCGGCAGTGAAAAATATGACGGTACCAGAACCTTCTTATTTTCAATATGCAAACTTAACGGGAAATACAAATTTGTGACCTCAAACTGCAATGCGCAAACACAAACACGCGAAAAGTTATTGGACAGCTGTTTAAAGGGGAATTTCGATAATGAAGAGGTCTTTTCGCAAGGTCGGCGACACTACTGCACACGGCTTATAGAATATGACGGATGGGAAATGAAGGACGATTACCCGTGGTTTCAGGCTAAACAACCGGAAAAAGAATAATCTAACTTAAAAGCGGAACTTAAAAAATTCCGCTTTTTATAAAACTGCCATAATTAATTTTTTAATCAGTTCAAGCTGCTCAGGCTTTGCCAGATTGAGCATGTCATTTATGTCAGATTTCAAATTATCTTTATAGACATTTTTATCATAGGACAACAAATCATTAGGGGTAACATCAAACGCAGAACAAAATTTCAAAAGGGTCGTTACAGTCGGCAAACCTTCACCTGCTTCAAGCCGTGCGATATGGCGGACATCCAGCTCTACCATCTCTGCAAGCTTTTCCTGCGTAATCCGTTTATATTTTCTTAAACTTTTCAATTTTTCAGCAAAAGATTTCTCCAATAATCAAATCCTCCATTATTAAGCCTAACTGTATCCGCATATACTTTTAATGTTCTTTTTATCTTGACAACATGCTAAAAATGTCATATAATAATTATAAATATGCTTTGGAGGTCAGATATAATGGGTAAATTTAGAGCATTTACGCTTGCTGAAGTATTAATAACTCTCGGTATAATAGGTGTTGTGGCGGCTATGACCTTGCCGACATTAATAAACAAATACCAAAAACAAGTTGCGGTAAATAAATTGAAAAAATTCTACTCTGTTATGACGCAGGCAGTAAAATTAGAAGAAGCTAAAAATGGTTCGATGGAGTACTGGCTGCCTGATTGCGATTATTCCCAAGATGGGTGCTTTGAAAAATGGTATAATCAGCATTTGGATAAACATGTTAAATCTGTGTTGAAAAGAAAAGCTAAAGGAAGTGCAAAAAACTATGAGGTGGAATTCGCTGACGGCAGCGGCTTTAATGCTTACGTAAAAAATAGTTCACTGATACATTTCTTTTACTGCACAGAATTCGGCTATTGCGGCAGTGAAAAGTTTGATGGAACAAGAACATTTTTATTTTCAATATGCAAAGTTAAAGGGAAATACCAATTTGTAACCTCAAACTGCGGTGCACAAACAAAAACACGAGAAGAGTTATTGGACAAATGTTTGAAAGGCAATAATGATGATGCAGACATCTATTCTAAAGGCCGTAGACACTACTGCACACGGCTTATAGAATATGACGGATGGGAAATGAAGGACGATTACCCGTGGTTTCAGGCTAAACAGCCGGAGAAAGAGTAGTAGTTTTAACAAATTGACCGTTCCGGCTGTTAATGCTTTAATTAATGTATGAACTATATATTTTACCTTTTGATAGTAGTTTCAATAATCGCAGGCGCTGTGAACGGCAGACTGCAGGAGGTTGTAAATGCAGTGCTTACAGGCGCCGAACTCTCCGTCAAGGTCGCATTTTCTCTGATTGGTATTATGGCGTTCTGGCTCGGGATGATGAGGATTGCGCAAAAATGCGGACTAATTGATTATATAGCAAGATTAATAAAGCCGCTTACCGGATACCTTTTTCGTGAAATTCCAGAGGATTCGCCAGCTGCAGGAGATATAGCAATGAGCCTTTCGGCTAACGCCTTCGGGCTTTCCAACGCCGCAACCCCTATCGGCATAAAGGCAATGGAAGAACTACAGAAACATAACAAGGATAAAAAAAGCGCATCAAATGCAATGTGTATGTTTCTTGCGATGAACACCGCAGGGTTTCAGCTTATGCCGGCAACAGTTATTGCTGTCCTGATAAGCACAGGCTACAAAAACCCAACAAAGATAATAGCACCGACCCTTCTGGTCACATCAATTGCCTTTGTGAGTGCGATTATTATGGCAAAAATTTTTGAAAAATACTGGAAACCGCAACCCGTTCATTCCTCACCTGAAAATCAAGACATGGAGGGTAATTAATGTTTCAGCATTTCATGAACATAGCTTCCCTCTGGATGCTCCCTGCAATATTAATATTAATTCTAACACTAGGCTTAATCAAAAGAGTTCCGATATATGAAGTTTTTACAGAAGGCGCAAAGGAAGGATTCAAAGTATCAGTAAACATAATCCCTTACCTTGTAGCTATAATCGTATCAATCTCAATGCTGAGGGCGTCAGGAATAATAGAATTGACTGGAGAAGTTTTATCACCGTTGTTAGCACACTTTAACATTCCGGCAGACATCCTGCCCGTTATGATAGTGCGATCACTTTCAGGTTCTGCAGCACTCGGAATTTTCTCAGATATTGCTCACAACCTCGGGCCGGACAATTACGCAACAACACTCGCCGCTGTTATGGTAGGCAGCAGTGAAACTACTTTTTATGTCCTTGCAGTCTACTTTGGAGCGGTAGGAATTTCAAAACTTCGTTATGCGCTTCTGGTAGGTTTGCTTGCTGATTTAGTCGGAATTATTGCTGCTGTCACCGTTTGCAACTTAATGTTCTAATACACAGCTTCTGCAGGCTTTGCTTAATACTGTCCGATTAATTTAGGATTATACAACTCTCTTGCCTCGCACCAGCTCTGCGTAATCTCATCAACCTCCGGCTTAATAACAGCCTTCACCAGCACTGCATAATTTATGTCAATAAAATTAATCTTGTTTACCCTCTCAACAATAAAACTTCTAAAACCGCAGTTGTGGCAGTAATGCACCTCCGGAATAACCTCCCCGTTTTTGATTATAGACTTAAGTTTCACTCCGCAGCACGCACAGCGCGTAATGTACCACTGATTCTCAATCAGTTCCCCGCAGTCCGGACAATAGGCAACATCCTTATCCGGTGTAATTTTATCGTGGCGGCATACATTATTCCTTCTAAAATACTCAAGCAAAATCATATTTATCTATTAATAAATTAAATAGAAAAGTCAATCATCATTATTAAGCCTGTAAACATCAAAGTTTAAAATGTTTGCAAAAACAAGCCAGAGAACATAAGGAATTTGCAGCCACCCCAGAAGCGGCATCAATTTAAAAAATATTAGCGTCATAAATAATACCAGCAAAAACAGAACAAAAGAAATTACACACGACAGTAAGACTTTTTTCCATTTAAAAAATACATAGGGCCAGAGAAAATTCACAAAAACCTGCAGCGCAAATACAACAAGACCTGCAAGGTGCAGCACAGTCTTTGGCAAGAATAACAGGATAATAAATGACACCAGCATCAGAAAATACAAAAACATCCACGCATAATAAAACACTATCCCCGGAGGCGCATAAGACGGAAGTTTCAATTGTTTGTAATATTCGTACATAATTAGATAATAACAGACGGCACGTAATGTAACACTCCCCGAAATATCAATATATCAAACAAATAAATCATTACATCAGGCAGAATTTAAACCATAATATTAAAATGACATTATCAGCAAACATAAATAAATATATAGAAAATTCACTTATCCGCGGTAAACTCTGCAAATGGGAAAAATCAATAGTGAATGTCTACATAACAGCGATTACAGCCACAATTAACAATAAAGAATTTATGTATTCGCAGGTTCAAAAATCAATTGCAGCCTGGAATACCATCTTAAAAAGCCACGGGATAAATCTACAATTCAATCAAATTTCCACCGTGACTGAAGCTGATATAGTTGTTCACTGGGTTCAGGTTGGCAGAGTTTATGAAGGAATGTGCAAGTATCTGAGCGTTGTCGGGACTTCAATCAAAAAAATTTCCATAGAAATAGGACTTCCTAATGCTTACGGCAGAGAAACTACGGATTTGAGTATCTACTGCGCTATAATGCACGAATTCGGACACGCGCTCGGCCTCGGACACGGTGTTGAAGTTGATGATATAATGTATGTTCCCCATCAGAAAAATATTTCTACACCCTCAGAAAACGATATTTATGTTTTGAAAAAGATTTATATCAATTGAAAAAATTTACACAATATGCTAAAATTATAAAAAAAGGAGGATACATTTATGCAAAACACAACTATAGCTTCAAAACTCAGAAGGGGGGGGGGGCTCGACCTTCTGTAAATCCGCTCAGGACAATGGTTTTCGGCGGACAATTTTAGAATATATTAAGCGCTTTGATTTTTTTAAATCTTTTTCCTTTGCGGGCGCTAATAACAAAGAGATTCTGAACAGTCACA
>CASFGU010000065.1 GCA_949294395.1 uncultured bacterium
TCAGAGGGGCTCGCTTGCATCGTAGGCGAGTGACACGAGCCATACGAGGCAGGATACCCGGAGGGTAGAACCAAATCATATTTTTCCAACAGAAAAATATGAAGTGAGAGCCAACGGAAAAACAAAAATCGGATAAAGAAAAAAAACTGGGCTCAGAGGGGCTCGAACCCTCGACCAATTGATTAAGAGTCAACTGCTCTACCAACTGAGCTATAAGCCCAAAGTTTTTATTAAGTTTTTTGTGGATTAATATCTCAGTTGGTAGAGCCTATAATGAACTACGCTGCGTCTCCGACTACGCTGTGCAACTGAGCTATAAGCCCAAAGTTTTTATTAAGTTTTTTGTGGATTAATATCTCAGTTGGTAGAGCCTATAATGAACTACGCTGCGTCTCCGACTACGCTGTGCAACTGAGCTAAAGCCCAAAGTTTTTATTAAGTTTTTGTGGATTAATATCTCAGTTGGTAGAGCCTATAATGAACTACGCTGCGTCTCCGACTACGCTGTGCAACTGAGCTATAAGCCAAATTTTATTCAATACAAAAATTTACTTTTACAGTATACTTCAAGAATAAAAATTTTACAATATATTTTATTAATAAATTTGCAATATTCTTAATTTTATGCGAATATAAAGCAGTAATGGATATGGTTAATGAAAATATGAAGGCAATGATTATGGCAGCCGGTGTCGGTTCACGGCTTGATCCGCTTACAAAAGCAGTTCCAAAGCCGCTTGTTCCGGTTGCAAATCGTCCCGTCATGGATATTTTGATGGAAAAGCTTGCAGCAATCGGGGTTAAAGATGTTGTGGCAAATACTTACTATCTTGCCGAACAAATTATTGAAAGATATACAAATAACGATTTCGGTATTAATTTTGAATATATTAAAGAAGAAACTCTTTCGGGTACTGCAGGCGGCTTAAAAAAGTGCCAGTTCTTTTTTAATGAAGGGGAAGATTTCCTTGTGCTTTCAGCAGACGGATTATCAAATGCCGACCTGTTAAATGGTATTGAAATTCATAAAAAGTCCGGAGCAATTGCAACAATCGGAATAAAGCAAATTCCGCTTGAAGAAGTTGCACATTTCGGTGTTGTGGTAACAGATAAAGATGGATTTATAACAGAATTTCAAGAAAAACCATGCGTTGAAGAGGCAAAAAGTAATTTTATTAATACCGGAATTTATATTTTTAACTACAAAATTTTCGATTATATTCCTGCAAATACGTTTTATGACTTTGCGAAGAATGTTTTCCCTGAACTTTTGAAAGCTCATTCAATAAACACGTTTAAAATTGATCAATACTGGACAGATATAGGAACGCTTGAACAGTACGAGCAATCCACACAGGATTTGTTTAGCGGCTTGTGCAGTTTTAACCATAGCAAAATTTTGAACAAGGGTGAAGGAGCCTATATTTCCGGAAGTATTTTGCCTGAAAGTACAAAAATTATCGGAAACTGTACAATCGGGAATAATTGTACTTTAGGTAAAAATGTTGTTCTTGAGAACTGTATATTATGGGATAATGTTAAAGTTGATGATAATGTAACAGTGTCCAACAGCGTAGTAGCTTCAAACTCAACAGTGAATGCCAATTTATATTCACAAATTATTGGTGCAAATCAGCTTATAGCGCATGAAAAAATAAAACTGTAAAGGGAATTAATATACAAGTTTACACCAAACAATATCGAAATTGTCACCCTGAACTCGTTTGCATTCTTTTGCCGAAAACTTGTTTTCGAGCAAAATGGCTCCTGGCGACAGGGTCTCGGTGTGTAAAGATGCTTAAACAAGTTCAACATGACAATATTACGAACATTTAGTGTAAACTTGTATATAATTCCCACTGTAAAAGGCTTGATTTTTTGTTGTTTTGATGATAGATTAAACTTTGTAGCCGGTGTGGCTTTTTGCCGGACATTGAGAAAAAATACATACTTTCAGTGTTACATTATGACGTTTTGAATGTAAAAATACAAATGTAATATAAACTGAAAAATTAAATATAAATTTCTGGGCTTGTGGCACTCTGCCGAAAAAACGATTGAATATCGTTTTTGAGAGGAAGGTAGCGCAAAGCTACCGCAAGCCAAAAAGTTGAAAATTAAATATAAATTTCTGGGCTTGTGGCGCAGCGGTAGCGCAGAGGACTCATAATCCTTTGGTCGTGGGTTCGAATCCCTCCGGGCCCAGTTTTTTATTTTATTGGGTTGTATTTAAGAAAGTTAACTGTTAAAAAACGGAACAATAAAGTTTGTTCCGTTTGTAAGATATTATATCAAATGAAATTTCAATTTAGCCAGCTGTTTTAGTTGTATGATTTGCTATACGGCTGTGGAGTCTTACTTTTTTAGGCGCAGCAATTAAATCTCGGACTTTTGATGCGGTAAATGCGGCAAGACCGGTTGTCAGACCTGTTAGTATATATGTTGCAGCACCGAGACGGTTGGTTTTCTTAATCTTTTTAAACATGTCAGTTGGCAGGAATTGTTTTGCCAGTTTATTGCCGCGGTGTGTTGCCATTAATTCTTCCGCAACAATCGGTACAAATGTAAGAGAAACAAGTTTGCCTACATTGTTTTTGATAAATGTTGTGGCTTTGTCAAATTTATTTTTAGGCTGTTCGCCTTCTGCCTTTGGTCGTTTAAATAGTGCTGTAAGTGTCATCAATGATGCTGAAATTATTGCCGGAGCTCTTAACTTTTGCATTCCTTTCCAGAATGTACTCATGTTTTTGTTTATGGCATGACCCATTTCGTGGAAAGTAGATGCGCCTAATTTATCAATATTTACGCCGATGCGGTTTGTTTTAGGAAAGAATGCTGCATTGTCCCCGTTTTCAAAGGTGTACTGCATAATATAGCGGTATGTTTTTCCTAAGAAACTGTTTCTAAACCAGCCAGGCATTTCTTTTGAAATTGCCTCTGATAATTTTTTATTAGGCTCGGGAAGATTTTCCGCAGCATTGGAAATAGTATCGCTGAAGCTTCTGCCACTTTGTGACGGACCTTCTCCTACCGGACGGAAACTGAAAGGTTTTAGAAAACCGGGGATTTTAAAATTGTCACTTGGTTTCACGTCAAGGATTTCAACCCCCTTAGCCCGTAATCCCGAACTTTCAAAAGCATCCTGAATCCCTTTGCGTAAAATCTGGTTGTCCATTTTGCCGGAAATTTCCTGCATGTTTCTGACTATCGGTACAGAAACCTGTCCGGAAAGTTGTTTAATAGTGTTATTTGTCATCGTTCCTACAACAATAGCACCGGCTGTCGGCCAGAAACCCGGTGTTTTGTACTGCTGTCCGTTATCTGTTGTGATTATTTTTGACATCTTCTACCTTTCACACATTGGGGTACCTTGTACACTGTTATTAATACGCATAAATAGAAATAATTGTTATGATAAAAAGAAAATTTTACAATTATTAATAAATTTTATTTTCTTATACTGCAGCGTTCAAGCTGTCTTACAAATCGTACAATTTTTGCTTCTTTGTCTGCTGAAATCGAATCAACCAGGATTGTTTTGCAGCCGAGCAGTTTCCCGCAAAGAATATCGGTGAGGGGTCTGTCGCCGACAAACGCTGCTTCTTTTGCGTTTATGTTATGTTTTTTTAGAAATTCTTTTGCCGGCTTTGTTTGTGGTTTTTTAGCTTCAAACAGTACAGGGAACGGGGTTATTGCCGTTACTTTTTTAATATATTCTCTGTTGTGGTTATTTGAAATAACCGCGGTAAAGAATTTTTCCTGTACTTTTTTCAGCCACTGAATGGTTTCCGGCGCGTAACAGCCGCTTTTTGAAGCCATAATTGTGCTGTCTAAATCAAAGAGCAAAGCTTTTACGCCTGATTTTTCAAGTTCGTCGAGATTAATATCGTAAATGCTTTTGAGGTTGTAATCCGGTTTAAGAAACATGTTCTTTTACTCCTGTGGTTCTGGCTATTGCATACTTGAAATCAACGGGTTCCCTGTCCAGAGTTATGTATACGTCATCGTTAGTGTTTCCGAGTGGCTGTTCTTCTCCCTGAGTATTAACAATTCTTGTAATATGTGCAGTGAATTGTTCATCAGGGGTTATAATTTCAACTTCATCATTCAAAAGAACTTTGTTTTTAATTTTTACAAAGAAAGCGCCCTGAGTATTTTTTTCACCTTTAAATTCGCAGAGAAAATCCGCACCGGCAAGACCTTTTGAAATATCATAGCTGTAACTGTCACTGTCGTTATTACCCAGGGCAAACCCTGTTGTATATCCGCGGTTGCCAACTTTTTTCAGCTCTATAAAATATTTATGCAGGTCTGCATTGCGGTCTTTAATACAATCGTCAATAGCATTCCGGTAAGCTTTTGCAACAGCGGAAACATAATAAAGACTCTTGGTTCTTCCTTCTACTTTAAATGAATTTACGCCTGCATCGATGAGTTCCGGCAGGTGTTCGACAAGACAGAGGTCTTTCGGGCTTAGTATATGGGAACCTCTTTCATCCTGATTTATTTCGTAATACTGATCCGGTCTGGTGCTTTCTACAAGTTTGTAACTCCAGCGGCACGGCTGTGAACAGTTGCCGTGATTGGCTTTCCTTTCTCCGTTTGTGAAATAATCGCTCAGGAGGCATCGGCCGGAAAATGATACACACTGGGAGCCATGGACAAAGCATTCAAGCTCTATATCAGGAACGCGTCGTCTGATTTCCGCAATATCTGCAATAGGAAGTTCTCTTGCCAGAATTACTCTTGTTGCTCCGAAATCCTGCCAGAATTTTACGCTTTCATAGTTAAGAGTGTTTGTCTGGGTGCTAATGTGAAGCGGCGTGTCCGGCATATATTTTTTAACGAGATTGATAATCCCGAAATCGCTTACGATAACAGCATCAGGGTTTGCGTCCTTAAATCTTTCAATACATTCTTCAAGCCGTTTTATGTCACTGTTAAATGCAAAAATATTTAATGTGACATAAGCTTTTGCGCCGAGTTTATGCGCCAGTTCTACAGCCTCTTTTAGGTTGTCAATCGTAATAAGCTGACCTTTACGCATTGCTCTAAGGCTGAAATCTACTACTCCGAGGTAAACTGCATCTGCTCCGTATTTAATTGCGTATTCCAGTTTTTCAAGGTTGCCCGCCGGCATCAATAGTTCTAAATCCTGCATAGCTGTATATTACCCGAAAGGATGTAAATAATCAACTAATCAGGTGATGTTAATTTCCGGTTTGTGTAGACAATAGAATTGTAAGAGATAAATGTTTTTGGAGAGCACAATATGCAAGTAATAGAAAATGCTGCTGATACTATTAAAGAAATCTGGGATTACCAGCATCCTGTCATACATACGTGGTTTTTAATGAGTGCTGTATCATTTTGTTTTATGTGCGCATTTTTGTTTTTTGCCATCTAACTTGTAGAGTGGAAAATATTATCTTTGAGGGCGAATATAACCTTCCGGAGCAATATCCATTACTGCGTAAGCGTTAAAATCCATTGACCCGAAAATAAATTTTACCTGATTATCATTACCGGCATCTATCATTTTTATAAAATTAACTTCCGGCTCATTAAAATCGTCGTTTGTTTCAACTGCAGGAATTTCTGCCATAAGGTCTTTTGACTGGTATAATTTTATAACCGGTGTACCGTTTTTCAATTCTCCTTTAGCCTGATAGTGTCCGACAGGAAGGACAGCATCTTCAGAAAGTTTTAGCGGGGCAGAAACGCATACAACAGGCAGAGTTTCAGGCATTTGGTTTATGGAATCGGTTTCATTGCTCCGACGGAATTCTTCGCCTTTTGGAATGTTTTTGTCGCGTTTTTTCTTGCCTTTTTTGCTTTCTAGAGCTTTTTCAAAGTCTTCATCAGTTACCGGCTGCTGTCCGTAAAAGTTCTGGTCGCCGAAATTGTCCCATAAATCCCCGTCTGCAAATGAGGCATTACCGGCTGCAAAAATTAATATAGAAAGGATTACAAAAATTTTCTTCATACTTATATTGTAATTATTTTTTCAATTTTGTAAATCTCTTAAGTTTTATTATCTTGAAAAATATAGCTTGATAGATTATAATAAAAAAGACAGCGGAAAAGCCAAAGAGATGCTGTCACCGGGAGCCATTTTGCACGAAAAACAAGTTTTCGGCAAAAGAAGGCAAATAAAATCAGCATGACAAAAGTAAGGTACCAGACATCCCTGAAGTAAATTCAGAGCAGGCTCAGAAAGCAGTGTCATAAAAAAAGTATATGTCATCCTGAACTTGTTTCAGGATCTCAAGAAGAAAAAAAGAAGCAAAGGAGATTAAACGATGGAAAACGCAGGTATAGCAAGGATTTACGGGGGGGGGGGCAAGTAGTTTAAGCTCCTTAACCGGCACAGAACAAGGGTTACAGGCAGTCGAGGAAGGCAAAGCCTTAAGCTGGCGTACATTCTGGCGACGGCTGCAAGAAATAAAATCCCCCCAGCCGCATTTTAAAAAGGTGGTAGTATCAAAGACCTCCCTTCGTAAGGCGGATTGCGAGCAGAGGTCACTCTGCCGAGCAAACAATCCAGTGAATTGTTTTGCGCGAGGTATAGGCGAAGGCGATGGCGTTGCAGACCCGTTTAGTGCGAGCAACCAAGCAGGAGGAGGTGCGCAGCGCCGGAGGGTTTTAATAAAAAATCCCCCTTTGATTCCCCCTGTCTTGGATTATTCGGGGTGTCCGA
>CASFGU010000066.1 GCA_949294395.1 uncultured bacterium
CGGGCTAACGCCCTACCGAAAATCCGCTTTACCAAAGGGGGTATAACAGCTAAGACCTCCCTTCCTAAGGGAGGCGGCACGATAGTGCCGGAGGGTTTACCATGTCCTCCCCTTGAGGGAGGACCGAAATCTGTGTTTTCGAGGAGGGGTCTTAATTGTACGGCTGAAATCCCAACCTACAATGAGCCTGTCGGATTAGTAACGGTAGTGCCGGAGGGTTTAGAAGAAAAACCCTCTCCCGAATTTGTAAATTTGCTATCGCTCATTAACAAATTCTGCCCTCAGCACAAGGCATACAGGGTCACTCGCTTCGCAAAGCTCAGCGGTACCCTTTGTATCCCGGAGGGCGAGGAAAAGCCATGTCCTCCCCTTGAGGGAGGACCGAAATCTGTGATTTCGAGGAGGGGTCAAAAAAGTCAATCTGAAGATAATGTAAAAGGTTTTTTTGTTAGGCTAAAAGTTCTACAGAAATCACCTGACAGAAACCCCTCACCGGAATTACTAAATTCACTAAGTTCATTAAGTAATTCTACCCTCTCCCTCAAGGGGCGAGGGAGAGTAAAGAATTCACGCTTAACCTTTTCGTGGCTCTTATCGCCTTATAGTCCTAACTTCTTTAAACCCCTCTCCTACCCTATCGGGCACCCTCTCCCGGAGGGAGAGGGAAATAGAGAACGCTTCACCCCTCACCCTTCACGCTTCACTTCCAGAAAGGCAGCTTTCACATTGGCAGAGGTCCTCATAACCCTCGGGATTATCGGTATAGTAGCCGCGATGACGCTGCCGGCGCTTGTTCAGAACCATCGGGAAAAACAGACTGTATCAGCTTTAAAATCCGCATATTCTATTTTTTCTCAGGCATATCTTATGGCTGTTCAGGAGTATGGTACGCTTGACAACTGGGGATTTACCGGTATACAAAAAGTTGAACATGAAGATGGCTCCGTCGATTACGTTTCAGAAGAAAACGGTGTGTCAAATAAAGTTATCTATGATAAATTTGCGAAATACCTTAAAGTCGGCAAGCATTGTCCGCCAGGGGATGAATCCTGTTTAAAGACTGTTACCAAAGGAACTATTGAGTCAGGAATATTAACTAATGGTATAGCGTTTAACTTTGTTCAAAGAAGTGGTGATTGTTCTTATAATGCCGGCCCGACAAAAAATTTACAAAGTGTTTGTGCAGATATTACGGTTGATGTAGACGGGCCTTCTAAAGGTGAAAATGCCTGGGGAAAAGACTGGTTCAGGTTTTATATTACTAAATACGGCGTTCTGCCAAAAGGTACTCCGGATTCAACCTCGTTTACTTTTTCAAAGTATTGTATTAATGCCAGTCAGGCAACTTACGGCGGAAAATTCGGGGAGGCCTGTACTGCATGGGTACTCTACAATGAAAATATGGATTATCTTCACTGTGACGATTTAAGCTGGGAAGGTAAAACTAAATGTAAATAAAAAAACAAGACCTCTTTAAGAGGTCTTGTTTGTCTATTCTTGAACCATTGCCTTTAAATTTTCTTCGGAAATTCCTGTACCTGTACTCAAATCTTTCAGGTTAATGGCAACATAAGGTTTGCCGTCAGGGCCAATCGGAACTTTGTACTTATCTCTGTTCCCTCCGTAATCATCGCGGATGTTTTGATACATTGTGCCGTCTTCGAGGTTGAAACGGCTTTTTATGTCGCCCAGTGTGGTATTTTTATCGTCAACTGTGATTACAACACGGTTTTCAGCTCCGAGAAGTTTTAAAAACCAGTTCGGTTCTTCATATTTCACATTGCCGCTTTTAACTTCGTCTGAAAAATTCTTTAAGGCTTCCTGTTGGCTGTGAACTTCGGTTTTTTTGCCTATCGGAATAGTTCCGATGCCGCCGTTATTTCCATTGTAACCTGCTGCCTGTGCTGCTCTTGTTTGCTGAACACCATTCACACCATTAATACTTAATGTCATAATTTATGCTCCTCTTTTTATTTAAGTACTCTTACTTAAATAAAAACATTTGAAAAATGTGAATTTCAGCATGATACAAAAATGTTTACAAACTTAACAATTTTCCAGAAGCCTGAATATTTCGTTTACAGGTTCAACCAGATTTTCAACGGGACATTCTTCGTCAAGTTCAAGCGTAATTGTCGGAATTTTATTTTCTATACCAGCAAAGGTTCCGAAACTTCCGGGTGTCGGGTAGCCGATATTTGCCTCAACCGGATAGCGAATTATTTTGGAAATCTTTTGAGCAATATATTCTGCATCACCGTCATAGTTTACGACTTTAAACGGGGCGTGGAGCGTAAGTATAAGACGTGGTTTATATTTTTCAATTATGTTAACCAGAAATTTTGTTTCACGTTCGCTTGCAGGAGCAGTTCCTCCGAAAAACTCATTTTTCTCCGTTAATTCCCAGTTCTCTGTTGGAAAGTTTCTGTTTAAATCTACTCCGTTTGCGTTTGTACGTATATTCTGAGCAAGCCCGTCAGGATTGAGGCACGGGATAAAAAGAAGTGAACTGTCGTTATGTTTCAGATAATTTTCAATTAAGAATTTTCCCTGAGGCTCGTCACCATGAAAAACACCTATTACAAGGATGTTTTTAGCAGATTCGCTGCCAAGCAGAACTATTTCTTTGCCTGTTACAGATTTAGTTTTCTCCAGTACTTTCATCAGTTAAAAATAGCCTCGATAAATTCTTCTGAATTAAAGTCTTTCAAATCTTCCATTTTTTCGCCGACACCTGCAAGTTTTACAGGAAGCTTAAGTTCTTTTGCAACAGCAAGCACAATTGCGCCTTTTGCCGAGCCGTCAAGTTTTGTAAGCGCTACCGATGTGATATTTACTGCTTCCGTGAAAACTTTTGCCTGCTGAAGCCCGTTCTGTCCGGTATTTGCATCAAGCACAAGCATACATTCTCTAAGACTTTCTGGAGCATTTTTATCAATGACGCCTTTTATTTTGGCAAGTTCTTCCATAAGGTTGAACTTATTCTGAAGCCTGCCAGCAGTGTCGACAAGGATTACATCGTAATTTTCCTGACGAGCTTTTTGAATTGCCTCATATACAACCGATGCAGGATCTGCCTTGTCGCGGCGGACAATATCGGCGCCCGCACGTTTTGACCAGATGTCCAGCTGTTCTTCGGCGGCTGCGCGAAACGTGTCGCCTGCTGCTATAAGAACCTTTTTCCCCTGATTTCTAAACCTGTATGCAAGTTTCCCGATTAATGTAGTTTTGCCGGCGCCGTTTACTCCTGTAATGAAGTAGATGTTTAAGGTATCAGGAATGTAGTTTAATTCGTTGCTTCCGGCTTCCTGAAGTGTTTTTAGGAATTCGGTTTTTAAGTATTCTTTAACCTCTGACGGCTTGATTTTTGACTGGTTGCGGAGTCTGTCAACGAGTTCTGCGGCGTAATTTACGCCCAGATCTGCGCTTATAAGAACATCTTCCATATCTTCCAGTACAAATTCGGAAAATTCTTCTTCCTGCGCAACAGATTCTGTCACGCTGCCGACAAGTGCGTGTGCGGTATTTGATACTGCTTTTTTGAAGTTATTAAATCCGTCCGAGAAGAATTTAAACATACTATTTAAGTCCGTTTTCAACGATTATTTTGGCGAGCACGCCGTTAATAAATGAAGAACTGTCGTCGGTTGAGTATTTTTTAGCAAGTTCAAGTGCTTCATCAACAACAACTTTCATCGGCGCATCTTTCATATACAGAAGCTCAACAATCGCAATTCTGAGAATATCTTTGTCCATTTTAACGAGGCGTTGAAAATCCCAGTTTTTAGCGTGGCGCTTAATCATATCATCGATTTCGGTGTGGTATTTCTGGAAAAATTCTGCGATGCGGATTGCATATTCTTTCACCTCATTCTGGGAATCCAGTGTGGTGAATTCGGCAATTTCAAGCGCAAGCAGTGCTTTTTCTGCAATTTCAATCATCTCGTTAATCCTGCCTGACATATCAGAGGTCATAGGCAGCGGAACCGGAACATTTGCAACTCCGAGCGGTCTTTTGAGGTTTGTTTCGTGTTCGGCTTCGTAGGTGTCAATCTGGTCTTTCATTTCAACCAGAGCGCCTACGGTAATTTTCAACTCGTCGCTTGCGTTGCTTGTCAAAATTCTGACTGATTTTAATATAATATCTTCAAGATCCTGTCTTGAATAGTTTGTAATTTTTTTATCGAATTGTGAAAACAGGATAAATGCCAGTTCTCTGGCAGCTCTACGGGCTTGCATAATCATTCCTCACATAAATTAGTCTTACACAAGGCTATGCTAGCATGAAAAAATTCTCACGACAAGCAGTCAGTTTTAGAACATATATAGCAAATTCCAATAATAATGGCTAAAAATGTCACCCCTGAACTCGTTTCAGGGGAATTATATACAAGTTTACACTAAATATGCGTAATACTGTCATGCTGAACTTGTTTGACAAAGCGAACCAAAATTTTTGTCATCCTGAACTAGTTTCAGGATCTTAAAAATTTTGAGTGAGCCTGTCCTTACGAAGTGCAGCATCTCTAACTAATGAGACCCTGAAACGAGTTCAGGGTGACATTTTTGATATTGTTTAGTGTAAACTTGTATATAATTCACTGTTTCTGGGTCTTGCTGGTGGTAAGATTGGTGGAAAATTATATATAACTCCCTCAGTTTTTAGAATTTGTGACAGCTGCAAAAAACATCAATAATGCGGTGTCGAGTTTCCGGCAGCGTCTGTGAATTCGTATGAGATCGGCTTTTGTGACTTCTGGTTGTTTTAAGAGTGCTTCAATATATTCCTGGAGTTCGCCGTTGATATTTGCTACTGTTTCAAGTTCTTTATAGAAATCTATACATTTTAACATATTACATAACCATTAATGTTTATCACATTAATAATATAGCAACGATTTTAATTTTGGTCAAGCTTATATAAATATAATATGCTTTTATTATGTTGGATATTTATAATGAAATAAGGGCACTTGTATACAGGCGTGGTACGTCTTTAACAAAGATGCTGGCTGACTTGAGGGCGAAAGGTATAAAGGTGGCGGAGCAGAAAAACTTTGCCTATAAATGCCGTAATCGTACTATAAAATTTGAAGAAGTCCAACATATTCTCGACTATCTGGGTTATGAACTAATCATAAAAGAAAAGCAATAAAAAACCTCCTATTTGAGGAGGCTTTTTATTTTGAAAATTCTGTAAGAGAGGCTCTCGTTTTGTGAGATGCTGAACTTCGTAAGAAAACAGGCTCACACAAAATTCAGGATGACAAAAATTAGTATCCTGAAAAATCCGGCTTTTACTTCATCGGGATTGTCAATTTCTGCCCTATGGAAAGTTTGTTCGGGTTTTTCATATTATTGGCATTCATGACCTTCCAGGCTCTTTCCTGGGTGTAGCCGCCGTAAAATCTTGTGAGTATGCTTTCCATAGTATCGCCGCTCTGAACGGTGTAAACTTCATCTGCCGGAGTTTCAACTGAATCTGTTGCCGGCAAAAAGTTCAATTTTTCCTGTTTTGCTGCCGGAGCCGGAAGTGAAAGCTTCATGTTCCAGTTTATTCCGCGCATTGACATAAAGATTAAGCCTGCAACGATTGCTGTTGTCAACACTCCGCCGGCAAATCCAGCTGCAATATATACACTCGGTGATTTGTCAATCTTCTGGTTAACTTTGAAATTCTGCCACAACAGGTCTAATTCTTTTTCCCTGTTCGGTCTTACATAAACATTCGGGGTAATATCATGAGTTTCCTGTTTGTATTTAGAAAGTGCTTCTAAAACTGCCATTTTCTCCTTAGATAAATTTGACCTTCTTATAGTTGAACTCTTCATACTGACCTCACAACCCTAATTATTGTAAATTGTTTCTGCCAGTATCCTATCATGAGAGTTTTTTTTGCGCAAGTTTTGTTGCCATATCATGTCAAGTCTTTTTACATCTTGTAATATTTGATGGGAGATGGTGCGATAAGAGTAGGTCGGATTTACTAATCCGACGGGCAGAACTGTTGAAATGTTGAAAGGGTGAATGGTTGAAGGGGGGCAACTAAACCCTCACCCGAATTTGTAAATTCGCAGATGCTCATTAACAAATTCTGCCCTCAGCACAAGGCATACAGGGTCACACGCTTCGCAGGGCTCAGCGGTTCCCTTTGTATCACAGAGAGAGAGGGCGAAAGGCACAAGGCATACAGGGTAACACGCTTCGAAGAGCTTAGCGATTCCCTTTGTATCACAAAGAGAGAGCAATAGCGCCCCCTTACTCCTCACCCTTCACCCTTCCATTTTGTCGCTCTTAGCGTCCTAACGTCTTAATATATTCTTGTCCTGTTCCAGTATTTTTTTATATAATTATTTTATGAAAATCTTAGGCATTGATCCGGGCATGGCAATTGTCGGCTACAGTATAGTAGAATTTGGCGGAAGCCGGTGCAAACTTCTGCATTCGGGTTCCATCCAGACCTCAAAGAATGCAAAAGAAGGCGCGAGGCTCCTTGAAATTTTCAATGATATGAAAACTATTGTTGAAATGTACAAACCTGATATTGCTTCTATTGAAAAACTTTTTTTCTTCCGAAACCAGACAACCGTAATGCCTGTGGCACACGCAAGAGGTGTAATTTTAACTGTGCTTGAAATGTCAGGGATTCCTGTGTTTGAATATACCCCGATGGAGGTTAAACAGGTTCTGACAGGTTACGGCAGAGCCGATAAAAAAGAGGTAGAGCAGATGGTTAAGATTTCTTTAGGCGTTGAAAAACTCCCGAAACTTGATGATACTGTTGATTCTATTGCTATTGCCATCTGCCACACGCGTTCTGTAAGATAATTTTATGCTATGATGTAGATGGAGAAGTTTTTATGGATATATCTTTGTTAAAATTAATCTTGTTTATAAGCCTTTTTATAGGGCTTCTTGCAGGAATCTTAACTGCTGTGCCTTATATCGGGGAAGTAGTTTTCTGGGTTTTTATGTGTCTTTCTGCGGTTATTGAAATGACTTTTCTCATAAGAACGGGACTTCTTGAGATTGAAACCGTTCAGGAAAGTGTTACAATTGGCGGAATTATAGGTTTTGTTTCATTTATGGCGTTTGCTGCCGTTTATGTGCCTGTAGTTATTGCACTTTTAAAATTTTTTAAATATTATACTAACTACGGTGTTGCTGTAATACTCGGTGCCGCAAACTTCTGGATTATACTGATGCTTGTCCTGTTTATGGCGGTTTTAAGCGCAACTGTTAATGCTTTTACCGGCTTTTTGACTTATTATATTACCGGCGCAGTCAAAACCTTGGAAAAAAACGAGCAAAGACGTCACAATCAATTTAAGTAAAGGGAAAATATTATGTCAGAATTTCATTCAAAAATAAAAACTATAGAATGGGTGGATAACTATTCAAAGATGGTAGACCAGACGCTTGTGCCTTATGAGTTTAAGTATGTAAATATTAAAACAGGCGATGAAATGTTTGATGCCATTAAAACAATGATAGTGCGCGGTGCTCCGGCAATTGGTGTGGCTGGTGCTCACGGCGTTGTTTTGTACGCACAGGAACTTGCAGAAGAAAATCTTTCGCGTGATGAATTTGTGAGAGCTTTGCTTGAGAAAGCTGATTATATGGCGGGTGCAAGACCTACTGCGGTTAATCTTATGTGGGCTGTTAAAAAGCAGAAAGAAATTATTAAAAACTCGAAATCTGATATTTCCGGTATCGTGGAAGAGCTTAAAGAAAACGGTATTAAACTCGAAAAAGAAGATGTTGAAATAAACAAGAAAATAGGGGATTACGGAGCAGAAGTAGTTCCGCGCGGCGCTTCAATTCTAACCCACTGTAACGCCGGTGCTCTGGCAACAGTCGGATACGGAACCGCACTCGGGGTTGTCCGTTCAGCTTTTGCTAAAGACCCGACAATTCAGGTTTTTGCGGATGAAACAAGACCGCGCCAGCAGGGAGCAAGGATTACAACGCTTGAACTGACGATGGACGGTATTCCGACAACTCTTATTACTGACGGTATGTGCTCTTATTTTATGAAAAAAGGGATGATTGATATGGTAGTTGTCGGCGCTGACAGAATTGCCGCAAACGGAGACACTGCAAATAAAATCGGAACATACACCGTTGCAATTTCCGCTAAATATCATAATGTTCCGTTTTATGTTGCGGCTCCGCTGTCAACCATTGATACTTCAATCAAGACAGGCGACGAAATAGTTATAGAAGAACGTTCAAGAGAAGAAGTGACACATATAAACGGCAAAATTATCTGTGCTCCGGAAGTTAATGTTATAAATCCGGGATTTGATGTAACCCCGCATGAACTTATTACCGGAATTATTACAGAGAAAGGAATTCTGCGACCGGATTACCGGAAATCAATTGCAGACGTGTTTGAAAAAGAATGTGCGCTCTGTACAGGTTTATAAGTAAAAAGCCTTCTGAGAATCAGGGGGCTTTTTTTATTTGAAAAAGTATGATATAATAAAAAGGGCAGAGGAAAGCCAAAGGGATGCTGTCACCGGGAGCCATTTTGCACGAAAACAAGTTTTCGGCAAAAGAAGGCAAATAAATTCAGCATGACAAAAGTAAGGTTCCTGTCATCCTTGAACTAAATTCAGGGCAGGCTCAGAAACCAGTGTCATAAAAAAAGTAGATGTCATCCTGAACTTGTTTCAGGATCTCAAGAAGAAAAAAGCAAAGGAGATTAAACGATGGAAAAGTCAAGTATAG
>CASFGU010000067.1 GCA_949294395.1 uncultured bacterium
AGCCTGAGAAAGTACAGACAGAGCTTTTTTGTAAGCTGTTTTGTACTGAGCGCCGTTTGTTGAGTTCATCAATGTAGGCATTGTCATGGCAGCTACAACACCGATGATACCTAATGTGATTAATACTTCTGCCAAAGTAAATGCGCTCTTACGAGCACCTGCAGACAAGTCTGCGTGCGCAGCACCTTCTGCCAAAGCAAAACCGAATCTTTTTGTCATAATCAAATAAACCTTTCTTTTTTTTAATACTCTTTGTTATAATCTCTATTTTATAATTATTCCCTGCAACTAATTCTTTATAACTATTTGTAAAGAAAAATTAATTCTTTAGGATTAGTTTTTTTAATTCAGTTTACGTTTTTCTTCGTCTTTAATAAAGCTGCATAGCCCTTCCAGACGTTTATCTTCCATAGCATTAATCAATTCTTCGATATTTGAAAATTTATTAAGTGCAAAGCCGGTTTCAGCAATAAGCACACAGTCATTACAGAGCCTGTAGCCTTCATATTCAATAGAGCCGGCAAGACATTTTTGCTGCCCGCAGCAGTCGCATTCAAAGTTTTCATCCACAATATCAGGGTTGTCCTCAATATCATCCAGCCGCATTTGTTCAACAACAGCCTGCATTTCTTCCACAATCTCTTTTTCCGACTTCATAAAAATTCCTTATTTAATTAATTCAACCATTTTGCTTACAGCCTCCGGCAGACCGGTAAATACTGCACGGGAAATTATACTGTGCCCGATATTAAGTTCAACAAGCCCCTCTATTTCGTGCATCCGGTGAACATTTACGTAATTAAGCCCGTGACCCGCGTTTACATTTAAACCGATTTGTTGTGCGAGCTGTGCAGCCTGTTTCAACTTTTGAAACTCGGCTTCTTCATTTTTTTTACCGTAGGCTTCCGCATAAGCACCGGTGTGCATTTCGATAAACTGTGCCCCTGTCTTTTTAGAGGCTTCAACCTGTTCTTTAGCAGGGTCAATAAAGAGGCTTACGATGATTCCGGCGTCAAGAAGCGGCTTTATAAACTCACTAACCTTTTCAAGCTGCCCTGCCACATCAAGACCGCCTTCTGTTGTGATTTCCTGTCTTTTTTCCGGAACAAGGCAGATAGAATACGGTTTAATCTCAAGTGCTATTTTTTGAATATCCTCTGCCATAGCCATTTCAAGGTTAAGCTTTGTTGTCAGCGTACGTGTCAGAGTGTAAACATCTCTGTCTTTTATATGCCGCCTGTCCTCTCTAAGGTGTGTTGTAATTGAGGCTGCGCCGTTTTGTTCGCATACAGCTGCCGCTTTTACAGGATCAGGCTCAACTCCGCCCCTTGCATTTCTTAATGTAGCCACGTGATCTATATTTACGCCTAAAAGCATCTTATTACCTTCTTTCTCTACTTGAAATTTTCCTTATTAATCTTCAACAAAGCTGTATAGGACGGCAAAATAGTAACCGGCACCTTGCTATCCTCAGATGCACAGGCAAGATTTACCGCTTCTTTTATTGAAGGAACAACTTTTATCTTTTCCTGCGAAATTCCTGCGTACTTTAGCCGCGTTGCCATATCGTAAGCGCGTATACCGGATGCTATAATCTGGTTTCGGGCGCCCTTAAGCTGTTCAAAGTCGCTGTCCCACAGCCATGAAATGTCCCTGCCGTCCGCGTAATTGTCATTAATCGCAATAACAATATTTGAATTTAAATCAACAGTCTTTAGAACCTCGCTTGCGCCGGTCGGATTTTTGATAAGCTGGATTAGCGCCGGATGCCCGTTAATCGTTCTTTTTTCGGTTCTGCCGAAAATTGACTGGTAACTGTCAAGCGCATTTTGTACCTCCGCAGCAGAAAATCCGTTTTCAAAAGCAAGCGCAATTGCGGCAAGTGCGTTATAAGCGTTATATAAGCCCGTCAGGTTAACCCTAAACTCAAACTCTGCCCCGCGGCAATTCAGCTTTATAACAGAATAATCATTAAACACTTTAACTTCAGCAGGGTAATCACATTCAGGACGCTTATACCCGCATTTCGGACAAAAATAATGTCCTTGCTGCGCAAAAAACCTTTGCGAATATCTTAACGGCTCTCCACAAATACAGTTAAAGACCTCTGACGGTGCATTTGAGGAATGCTGGTAATTACAATCGTATTCAACTTTCTCAAAGCCGTAATATACTGCATATTTTGTCCGGTTAAATGCTGCAACCATAGGATCATCAGCATTTAATACCAGCTTTAAATCGGGATTTTTGACAATGGCTTTTTTAATAAATTCTGCTGTTGTTGCAAGTTCTCCGTACCTGTCAAGCTGGTCGCGGAAAAGGTTTGTTACAACAAGATAATCTGACGGTAAAAAGTCATAAAGTTTATGCAAATACGCTTCATCCGATTCAATCACAGCGTAATCAAACCGCCTGAACGGCGCAAGGTTAAGCGCAAACACATTTGCAGCGCCGGTGAGCATATTTGCCCCCTTAACATTATGAATAACGCTATGTCCTGCATTTTCAAGTATATGGGAAATTATACCGGATGTAGTGGTTTTGCCGTTTGTACCGGTAACGGTTATAACATTATTTTTAATATAACTCCTGCATCTGCCCAAAAATTCAGGATAAAACTTAAGCACAATCTTTCCGGCAAAAGAGGTTCCGGATGATTTGTAAAAAGTCTTTACCGCGAAGTATGCCGCTCTTGCAAGTATTAATGATAAGTAAAACCGTATGCTGTCTATCATATAAATAGTCCTTTGGACGTATTCCAATTATCTTTTTCTTATTTTATACTTCAAATGATAATACAAAAGTTAAGAAAATAAAAATGTATTTATTTATTGCAATAATTTTTATAGCTGAACTAATCATTGCCGGCAACATCATAAACGGCATAATGAAAGCCGACAGAAAAGTATGCGCTCTGAATTTGAAGGTTAATGAACTTAAACCGGAAATTCACAATGCAATTATCCAGACCAGAGAATGCGTTTCCTGCCTGAAAACAGGTGTTAATGCGGTTATATCTTTCGTAAAACGCAAGCATCAGGAAGTTATGCACCGTATAACAAGAACTATTCTTATTTATCTTATATTAATTCTAATAAAGAACAAATACAAAAAACTTGCCACCTTCTGTCAGTATGCCGTACTGGCAAAAGACTACTGGGACGGGCTTCCTGCCTGATTTACTTGTAATTTTTAAAAAATATGCTATAATCAAAATCACAAACGAAAGAAGAGGTTAATTATGAGCAAAAATAAATCACTAGCATTTGGAATGGGGCTCCTTGCCGGCGTAATCGGCGGTGTTGTGGCAGGTGTTCTTTTTGCACCGAAACCGGGCGAAGAATCCAGACGCCAGATAAAAGAAGCAGCCTGCGAACTTTATGAAAAAAATTCACCTGCAATTGCCGAAGCTAAAAAACAGGCACTGGAAAATGTTGACCTGATGAGATATAAGCTGGAAAGGCAATTCAGAAAATTCAATAACATGATAAAATCAAAGAAACTGTTAAAAGCAAAAGAACTTGAAGCTGCTGATGACGGTTTTGATTACGAATACTAAGAAAAGTGACGGGTAAATCTATCAGGAAGGAGTTTCCGCCGGATTTAACCCGCGCCCTAAAAAAGAACACTGTTTTCCCTGAATAAAACAGGAGAACAGCGAATTTACCGGTAAAAGTAAAGGATAACAAAAAATGGACTTATCTCAGGCAGCATTAAATAACGGATTAACATTTCTTGCATGGGCATCAGGTATTGTAATACTTGTTGTCGCAGGATTTCTTGTTAAACTGCTTATAGATTTATCAGCGTTAGCCAAAAACGTTAACGAAACAGCTATACTTTTGAACACTGAACTCAAACCAACTTTGAAAGAATTGAATGATACACTGCATTCCATCAATGCAATTGTAAAAAACACAGATGAAGGAGTTGACAGTTTCAAAAGCGCAGTAGAAAAAACACTCGGTAAAACCAAGGCAATATCAGAATCTATCCTGGGCGGTATTATCAAAGGGTTTACCACAGTGTTCAAAATGTTTGTAAAAAAATAGTTATTTCCGGTAATTATTTTTTACAGACACCCTGATAGAATAAAATCAAAAGAAAAGGAGTGAAATAATTATGTCAGCAACTAAATTTTTAGCAGGTTTTATAGTAGGCGGTGCAATCGGCGCAATCACAGGCATACTTCTGGCACCTAAATCAGGCGAAGAAACTAGAGCTCTTATCGCCCAGACAACTAAAGATGCCGTAAAACGTGCAGATGAAACAGTTAAAGAAATTCAGTCTAAAGCAGACGACGTTGTGTCGGATATGCAGAAAAAAGGTGATGAAATTAAAGAAAAACTTCAAAACCTTATCAATCAGCAAAAAGAAGCTAAAGCTGAATAAATTATTCAGATACTATTAAAACACCAAAGACACCGGAAAATAAATTTTCCGGTGTCTTTTTATGGTATTTGAGCGGTCAATCCTGCCGTTTAACAGCCTTTTGAAACTCATCTTTACAAATATTTTCAAATACAAAATTTCGTAACAACTTATCTATTTAAAGCATCTCTTAATGCTTTTTCTAAAACCTGAACTTTTGCCTCCAGAACCTTTACCTGCGACGAACTTGAATCTGTTTTTACAGAACTTCTTTCAAGTTCACGTTTATAAATTTTTAATTTTTCTTCCATTGCAAAGTAGAACGGGCTGAACATTCCAACCCCTGCAGCAAGCCCGATTACAAGAATCCCTATTGTATAAACCGCAATATTAATATCCTTTGTGTAATGATAAACCTCCTGAGTGCCGGCAATAACTTTCGGCCCCCACACCTGAAGGGTTACCGCATCATGAGAATTCAATATCGCAAAATATATTACGGCAAGTATCCCGAAATATGCTAAAATCTGTACAAGTGTTTTCATCTATTGCCTGCTTTCAAAATAATTTAGTACCTTTTTATATTTTTCATCCGGAGGAATCTCCAATTCTATTATCTCATCAGAAAACGGTTTTGTAAACCTCAGAAAGAATGATTGCAGAACCTGTTCTTCCGTAAAAACTTTCCCCCTGCCTGCGCCATAAAGAGTATCATTGTAGACAGGGTGATTGATAGAGCTTAAATGTACTCTTATCTGATGGGTTCTGCCTGTCACAAGGGTAAGTTCAACTGCCGTTGCTTCTTTAAAACGCCTTAGCACTTTAACAATAGTTAAACTATCTTTTCCGTCCTCTCGAACCATCATCTTGTGAGGCTGTTTAGGGTTTCTGCCAATAGGAGCGTTGATAGTAATTTCATCATCCTCCAACACGCCTTTCACAATCGCCCTGTATTTTTTGGTAACCGTGTGATTTTTAATCTGTTCCGCCAGAAACAAATGTGTCCTGTCGTTTTTTGCAATCATCAAAAGTCCTGATGTATTTCTATCAAGCCTGTGCAGGATTCCGCGCCTGAATTCTCCGTTTACTCCGGAAAGATTTTCTCCGTATTTATATAAAAGTGCATTCACAAGAGTATTTTCCCGCTCTTGCACCGTCGGGTGAGTAAGCATACCGGAGGGTTTGTTCACCACAAGCATATTTTCATCTTCATAAACTATATCAAGCGGAATATTCTGCGGCACAATTTTTAAAGAACTTTCTTCCGGAATATTAATTTCAATCCTGTCACCCTCTTTTAATTGATAAGAAGGCTTTTTTGAGGCACCGTCAACAAGTATAGCCGAACTTTTAATAAAATTCTGGATTTTTGAACGCGAAAAATCCGGCAGAATTCCCGCAAGATAGGCGTCTAGCCTGATATTTTCATCATTTTCGCCGGCTGTAAGAAGCATAATTTACCTTGTCTTTTTCAGTAAGATTAATATAATAAGTGCGATTACCCCGATATTTATGAATATGTCAGAAATATTAAAGACCGGGAAATTTACAAAGGTAAGTTCAAAGAAATCCCGAACATAACCAAATACAATCCGCTCGTGAAGGTTTCCGGCAATCCCAGCTGACAGAAGCGATATAAAGAAAATACTCTTCATTGAGATTGCTTTCAGATGTTTAAAGACATATAAAAATAAAAGAACAATCGCAACGCAGGAAAGTATTATAAGGAATTCTCTGGAATCTCTTAAAAGGCTGAATGCGGCACCGGTATTTTTTACATAATTGAGAGCAAAAACCTGATTATTTATACTGAGTCCGCTGTTAATTTCTCTCACAAGAATATCTGAAAGATACAGGTCTGAAAAAAGAAAAAACACGAAACAGACTATCAGATAAATAATTTTACTCAGATTTCTGTGCATCTTTGTCCTCAAACTTTATAAAATTATTCACCGGCACAACGTTAACCCTTGTCATAATAAACGCAAGCCCGTTCATATAAACACGTACTTTTGTGTTGTCAACCGGTTCGGTTTTTGTAACCCCGACCGATGCGATATTATATTCATTAACGTTATCCTTGTTTGCCGCAAACATTCTCTCTAAAATTTGATCTTCCGGCAGCCGTCTGAAAGCGTCCTCTGATTTTGATGCCGGCTGCACCATCTTCTCTCTGTTAATTGAGGCAATAACAATATCTTCCTCCGGCAAATCTATTTTCAATTCGGAAGTGTATTCCTGACCGGCATTAACAAAAGACGGCGCACTCAAGTCCATTTTTATGAAACGTGCATCGCCGTATTTTAATGCGGATTTTTCCTCAAGAATATTCTCGCCCGCTATGACCCAGCTGTTATTAATCTTTTTGAGGTGGTAAACACAGCTTGCATAAGCCTGCAGTTCCCCGCGGGCTGAAATAAACTCGGAATCTTCTGTTGTGGTTGCAAATGCCGCTTCCTCTGTCTGCACTGTTGCGTAGTCAGAATAAACCTTTATGTCCTTTATTTTTGTTTCATAAGTAATATCAGGGTAGGTTTCCCAGGTTTCTTTTATTAGTTTAAAGTAAACTTTTTTATTATAACCGTCGTTATTTATAAAATCATCGGAATAAATCTTATAAAGACCTTCAAAATCGTATTTATTTGTCAGTTCAGTCTGATATTCAAAAAGCGCTTTAATATCCTTTTCCGCATCAGAATATATTTTATTTTTTTCTATCCTTGCTTTATAGGAAGAAAGAAAACCGGCCTCGACAGGTTCAACGAAATTTGCACTGATTGCAAAACATAAAATTAATGGAATAATTATCTTTTTCATAATAAGGATTATACAGGAAAATTTTCAAAAGCGTAATAGTATAAATACAGTATTTATTTAATTTGGCACACAATTTTCAACTGCCCGTATTTGTATTACGAGCTTCAGACACCGGCGGGAAACAGCTAAAAGAGTACAGAAAATACTGTACTCCTTTCTAATGTTTATTTAATGTATGCCATTAGTGCTGTCTGTAAACTTTATTTGTATAATCTTCAATATTAGGTGTATCAATTTCAAAAACGTGAACCCTTGCCGGCCCTATATCAACACGTAGTTCGCCATCAACCGGCTGGAATATACTTTCCTTACCGTAAGACGGCAGAAGATTTAAAAGCTGCTGGCTTTCTTTTAATGTCGGAATTTTAATTTTACAGGCAACAGCTCTGTCAATATTTTTGTTAGCAACACAAAGAAGAGTTTTACCGTGATAATGACGAGCAAATGCTATAATCTGGTCGTTTTTATCACCCTCTTTATCAAGTTCAATAAAGGTGCCTTTACGCCCGAGAAGATCAGGATTATCTGCCCTTAATTTATTTGCGGCGCGCATAAATGTTCTTATAGTTTCATCATTCCCGCCCGGCTTTCTTGAAAGATTAAATATATCAAGTTTACCGTGGTGAACGGTCATTTCATGAGAATCAGTCTGGGTCACAGGATTATATTTATCAGCCCATGGATACAAATAATAGTCACCTGTCTGGAACCCGTCTACCTGATACATATTCAGCATCGGTAGCATTGCCTGAAGCCCGACAGTCATCTTGCAATAATCAGCCCCGCCGTGGAACATCGGAGAAATATCGTCGTGTGTTGCGAAAGACCCGATAAGAGCTTTGCCGGGATCAAGCCTGTAAGACATATCAAGGTTTTCTTTTACATAATTCATCAAAGTTGTTGCATCCGGCCATTCATGGAAAATATGATACTGCCCGTACATCAGGTCAAATCCTGAACGAAGAGAATCTTCCGGTCTGTCATACGGCATGTTTGCCTGAGGAGAAGCGTCCTCGTAAGTATAGGTTTCAGCAAGCCATGCAAACTGAGGGTCGCGCATTCTGGAATAAGGAATTAATATATCCCAGAACTCTACAGGTTTTGCTCTGGCAACATCCGCCCTGATTCCGTCAATGCCTAAATCTATACACATATCTATAAATTGTTTGTGAAGTTCAAGAAGTTTCGGGTTCAAAGTACGTTTACCTTCATCTTCCCACGGCTGGAACATTCTAATATCGTTCCATCCCTGCGGAGTTTTTGCTAAACCGTCGCGCTCCATTGCCATCCACTCGGGATGTTTCAGGAACATTTCATAAGAAGCACAGCTCGGCAAGTCCAGCATTACCTTAATATCACGCTTATGACATTCATCAATAAACGCTTTAAACTGGTCTTTCGCGCTTCTAGGATCGTTTTTGTCGATAAGCATAGGATCGAGCTCCAGCAGATCAAGAGGAGCATAAACAGAACCGGCTGTTCCCATGGCTTTAACCTTCCCCGGAGTGTTCACAGGAAGCACATGCAATGTGTTAAATCCGTCAGCCTTAACCTCATCAAGTCTTTCTATAGCATTCAGGAATGTTCCGTTTTCTTCTCCGTTATCAATGTAACCATTGCCATTCAAGTCTTTTGCATTAAAAGTACGTGGAACAATAGCCAGAATATTGGCTTCATTATTCTGCATCATTGTACGGAGATTATTTTTATAGATGATATGTTTAACTTCCTTGCTTTCCTGAACAGGAGTTGATGGCTGTGCCTGCTGTGTTTGAGAAGTTTTTACCGCAGGTTTGTTGATTGCGGCAAGACTTGTAAGATATGCCGCAATTAAATTGGAACCGTGTTTTTTGTGTTTCGGGGTTTCGTCAAACTGCTCCGCCTCAGGATAAGACACAAGCTTATGTTTGATATTATTCAAATGTTGAGTCAATAAATTTGTATTAATCATAATTATTAACCTTTATTTTGTGTCCTTTCCGGTGTTTTCATTCTTCCGAGGAAGAATTGCGCAAGTACGGTAACACCTAACAATATACCGCCGACTTTTCCGAATGTTTTGAGCCATGTTTTTGTATTAAACTTCTGCTTGCAGGTCTTGTACATCAATTCATCCGGTGCGCTGCCGGTTACCCAGAATTTACGTTCAGAAGTTGCATAAGAAGGGGTTCCGTGGAATACATGATACTTCTGCGCAAAGTATTCACTGTCACCGACATCATAAGCCATATCATGCCTGTGCTCATCAACCAGTTTTAAAATACCATTGTTTTCAAGTATCTTTCTTGTATCATCGCTGTAAGGACATTCATAAACAAGCCCCATTGCCCGTTTAAAGAATTCTTCATCATTTGTGACCTCAACTTTTGCAATTTTCTTATTCTTATTCATCTTCTGGTTCTGAACCTTGCCGTCTTTTACGATAAGTTCACCCTGTTCCGGATCTGGGGTACTGTTTCTGAGACAGTTTAATTTTGTTTCAAAATCGCATGAATGCCCTTGCATTGTGAAAGTCTTGCAGTGTTCAACAAGTTCTTCTTTTACTTCAAGCGGAAGATTATTCAGAGAGTCAAGGTGTTTAAGTGTGGCTACCCTTCTGTATAAATCAAGAGTATTAATCAAACGTGCAAATGAGTTTTTAACACCGGTTAATCTGTTTCTGATATAGGATTTTTGTGCTGCAAGTAAAGATCCGTAATCACTTCCGTTACGTCCGATAAGAGCTTCGGCAGTGGAGTGCATCCCCATACCGTCAAAAGAAGCTGCCGCAGCCCTGAAGGTAGCATCGGCATGTTCTATGTACTTCGGCGAAATCTCTCCGCCCTCCGCAACTCTTTCAATCTGTGCAACCCTGTTTGCAATTGCAGAAAGAACCCGTTTGTAAGCTTTATCATCCGACGCAATATTTTCCATTTTAGCCCTGAAAACTCTGTACATAATTTCACGGTCATGTCTTGTGATTTTTAAATCTTTTTCCGTAAATCCGAAAATTTCAGGAAGGTCGTTTGCCACATATCCCCAGTAAGCAGAAAGTCCCATTTCCGGTGCCGCAGCAAATTTTGTATATACATACCGGTTAAGAACTGTTCTTTTTGCATTAAGGTCAGTCATTATTCCGGCAACTTTTCTTATAGTTTTCTGTGCATTCATATCAAGAACTGCAGCAGGATTTTTGAATAATATTTTGGTAATAGGGTTTTCTTTTGCTGTTCCTTTATAAAGCCGGTCAAAAATAATTTCTTGATCCACTTCATCAATTATTGCACTGCCTTTTTGAATTGCAGCAGAGTTATACCTGTTAATATTCCCTCTGATAATAGAATCTATGGTATCTACAACATCCTGTACCGCTATTTCGCTGCCGTTAGGCGAGTATGATGAAATAACCCTGCCTGTAAAGCCTTTTGAATCAAAATATTTGATAAATGTATCATCATCAGGTATAATAGCATTTATTATACTTTCGTCTATATGTGCTTTTTCCAGTTCCTTGCGAATCCCGCGTGTAATCAGCGGTATATTAGTTCGGGTAATTGTATATTTAGGGTTTTCCGAAACAAGAAGTTTATGCAAATCGGCTTCCATCACTTTTGAGGTTTCCGGATCGAATCCGTAGCCTGCGGTTTTTGTAATTCTATGAAGCAGCTCATCCGTAATAGGTTCGTCCTTATGAAGCTCAATTAAATCGTCAAGAGTTCTGTCAATTATATCGGATTTAGCTTTTGCTGTTTCTTTAGGAAAATGATTCAAAAGGTTCTCGGCTTTTTTAAGCCTTATTCTATCCTGAATTTTCAAAAGATAAGGTTCAACCTTGTTGCAGATAAGAGCACTCATTACAGGAGTTGCAAAACCTGCAGTCAGCATCCAGAGAGTATTATTTTGCAGGGCAAGTTTTCTCATCTTTTCTTCAATGAAGTCGCGTCTGTTCGGAATATCGCGGGGAACTCTCAACCTGTCGCCGATTTTGTTGATTTCTTTATCAGAATATAAATCCCACGGTATAAACTGAGGATCCTGATAGAAAGGCTTTTTACGTCCGAAACTATCTTCATATTCAGGCATTACATTCACGCCGTGAATAAGCTTTGCCGGAAGCTGAATTGCAATCTTAGGCCACAAAGCCATTGAGGCAAAGAATGAAGCCAGCCCGACAAATTCCATCCCCTTTGTCATAGGAGTTTGTCTTTTTGTATAAAGATAAGAGGCAATAGCAAGACCGCCGAGCTTCATTCCAAGGTCATTTAATTTGCCGAGCTGGTGGTCGTTTGCATCACCTTTTAAACCGTCATGTAAAGCTTTTACATCATAAATTGTATCTTTCAAAAATATTGCCGGCGCTGTAAATATATTACTTTTTACAATATGCCCCTGCCCTTTTAACGGTTTAATAAAAGTTCTGTTAGCAAGTTCTCGGTTAATATCAAAATCCGGTTTCGCCTTTTTAGGGGTAATAACCTTAACCTCCGGCTCCTTATTTTGCTGCCGTGTTTTATACTGATGTATGTAGTTTTGAATTAAATTTGTTTTCATATTAGTTCACCACATACTTTCTGTCTTTTTCTATAATGTCTGCGCTGTCAAGCTTGGACGGTCTATGAGAGCTTGCAACAACGTTAACAACACCGAGCATTGATGACAGAGCTGCAGCACCGAAAAGAAGTTTACCGCTGTGTTTACCGAAGAACTGCTTGCCGTCGCCTTTAAAGAAACTTATTACGCTGTCGCCGAGGCTTTCAAAGAATTGCGAGGTTGATTTTTTGAAACCTTTTACGTTGAACAATTTATCCCATGGTTCCTGGAATGCCAGCCCGACACCCACTGCTGCCCACAGATACGATGATACATTCTTAGCCAGATTTGTTTTTACAACAATCTCTTTTATTCTAGGTTTAACTTCCTGATCTGAATCTTTTAAGTTTTTACCCATACCGAGTTTTCTTGCGACCCTGTCATAGTATTTATTTCGTTTTTCGCCTTTGGTTTCATCACAGTAAAGCAAATCCCAGCGCGGGAACTCTACACTTTCAAAAACTTTATGGTATTCAATACTTGTAATATCCGTGTCGTTTACGTTATCAGGAAGTTCATAGATGACCTTTGCGTAAGGCAGTTCTGTGTCAACACCGGTAATCCAGTTAACCGGACGCGTAACAAATGATTTTGAAACCTCCTTCATAATACCGTAGAACAAAACACCGAGCGCCATCTTCTTGCCTAACGGAACGGCTGTTTTCTGTGCGGAATGTTCAAATTTTTTGTTTACGGCATTAAAAACAGCCATGAGCATGCCGCTGCCAATGAGATACGGCACCATACCCATTGTCAAAAACTCATAAAAGTTAGCATTTTTACTGCCTTTCAACCCTTTTGTAGGATACAGTGTCATGGCGTTTGTAAATTTATCAAAACCGATACGCATACGGTTTGAAAATGTATTTTTTAGAACTGTATCATGAGTGTAAGGGAGTTTGTTGTCGTCGTTTTTGTCGTCATTCTCTCCGGCAGAAAAATTTATGCGGCTGTAGCGGTTTGTAATCGGTAAAATCATCTTTACTCCACACACGATTGGTCAGTTAATATAACAGGCGTCAAAACTTTTTTTTGCCATTTAGAATAAGTTACTTTACATTTTTTTACAATAAATAACTTGGATAATATTTAATTTAAATCCCAAAATCTTTACAAAAAAAAAGCAGATTATTGACAGGAAATATTCTAACAAAAACAAAAAAATTTTCAAGAAAAATTTTATTTAATTTCTTCATAAAGTGTCGGGGCTTCTTGAATACTAACATTATTAACAGGTATACGCATGACTTTTACGGCAACTGTTCTGTTTGCATATTCAATTTTTATTATATCACCTTCTTTTAACTGTTTTCCAGCTTTTGCAGGATTACCGTTAACAGAAATTCTGCCGTTATCCGACACTTCATTTGCCACGGTTCGTCTTTTTATCAGCCTTGAAACTTTTAAAAATTTATCCAATCTCATAACACGTTCCTTTGTTCATATTTTAGCATGCAAACTTCATTTGTGTTATAATAATTTCTATCACATAATGGAGTATTTCAGATGAAAAAAAATATAATTATTTCGCTAATATTAATTTCCCTTGGAATTTTTACTGCGGCTGATGCCGGCGAGATAAGATTTGTACAGGTATCGGATGCTCATTTCACTAAAGAAAATGATTATTCCAGACGTGTACTTGAGAGTGCGGTGAAAGATATTAACAAACTTGACAATGTGTCGTTTGTGATTTTTTCCGGCGACAACATTAACGACCCTGAACCCGGGGATGTTGCCGCCTTCACAAGAATTGCAAACAAACTCGATGTCCCTTATTATCTTATCATAGGGAACCATGATGTTTTTAAATCAAACGGACTTTCCAAAGAAAGATATTTTGAAATAGTAAAACAAAACAATTTTTTATTCAAATACAAAACTCCTAATTATGTGTTCAAAAAGGGTGAATTCGTATTCATTGTAGTTGACGGGGCAAAAGAGGTAATTCCGGGGACAACAGGATATTTTAAGGCAAACACACTTGAATGGCTTGATAAACAGCTGACAAAATACGCAAAAAAACCTGTTATAATCTGCCAGCATTTTCCACTGCTTGAGCCGAAGCCTTCTACCTCGCACGGAACATATAAAGCAGAAGAATATCTTGAACTTTTAAAAAAACATTCCAATGTAATTGCCCTTATTTCCGGTCATTTCCATATGAATTCCGAAAAAATGCAGGATGGGATTTACCACATAAATTCTCCGTCGCTTCTTGCCTTGCCTAACCAGTATAAAATCATTGATGTCGTCACCACAAAAGGCTTTTCTCCGATGATTTATACACAACTCAGAGAACTTGATGTCAAATAAAATATTATTGATTTTTTTACCGGATAATAATATAATTAATACAGTACATTTGAATTATTTAAGAGAGATAAAAAATAAATGAGTGAAACGTTTAATATTGGTATCATATTCAATTTAATATTGATTGTATTTTTACTTCTTTCAAACGGATTTTTTGTATCCTCAGAATTTGCAATGGTAAAGGTGAGAAAAACCCGTATTGAACAGCTTGTAAATGAAGGAAACTTTAATGCAAAGATTGCGCTTGAAGCATTGAAAGATTTAGATAAATTTATTGCCGCAGTGCAACTGGGTGTTACAATTTCAAGTATCGGCTTAGGCTGGGTAGGAGAAGGAACCCTTGCTGCAATTATTGAACCGATTTTTGCATTTTTGCCGGGGATAAGCCAGTCTGTTGCAACCCATACAGTTTCAGTTTCTATATCATTTGCATTAATTACATTTTTACACGTTGTAATCGGCGAACTTATTCCGAAATCAATTGCGCTTGAATACACAGAATCAACTGCACTTGTTGTGGCAAGACCGATGCAGTTTATCACATTCATTTTTAATCCGTTTATCTGGCTTTTGAACGGGTTCGGAAACTCTCTTTTAAATATGATGCACATTCCGCATTCTCATAAAGGTTCTCTTGTTCATTCGACAGAAGAACTCGACATGCTGGTTAACGCAAGCTACAACGGCGGAGTACTTAACGAAACAGAAAAAGACATGCTTCATAATGTATTTAAGTTTTCGGATTTAACAGCAAAACAGGTAATGATACCGAGAACTGATATGGTATGTATTCCTGAAGATATGTCTTTTGAAGAATTGACTAACCTTGCTGCCGAAAGCCAGTACACAAGATACCCTGTTTACAGTGACGACATTGACCACATTACAGGATTAATCCATGTTAAGGATTTGTATGCACTTTCAATAAAAAATCAGGAGCGCCCGATTAAAGAACTTTTGCGTGAAGTTCTTATGGTTCCTGAAACAATTACTATGGACAATCTTGTTCTTGAATTTAAGAAAAGAAAAGGGCAGATGGCAATTGTTGTAGACGAGTTTGGCGGAACTTCAGGGCTTATTACTCTGGAAGATGTTCTCGAAGAAATTTTTGGCGAAGTGCAGGACGAATTTGACGAGGAAGAAGAAGTCGACATAAAAGAACTTGATGAAAATAAATACATTGCAAATGCCATGATGAGAATTGATGAGATGGCAGAGTTTTTTAACATTCCGGAAGAAACCGTTGACGATGAAGATATTGACACAATAGGCGGTCTGGTTGTGAAACTACTTGGCAGACTTGCAGAAGTCGGGGATTCTGTTACATTCAGCGATTTGACATTTATTGTAAAAGAAGTTGACGGCGCAAGGGTTACAAAAGTTGAAATTATAAGAACACCTAAAGAAGAAGAAAAGACCGGAGAAGAAAACGAGAATGATTAATATCGCACTTGGCTTCGACAGTAATTTTGCACCTTATGCAGCTGCTGCAATAAAATCAATTCTGCATCACAACAAGGATGTCAAATTTTATCTGATGTATGAAAATTTAAAGAAATCAGATATGGCTAAAATTACGGATATGATTGAATCTCTCAGGGGGGGGCAGATATGCTGGATTGATATGACAGGAAAGTTCAGCAATCTGTTTACCGGTTTGTGGAAATCATGTGCGGTTTATTTTCCGCTTGCACTTCCTTCAATTTGTCAGGATGAAAGAATTTTATTTTTAGATGCCGACACAATGGTGACAGGAGATTTAACACAATTTTATAATCAAAATTTGGACGGATATTACCTTGCAGGGGTTCATGACTACGGGCTAATCTCTGACATAAATGCAGGAAACACTGTACCGTTAGGCGACAACAATACTATCATTATAAAAGATTACTTTGAAACCGCAATCGGGTGGAACACCGTAGAAATGAAAAAATATATCAACAGCGGAATGCTTTTGATGAATTTGAAACTTATGCGGGACGATAAAATTGAAGAAAAAATATATAAAAGTTTAAAAGAAAGAACTTTTGCATTTCCGGATCAGGATTGCATAAACTACGTCTGCCATGACAGAATAAAAATTCTGGAACCAAAATATAATTTCATGGTTCTTCATGATAACACATGGGATAACCTTGCAGACGATGTTAAAAAAGAATTATCCGTATATAAAGAAGAAAAAGAAACACCATTAATTATTCATTTTCTCAAAAAACCATGGCGCGCTCCGCAGGAAAATCTGCCTTTTGCAAAACTGTATAACGAAATCAGGAAACAAACCCCATACAAAAATCACCGATCAAGACAGGAAATTTTCCAGTTCCGCTGGGGCAGAAAAGGAAAGTATCTGCGAGTTTTAAATAAAACTGTTTTTGAATTTGGCGGCTGCCGGAGTTAAAACCGTAAATTTTAGCGGAGAAGGCATTTCTGCACGCCGGAGTATACGCAGGAGAACGAGGCTTAAAAATTCACCTTTGCGTGACAGGTTCAAAATGCCCCGGACAGGCAAACTGATAGCTGCATGAATTTCAAGCAGCCCGCTTTTGTATTTCAAAGGTTAGCTTAAGCTTTTTTCTTGCCGGTCAGAAGCGCAACGCCGGCACCGACTACTGCAAGAGCACCTCCGCTTATTGCAGCCCACTTTCCTGCAGCTTTTAATTTCGCATTTTTAACAAGTTTATCAATTTTTTTCCCGAAAACTTTTAGTTCATCTTCAGAGAAAACTCTTTCAAGATTTTTGCCCGGTTTTCCTTCTTTTTTCGATGCGAGATATTCATTAATTAAATTTTTATGATGATTAATCCCTGAATTAAAACATTCCTGAGCCTGTTGTTTTTCATCCAGAATAAATTTATTTACTTCGCTGACAGGTTTGCCGTCAACGGCAGCATCAATCGCCTCATCCAGCGACGTATTAGGAAAATGGTCATCAAAATCAAACATATCAACATGGGCTTTTAAAGTTTCTTTCATCTTTTCCGGAGCTGTTCCTTCCGCAAATATCAAATCGTCATAAGCATTTATAGCCTTTTTCTGATTCACAACAAGTCCCTTTTTTGTATCTTCCAAAACTTTTTTGGAAAGGTCTTCAAAATTATCCACCCCAAATTCTTCAAAACCATCTTTAACAAATTTGTCAGCCCAAGCCTTTCTTTCTTGACCAGATAGTGCTTTTAAATCAACGTCATCCTCTTCGCCAATTTGCTTAAGCATATCATCAGAAATTCCGTCTATTGAACCGGTTTCCCGGAGCTGTTTCAAGCCGGCAAGCAGTTTTTTATGTTCTTCAACCATTTCGTCGATCTCATTATCCATACATTTGTATACAAACTCATCTGTAACAGAGTTATCTTTCATATAAGGTTTTGTAAAATACCCTGTGATACCGCCGGCTATAGCTCCAGCGCCAAGTCCTGCTCCTGTGTATAATGCTGTTCTCTGATTGTTGTTTACCGGTTGAATCATAATTTCTCCTTAAAGTTTTTACACAAGTTTATTGATATAATACTTGAACAAAAATTTTTTTGCTACTACATCACAAACTTTAGTAATTAAAAAACTTTTCCTCTTTTTAAATGATGTGAGAGCGGGCAGATGGTATAGAATAGTAATGTAAAGAAATGTTACACAAACTTCGGGTGGATTAATGAATCAAAGTTTTGATTTCACATCTTACAACAATATTAAAAGACTTAGCGAGGATGAATTAATAGCGTTGTGGGAAAAATATTTTAAAGACAAATCTAACAAGGAAGTTAGAGATACTTTGATTGTGCAGTATATATACTTAATCCGCTATGTAGTAGGACGTGTAAAAGTTACGCTGCCTGCCACAATTTCAATAGAGGATATTGCAGGCTATGGTGTTGAGGGTTTGATTAACGCAATAGAAAGATACTCACCGCAAAAAAATACCAGATTTGAAACCTATGCACTAATAAGAATACGCGGTGCAATTTTAGACAAAATTCGCTCGGAAGATTTTCTGCCGAGAAGTGTCAGAAAAAAGATTAAAGATATTAAAAACGCTCAGGAAACCTTAAAACAGGAACTCGGGCGAATGCCTACCACTACAGAAATTGCGAATTACCTGAATATGGATGCTGAAAAAGTAAACCAGATTATGGCAGAAGATACGACAATGACATCCATTTACGAAAAACGCGGCAATACTGACGACAGTGTTGAAATTATTGACACAATTCAAGATACCGGAAAGCTTACCCCTCAGGAAAACATGGAAGAAAAAAATATTAAAGAGGAACTTGAAAAAGCTCTCCGCAGACTTCCTGAAAGAGAACGCGTCATAATGGTTCTTTACTATCAGGAAAACATGACACTCAAGGAAATAGGTGCGACTATTAACATGTCAGAATCCAGAGTGTGCCAGCTTCACGCACAGGCAATCATGAAGCTTAAAAATATCCTCAGCGAAAACAGATCTTCCCGTTTAAGAAAAAGTATTGTTGCCTAACGTTCAATACTGTTGTCAAAGATTACAAAATCAACCCGTCTGTCACTGAAATTACGGGCTGCAACATTGTCGTTAAAAGGCATAATTTCTCCATAACCAAGAGGGAAAACCCGCCTGTAGGGAAGCTTATTTTTTATTACAAGATAATCAACAATTGCGTTAGCCCTCATAATAGTAAGTTCCCAGTCATGTTTCAGCGCTCCCATGCCGGAAACCGGTTCATCTGTATGACTCTCAACAACGCACGGGTTATCAAATTTTTCAAGAATTACTGCAATCGTATCAAGAAGAAATTTTCCACTTGGCTTGAGGGTAATACTTTCCGGCTCAAAAAACTCGCTTTCCTCTATGCTTACTATCAAACCGCGCGGCACCTGCGTATAGGTAATCGTATTTTTTAAGGGAAGCGCCTTTTCAAAATAAGCCTGAACTGAGGGCATGCTTGCATTAATTCCAGATTGTGCATAGAGAATTTTGTATTCTCCTGCGTTTACCGGACAGGCAAGAAAGCAAATTAAAATTAACACCACAATGAGTTTCAAGACAATTCTCCCGGAACTCATTATTCCTTAAATAGTCAAATTCAGCCATTGCCTGATATGGTTAAGGTTTCAAAACAGCATAAACATAATTATCAGTAAAATATTTTTGTGCACACTGCTGAAGCTGTTCCGGCGTAACTCTTTTCACAGCTTCTTTAGTTCTCTCAAGGAAATCAAACCCCAGCCCGTTTATTCCGTAATGGGCAAGCAAACATGCCTGACTGTTGTTTGTTTCAGTTGAAAATGCCCATTTACCGGCAATGTTGTTTTTGGCGTTTTCCAGTTCTTCCTCACTCACCGGAATTGATTTAATTTTTTCAATTTCCTCTCTAAAGCCGGCAAGAGAAACCTCGATATTATTAGGCTCAGTTGCAATGTAAATAGAAAAGTTTCCGCAAAGAGCCATCGGCTCATACGAACTTCTCACAACATAAGCAAGCCCCTTTTTATCTCTTAATTCCAGAAACAGCCTTGATGATAGTCCGGACGCTCCTAGAATTATATTCAAAAGCACAAGAGCCGGATAATCAGCATCTTTATAAGAAGGAACAATCCATCCCTTCAAAAGGTGCGCCTGATTGGCGTCCGGTTTTAAAATTTCTTTATTTTTGCCGGAAGTTAAATGCTCAACAGGCTTAAGCGATTTCTCATCCTTTTCATTTGAGAGATTTCCGAGATTATCGTTCAATTCATGTAAAACTTCCTCATAAGGAAGATCTCCGACAAAGGTTATAACTTTTTTGCTGTTATTAATTATAGAATTGTAAGCATCTACCACATCCTGCTTTGTAATATTTTTGATATTTTCAAGAATTTTTGAATAAGTGTTGCCGTAAGGATGATTTTCAAACATTGTTCTGTAATATCCGTCCGAAACTTTAGCACGCGGAGAATCAAGTTCCGCAGTAATCTCGCCTTCCATTTTTGCAAGTTCTTTATCAAATTCTTCAAAGGTCGAATTTTTTATAACGTCTGTCATAATCTCAAGAGCCTTTGAGAAATCTTCATTTAAGCAAACAAATCTGCAACGCAAATAATCCTGCTTCAATTCATTAGAAAACTCGATAGCATAAGCATCAAGTTCCTCTGCAAGCTGCTCTGCCGTCCTGTTTTTTGTGCCCTGCAGCAAAAGTCTCGTCATAAGAACATAACTTCCGGTATTTTTCTCAGGATTATTAATTGAAAAATTCATACACAGCGCAACCCGCGGTGTATTTTCGTTTCTTTTATAAAAAACTTCAATATTGTTATTCAGATTTGTAATTTTGGTATTCATTTTTCTCTCCCTACAGACAGATTTTAACATAATTAATTAAAACAGTAAAGTTTTCTTGCACTATTGAGTTATTTTACATATAATAAGAATATGGATATTAAGAGAATTAAACTAAGAGATTTTGAAATAGGCGCGGATAAACTTACAATACTTGCCGGCCCATGCGTAATAGAAAGTCAGGAAATTTTAAACAGAACAGCGGAAAAGTTAAAAGAAATTACTGAAAAACTCGGGATAAATTTCGTTTTCAAATCTTCTTTTGACAAAGCAAACCGCTCCTCGATAACATCATTCAGAGGGCCCGGAATTGAAAAAGGGCTTGAGATGCTCTTGAAAGTCAAAAAAGAATTTAATCTTCCGGTAGTAACAGATATTCACACTCCTGATCAGGCTGCACCTGCGGCTGAAGTTGCAGATATTTTACAAATTCCGGCATTCTTATGCAGGCAAACTGATCTTCTTGTTGCAGCAGCAAAAACCGGCAAAATCGTTAACATAAAAAAGGGCCAATTCTTAGCACCGGAACAGATGGGGCCGCTGATTAAAAAAGTTGAGGACAGCGGAAATAACAAAATACTAGTAACAGACAGGGGCACCTCTTTCGGTTATAATAACCTTGTGGTGGATTTTCGCGCAATCCCGATAATGCAGGGCTTCGGATATCCTGTTATATTTGATGCAACACACAGCGTACAGCTTCCCGGGGCAAACGGCTGCTCCTCCGGCGGGGACAGAAGGTTTGTGCCTTACCTTGCAAAAGCTGCAATGGCTGCAGGGGCTGATGCTCTGTTTTTTGAGGTTCACCCTGAACCGGACAAAGCTCTCTGTGACGGGCCTAATATGATAGCTCTGGATAATGCGGAAAAACTTTTTAAAACTTGTAAAGACATATTTGAATTGATAAGGCGGTAAAAAATGATTCTGAATACTTATATTGCGGGGCCGTTTGATGCCAACAATTATCTGTTGATGGATAAAGTTTCCAAAGAAGCAGTGCTTATTGATTGCTCCGAATACAAACAACGAATTGTTGAGGACATAACAAAACTCGGTGCAAAGGTAAAATGTATTCTTTTAACCCACGGACACTTTGATCACGTACTCGGCGTAAATGAAATGATTAAAGCGTTGAATGTTGATGCTTATATTAATCAGGCAGATACAATCCTAACTGATAATATAAATAATATGGTTACCAGAATTGCAAACCTTCCTGTTCTTGAAGTTCCGGATATTAAAGGACGGATACAGGACTGGCAGGAATTTACTATAGGTGAACACACGATAAAAGCCATTCCGACTCCGGGGCATACAGAAGGCGGAATGTGTTTTCTTGTCGATGATGAAATGCTGTTCTCCGGAGACACGCTTTTCTGTCAGAACTTTGGCAGAACCGACCTGTTCGGCGGGAACATCAAAAAACTTGTACACAGTATTAAAGATGTTCTTTTCGAATTAAACGGAGATATTCTTGTCTATCCGGGACACGGGCCTGCTACAACAATTAGAAACGAAAAATTATCCAACGAAATTCTTAGATATAACGACTAAAAGAGGAATAAAATGAAAGAACAACTGGAAAAAATATATGCAAGTGCCTCTGCTGATTTATCTAAAGCTCAATCAATCAGCGACATTGATGAAATCAGAACAAAATACCTTAGCAGAAAAGGCGAATTTAACGAAATAAAAAAGAACCTGAAAAATTTATCAGATGAAGATAAAAGGATTGTCGGTTCGCTTGCAAACGAAATTACCCGTAAACTTGAAGCATCTTTAAGTGAAAAGCACAACGAATTCTATAAAAAAGAACTCGATGCCAGACTTTTGAAAGAGAGAATTGATGTTACGCTACCGGGAAAATTTATTCCGCGCGGCAAAGTTCACCCGATAACTTCTACAACGAATGAGCTTGTATCAATTTTGCAGAGCCTCGGTTTTTCAGTTGTTCCGGACAGCCAGTCGCCGGAAGTGGAAACGGATTATTACAACTTTGACGCGCTTAATGTTCCGAAAGACCATCCGGCACGTGATGTTCAGGATACATTTTACACTACAATCGCGCAGAATGTAGTATTAAGAAGCCAGACCTCGGGCGCACAGATTCATGCTATGGAAAATGCAAAACCTCCGATAAGAGTAATTGCGCCGGGCAGAGTTTACAGAAACGAAAACATTAACGCACGCAAAAACAACTTCTTCCATCAGATTGAAGGTTTGTATGTGGATAAAGATATTACCTTCGGGGATTTGAAGGGTGTATTGAACGAATTTATCAGAATATACTTCGGAGCAAGCCGTCCGACACGCTTCAGAAGCAGTTTCTTCCCGTTCACAGAACCTTCTGCAGAAGTTGACGTTCAATGTATTATGTGTGAAGGCAAAGGCTGTCGCACCTGCTCCGGTACCGGCTGGCTTGAAGTTCTCGGCTGCGGAATGGTTGATCCGAATGTTTTAAAAAATGTCGGTATTGATCCGGAAGTATATACAGGCTTTGCTTTCGGAATGGGCGTTGAAAGACTTGCAATGCTCAAGTATGCTATTGATGATATAAGATTATTCTTCAACGATGATATTAGATTTTTAAAACAATTCTAAAAAAAGCGGTCAGTCTGACCGCTTTTTTATTTGCAGCTGGTTTTTCCGTCCCAATCTAATTTGTCAGGACATTTTAAATAATCCAAATTTTCATTATAAATTACCCACGCAGTACGCCCGTGACCGGTACTGTGCTTGAAATCATATCGCGTTTCATCCTTTGTTCCGTCAGGAATAAATCCGTATTTTGTAAGATAAAAGCCAAAAACATCCCGCCCCATTGTATTAGGTGCATTTTTACCGTTTAAGTCAACAAAGACCCATGCACAGATATTTGACAAATGCTTGCCCGGGCCTCTAGCGTTTGTACAGCTGCCGCTGTTGACAAGTACCATAATAGAACTTCCGTCAATCATTGATAATGATGAAATCTGACTGCTAAATGCCCCGACAACAGAACCATTTTCATAATAATACTTATCAGCCAGACCACATTCTGCTTTTTTTAAACCTGCATCACATATTTTTATATTTTTTACCTGAGCAAATAATTTATCTTTTACTATCTTTGCATTTTCTGCCTCGTATCCGAGATCATCTTCATCCTCAGCACCTTCATCTCTCTGACCAAATCCCCACAAATCAGGCGTTCCGTAATCTTTCACAGCAAACTGGTATGACTGTGATAGTATACTGTACATCTTTTTGAGTTTTGTCACGGTAACTTTGTCCTGATTTTTTTGTATAAGTGTTGGCAATGTCATGGCAGCAACAACCCCGATTATTCCAAGTGTTATGAGAACCTCCGCTAAAGTAAACCCGTTTTTCATACAACATCCTTTCATACATCAATATATTTTTATATTCTTATTGTAACACATCAAGTATATTAATGCAATACATCATATTTATTGACGCAATACATTCTTAAATAAATATTTAAATAAAGGTTTAATAAAAAAATGGATATAAAGAAAAAGTTCGGAAAAAGACTTAGAGAAATACGTACCAGAAAAGAATTAACACAGGAAAAAATGGCAGAAGGAATTGGTATCCAGCCGGAAAATTATTCAAGAATTGAAAACGGATTGTCTTTTCCGAAACCTGAAAATCTTGTTAAAATAAGTGAGATTTTAAACATTGAAATTTCTGAACTTTTTCAATTTTCACATTTTAACGACTACAACACAATAGTAAATACAATTATAGAAAAACTGCAGAAGGATCCGGAAACCACACTGATAACTTACAAATTTCTTAAAAGCCTCGGGAAGATTTGAAACCCTCTCCCGAATTTCTAACGCTCGAACTTTAGTTCGAACATTAGAAATTCGGGAGAGGGTTCGCTACCGCACAACCTTATTAAGCCCGTGAGGTTTGTCGACATTCCGCCCGAGGCATTTCGCAATCTCGAGCGCAAGAAGTTGAATTATAACAACAACACAGAATATTTTCACAATCTCACTTTCGCATTGTATATTAACATTATAATCAGCCGCAACTTTTTCATTAGAATTTCCTATAATACACAGTGGCGGGTTGTAATCCTCCTGTATTTTATTAAGATTCTTTATTGCCGTATAACTCAATTCATTTACGGAAATATGAATCATTGCAGGACGGTTATTCAACACAGCTACATGACCGTGCATAAACTCGCCCAGAATATTTGAATATACATTTATATAAGAAGTTTCCTTGATTTTTAAAGAAGCCTCTTTTGCAATTGCGTAAGAAATTCCGTCAGCTGTTATTACAATATTTTTGAACTTAGAGAGGAACTTTGCCATAACTTTAATCTTTGAATGCAGGTTATAAGTATCCTCAACCGCACCTGAAAGGAATTTTAACTGTTCTATATACACAGAAATATCCTGCCCCTTAAGCGCTGCATATTTCAGCACAAGGAGTGTACAGCATAACATTTGTGAGGTGAGCGATTTTGTCGCGGCAATACTTTTTTCTTCACCTGCGCAGCAGTCTATTTTAAAATCAGCAGCCTGCCAGATTGTGGAATCTTTCTTGTTTGTAACACAAAGTGTACGCATACCGAGTTCTTTTGCTTTTTTGAGGGCTGAATTTGTATCCGAGGTTTCGCCTGACTGTGTTATAAAAACATAGAGAATATCATTTTCATGCGGCACTGCAGATTTCAGGAGAAACTCGCTTGAATAAATAGCACGCGCCTCCATGCCGGCAACATTTCCGAACAAATCCGCGGTAAATCTTGCGCAATGGTAAGAAGAACCGCTTGCGACGATAACAATCTTAGATACATCTGCCGGAATATCAAACAGTATGTAATTATTATCATTAATATGGATTTTGAGCAGGTTATCAAGAACTGATGCCTGTTCAAAAATTTCAGTTTCCATACTGGATTTTGTATTCTTTTTAAAAAACATAACATTCCACCCTGAAATTAAAAATCTACCCTCCCTCAGGGGGGAGGGGAAAAATTTATCCAAGAATTTCTTTCAATAGCTCGTTAACGGCTTTTGGATTAGCGCGGCCTTTTGTTTCTTTCATAACCTGTCCTACAAAGAAGCCGAGAAGCTGAACTTTTCCTTTTTTGTAAGCTTCAACCTCTTTAGGATTTGCTGCAACAACTTTTTCACAGACTTCCTTGATTGCGCCTTCATCAGAAATCTGGCTCAATCCGCGTTTTTCAACAATTTCAGAAGCCTTTGTGCCGTCCTTCATCATATCAACAATAATTTGTTTCCCGATATTATTAGAAATTGTATTTTTTTCAATTAAAGCAATTAATTCTACAAGGTTTTCCGGAGTTAATTTAGTTTCGGTGATTTCTTTATGTTCTTCTTTAAGATAAGCCGCAATTTCGCCCATAATGAAGTTTACGGCAATCTTTGGAGTTGCACCTAATTCAAGAACCTTATCAAAGAAAAGTGCAAGCCCCATTTGTTCAACGATTACACTTGCATCGTATTCACTTAAGCCTAACCCCATATATCTCTGACGTTTTTGTTCAGGAAGTTCCGGCATTTTGGAACGGATTTCTTCAACCCATTCTCTGGAAATTTCCAGAGGCATCAAGTCAGGTTCCGGGAAGTATCTGTAGTCATGTGCATCTTCTTTCCCTCTCATCGAACGGGTTTCGCGTGCATTATCATCCCAGAGGCGTGTTTCCTGAACGACTTTTCCGCCTTCTTCAACAATATCAATTTGTCTGTCTATTTCGTATTCAATAGCTCTTTGAAGAGCTGAAAAACTATTTACGTTTTTGATTTCTGCACGTGTACCGAAAACTTTTGAACCTTTCGGCATAACAGAGATATTAGCGTCGCATCTCATTGACCCTTCTTCAAGGTTGCCGTCGCAAACACCTATGTATCTTACTATATTTCTGAGTTCCTCCATATAAGCTCTGGCTTCGTCAGAACTTCTCATATCAGGTTCTGATACGATTTCCAGTAACGGAGTTCCTGCTCTGTTAAGGTCAACTAAAGAATAGCTTGAGCCTGCAATACCTGCAGCGCCAGCGTGAACAAGTTTCCCTGCATCTTCTTCTAAGTGCGCACGGGTAATCCCTATTCTTTTACCCTTAATATCAATATGACCGTTTACACAGATAGGTTCATCATACTGCGAAATCTGATAGCCTTTCGGCAAATCAGGGTAAAAATACTGTTTTCTGTCAAACTTGCATCTTGCAGGGATTTCACAATTCAGCGCAAGCCCTGTCAGAATTCCCATATTTACAACTTCTCTGTTTAAAACAGGCAGAACGCCCGGCATCCCTAAAGTAATCGGACTTGTTTCGGAATTAGGTTCTTTTCCAAATTCAGTTCCGTCCGGAGCAAATATTTTTGATTTAGTTTTCAACTGTGCGTGAACTTCCAGCCCTATAACAACTTCATATTTATCTCTTAAACTTTCCATAGCTTCTCCTTATCGTATCTAAAGCTTAGCACAAACAATCACGCCGCGCAAATTCTATTTCTGCTCGACAATAACCCGTGCAGGGTAATTTTTAATTAAAAGTTCGTTCGCAACATTCATTGCGGTATCTTTCGAGTTATAAGAGCCTACCTGTAATGTATAACCGCTCCCCATTTTTCTGATAAACGGAGAAACTCCAAGCCCTGCATCCTGTAAAATACCTTTAGCAACTTCCGCCTGCTCTGCAGTAGAATAAAAACCCACAACAACTCTTGCGTTAATTGCAGGGGGCTGCGCAGCAGTCTGAGGTTCCGGTGCGGCAGGAGCCGGTGCGGGTGTTTCTTGAGTTACAGTCACTGTTTCTGCTTCTTTTTGCTGTACGGACGGAAGCTCCAGATTAATTGCTTCTTCGTCCTGCGGCAAAGCATTCTCATCTGCTTCCGCGTCATTTGTCTTTGGAATAATAACCTTTCCGCCGTCCTCTACGGCAAGATCCTCCCCGCCGATTGCATCGAAATTATCTTCCATCTGGATTTCTTTAAGCCTGTGATCTACACCGCCTCTTATTCCGTCCTCATCTTCCTGCATAACAGTGGCATCATCCCCGAGATTAATCTCAACATCCGGCGACATAAGCTTTGCAAAGCCTAAAAATACCAGAAGCAGCGTAAAAAATACCGATACAAACAGAATAAAACTCTGCCGCGGGTTACGTTTTACCAGCTTTTTGTAATCCTTATAACTTATATGCGTACTCTGTTTCGGTTCATCATCAATCATAAATTATACTCCTCTAACTTTTGTACTTGCGAGAATTATATCATCGATTTCTTCCGAATATTTTTCGAGAATTTCATTTGCGAAAGCATCAATATCGCTTATACCTAAATCATTCTCAAGCCCGCAAGCCTTTACAGGGGCACCGTTTGAATCTATATTAATTCCTGTATGAATAAGTATTGAATTTACAGACTTTGTGGCTATTGAAACCGTAAGTTTTTTATCGTTAAAGAACAAATCATCACCGCTTCTTCTGAGAGAAATCCCCCGTTTCTCAAGCGCTTCTTTAATAATGCAGATAAGCAGTCTTTGTCTGAAAACACCCTCCACAAGCCCGATATTAAACTGTTCCGAAATAAAACTCAGCATGGATTTGCTGTAAATAGGTTCGTTATTGATAACATCTTCAATATCGACCATTTCATCCAGCTTTACATCGCATTCACCTTTGAATGCAACAATCGCATCCCCCTGAATTTTAAAGTTCTTATAAATCCAGTGCGGCGAAAGCTGCCAGCCTTCATATTTAATTTCCTGTTCAATTAACTTTGTTTTCATAATTAATACTTTATCTTAAAAAAGAAGTTTTATAAAGCGATCAGCATCGTTGTGAATAAGCGCATTTTTTAGCCTTACACAGGATTCACACACACCGCAATGCTTTTCTCCCCCGCTGTAGCAGCTTCTGACATATTCCAGAGGAATACCATGCTCTAAAGCCAACCTAACTATATCATTTTTATCGCAATTTATCAAGGGTGAAATGACTTTCGGGCGGATCTGTGTTGAATATTCAAACTCTTTATTCACACTGTCAATAAATTCCTGCGTATTGTCCGGGAAAGTCGCGCCCTCCTCTTTATTGGCACCTATTATAATATGAGTAAAGTTTTGAGCGTCCGCAAAACTTCCTGCAATATTCAAAAAAAGCCCGTTTCTATTCGGTACCCAGACAAGTTTTGCCGACTGTTCGGGATTATCAAGAAGATCTCCTGACGGAACAGCTTTTTCCGACACAAGAGCCGTCGGGGTAATTCTTTTAAGCCAGTCGAGCGAAATAACCTCATGCCTGATACCGTAGTAAACAGAAATCTTTGCGGAAGCTGTAATCTCATCTGCGGCGGATTTTTGACCATAATCAAAAGTCAACGCAGTATCAACATTATATTCATCCTTCAAAAGCCCGAGGCTAACAAGAGAATCCAGTCCGCCGGACAAAAGTACCATTGATTTATTCATCAAAATCCTCTCTCATTCGACCTGCCATACCGTCATCATCTCCTGTTTCATATTCCTCAAGCAAGGAAACCGCCTCAACTTTCAAAAAATCAGAATAATCCGGCTCTTTTACAACCTCATCAAGAATCCGGCGTCCGCGCATATTATATAATGCAATAAGGGCATTTTTCTTAACTTCGTCATCGGTGTCCGTCAGACAGCGTTTTATAACCTCGTAGGCATCAGGATTGTCGCTGTCCATCAGCGCTTCTATTGCGTTAATTCTTATCTGCGCGGACTCATCCATTAAAGAACTTTTTAAAGCATTAAACACTCTGTCGTTACTATCACAGCGGAGTTTCCCGAGGGCTTCGATAACCCGTTCTTTGAGGAATGTAAATTTATCCATAATACCCTGCTTGGTTTCCAGAATACTGACGAGGGGCTCAAGGGCACGCATATCACCAATCATACCCAGAGCAGATGCTGCAGATTCTCTTAAATAAACAGAGCGTTCTTCCTCATCTTTCATAACCTCAATCAACGGAGCAACCGCATACCTGTCGCCTATCCGCCCCAGAGCATCCGCACAGGCAAAACGGACTTTATAGTTTTCATCTTTATTGTTCAGGCAGTATAAGAGCGGGGTTACTGCAGAGGTATCTTTGAGGTTGGCAATCGCTTTAGCGCACATTGCCCGTACATTTACGAACTTTTCTTTATCAAGATTATCGTTGTCAATCTTCCACAAAAGAATATCAAGAAGCGGGCTGAGAGAAGATTTATCACGGAACCTGTCCTCACAGCGGATAAGATTCATTAACACATCGGGAGATTTGCAGATGGTAAGAAAATAATTATAAATTTTAACAAGATTATCACGCTCGTATGTTTCATCAAGGGCGTTAATTTTGCGGATAACATCCTCAGGGGCTGAAATATCTTTCCCCGGAAATAGATTGCATTTATTAGCTATAGCTTCCAAATCCAACGTATTTTTATCGTCCACTTCTTACCCCTGCTTTAAAATATACTACAAACGTATTTTTTTAGCAAGCAAAGAAACCATTATTATATACACACCGCTTATGCAGCTAAACACACAGACTGCAAGAGCAAACAGCAACTCACCCTGCCGGAAGCTAAATTATCTTCCTCTGCTGCCAGTATCAAAGCCGGTTTAAAAAATTTTGATTATCAGCACCTGTCAGAGTTAGTTTTCGTAAACGTGGTTCAGAGGTGTTTTCTTAAATCCGGCAGCTTCAAGCTTCTCACCTATACCCATATCATCTTCAAGGTCACCGATTATAATCATACAGTTGTCTTTCAGTTTTGTTGTTACTGTATTTATAACACCGTTGCGTTTATCTTCCGGAATATACGGCATGATATTTCTCAGCATAACAACTGTATCTTTTTCCGGTAACCTGTAAACATCTTTTATAACATCGGCTTTGCTGTATCTGATTTTGCTCTTGGTTTCATAGCTCGGATGAACAATCATGGATTCATTTTCCGGAAGCTGGTTATCGATAACAAAATATTTTCCGAGATTATTCTGCGAATAATGAATAACAGCATCTATATCCCTGAAATACATACGTGTACAACTTGATCTGATTTTATCAAGAATAAAATCGTCGTTATCCTTCGCCATAATCGGGAAGTATTTTCTTGCATTAAATTTGAATCTTTCATTCAATAAAACAGCCATTGACATTGGTTCAGAACCGTCCGAACAACCGTATGAATAGATATTAACTTTCTCGGAATTTCTGTACTTGTTGTCCATATAAGTTGCAAGTTCATTCCAGTGCAAGTCCTGACGAAAAAAACAGGTTGTGTTGCTGTTCTTAATATTACCTTCAGAATCCTTTACGTTACGTATAATACTCTGAAAAGCCGGCGCCCGGCGCCCTGTTGTATATGAATTTTGTGATACTGGTGATATTCTCATACTATTCTAATAGCTCTGAATATTTTTTTTTGCTATTATGTAAAGTGTTATGAAGAATTATAAAGCAATTGTAAAAGTTAAATTAAAACCTGAAATCAAAGACATCAAGGCAAAAGCCCTTGAACAGGCTGTTTCACACCTTATTGAGGTTAAAAATCTCAACTGCAGAACCGGAAATATTTACATTTTAAATTTTGAAGCGGAAACAAAAGATTGCGCTGAAAAAATAGTAAAAACAATTGCTGATGAAATTCTTGCGAACAGTGTTATAGAAGAGTATGAAATTCAATGGGAAGAATAGCTGTAAAAGCCGGAATAATTACATTTTTAGGCACAAATTGTGAATTTGACACAAAAAGAGCATGTGAATTTTTCGGATGGAAAACAGAACTTATAAAACATTCCGAAAAAATTGAAAAACAATATGATATAATATTTCTTCCCGGAGGATTCTCATACGGGGATCACATATCAGCCGGAAGGATTGCAAAACTTACTCCTGCCGTGCAGTCGCTTCCTGTAGGGAAAAGCTTAATTGTCGGAATTTGCAACGGATTTCAAATTTTAACCGAGGCAAAACTCTTATCAGGCGCTCTGACATTTAATGACAGCTTAAAATTTATTTCAAAAGTTGTTCCGCTTGAATTTCAGAGGCAGATTATCCATCTTCCTGTTGCGCACCATCAGGGGAATTACACCGGACACGGAAATGAAGAAGTTATTCTGCGCTACTGCGAAAATGTAAACGGTTCAGATGAAATGATTGCAGGAATTTATGACAGGAAAAATAAAGTTATAGGAATGATGCCGCACCCTGAACGCGCTGTATTTGATGAACTCGGGCTGGTGGACGGCAGAAAGGTTTTTGAATTTTTTAATGAAATATTATAATTACATAAAAGAAAAACTGAATAGAGAACCGGAGGAATTTGAACTTCATCTATTTAGCGCCACATATTCGGAACACTGCGGGTATTTGCATTCGAGAGAACTTTTAAAACTTCTGCCGCGCAACGGGGCTGTTTTTTATAATGAAAACGCAGGCGGAATAAAAGTTGGGAAGCACGCAGTTCTTTTCAAAATGGAATCACACAATCACCCGTGCGCTGTCGAACCGTTTAATGGAGCGGCAACAGGCATCGGCGGAATTGTAAGGGATGTGCTGGCAATGAATGCACGCCCGATTGCGCTCTGTAATTCTTTAAAATTCGGTGATGACAAAGGAATTATCGAAGGCGTTGTAGACGGAATTTCAAACTACGGAAACTGTATCGGGGTGCCGACTGTTTCAACCGAAGTTTTGTATAACAAAAGGTTTACCGAAAATCCGCTGGTGAATGTGACAGCAATCGGGATTGCAAAATTTGACGAAATTTTAACATCTTCTAATGCAAAAAACGGACAGTATCTTCTGCTTGCCGGCTCTGCCACAATGAAAGACGGCATGGGAGGTGCAAGTTTTGCTTCAAAAAAATTAAGCGATGAAAAAAAAGAGAATAAACTTTCGATACAGATAGCAAATCCTTTTATGAAGAAAAAACTTCTTGAAGCCTGTCTTGAAATTTTCAGCCGTAAACTTGTTGCAGCCTGTCAGGACTGCGGTGCTGCAGGAATTTTATCTTCTACATCCGAAGTTGCTTTTAAAAGCGGCACAGGTGTAGATATTGATATATCAAAAGTTCACACCGGAGATGCCACAATCAAAGATTTTGAAATAATGCTTTCGGAAACTCAGGAGAGAATGCTGTTTGTCGTTGATGCACACGCAATAAAGGAAATAGAAAAAATCCTCGACAGTTACGAACTGGAATATTCTGTTATCGGGAAAGTTACAGACAGCGGGCACTACCTTGTCAGAAACGGGGAAAAAATACTTGCGGATATTCCTGTCAGTATTCTTGTAACTCCGCCCGCAGTGAACATTGATTTTACGGAACTTCCCATCAATGACCCGCCTTTAAAAGACATTAACTCGCCTTACATTTATAATCAATATGATCACACAGTCGGAACCCGCACTCAATATCAACCGGATGAGTGTCCTCAGTTCAATTCTCTTTACTTATGGGAAGAAAAATGTTCGCTCGGAATTTATACATTTTCGTCAACCGTTAAAGACTGCCGCACATCCATCTTAAACGCCGGCGAATTCTTAAAACAGAAAGGCTTCACCCCGAAAGGCATCACAAACTGCCTCAACTTCACAAACCCTGAAATTCCTCCGACAATATCGGAATTCAGGAAAACAATCTTTGCAATTAAAGAAGCCTGTGAGAAATTACAAATTCCGGTATGCTCCGGAAATGTTTCATTTTATAATGAGAGTTCCTCCTCAAAAATTATCAATATACCGGCGTTCACAATGCTGGGGATTAGATAAATTCCATCTGACTTACACAGCCAGTGTGACATGATGGACAAATCTATCAGTGTTTCCCCGCGTACAAAGCCTGTACTTATAAGAAAGCCCCCTTAACGGGGCGTCTGTTAACTTTTCATTAATAACCCCTCCTCGAAATCAAAGCTTCGTTGCCTCTCGCAAAACGATACTTAATCGTTCCCGTTCCCGCCATTTGTGGGGCGGGCGGCAGGGTCTCTAGGGGAGCACAAAAATTTTAAAATTTATTACAATAAAATACTAGCAATACCTTTAAATGAGGCTTTTATTTGATTACTTTGAAACATTTTCTGCTGCTTCTTTTGCTTTTTTTCTGGCAATTAATTTATCGCCGATTTTATTTGCAAAAGGGGTAACCGCAACCGGAACTATGTATCTGTATACAAGTGCAAATATCAGCATTGATTTCAGAACACCCATACCGTTTATCTGGCTGATAAAATTTTTAATATCGTTTTCTTCAGTCAGGTATTTGTCGAGATTTTGTGCAATGTAGTCTTTTGCTCTTAAAAGGTTTTTACCGGCTTTTTTATTAATTTTATTGGTATTGATAAATGTTTTTGCAAAGGTGTCATCATTAAATTTTGCGCCGGCGTATTTAACTGTAACTTTATCCCACCAGTTGTTGAGCTTGTTATCAAGATAATAAGCACCGGCTGTTGAAACTACAAATGTCAACCCTTGATTGACAGCCAGTGTACGCTTTCTGTCACTGTCTAAATCTTTGTTGGAGAGGGTCTTTTTCATATACATCCCGCTGGTAATCAATGAACCGATTGCCATAAAATGTTTAAACAGGTTGTCGCTGCCTTTTACTTTGTCGGCAAATTTGTCAACATATTTGTTATCAAATAACGGTTTTGTAAAGTGTTCAGCAATGAAATCCGTAAATTTGTTATTTTGTTTCTTAATATAATTTTCTACACGTCTAAAGAATTTTGAATCTTCAACAATCGGAGTTACAACAGTGCTTTCCTCCTTTGCAGCATCAAACATTCTCCTGCCGATTTTTCTCTCTGCATTATTGAATATTACAGAGAAGCTGCCGGTGAAGTTTTGCGCCTGAGTACGATTGTTATTGTTATATCTGTTAAAGTTATTTGTGGTATTTGTATTGAGGGTTATGTTCATTATTTGTTCCCTCCTTTAAAATCACTGAGTGTTTTTTTCATAAAATCATTCATACCTGCATTATGCACTGCCTGAGTATTCGTTCCTGCAGGAACATTATTTATTACAGCAGCCGGCACAGGTTTCTTTTTCTTTTCCAGCCCGAATACATATTTAAGAACCAGAGGTATAAGAGCTATTGTAAGCATTGATCTCGGTACTGCAATAATCCATTCCGGAATATTCTTGATAGAAAGTTCCAGAGCACTTATCTGCTGTTTTATAGCTTTCTTTTCGGCTTCTGTTGCGGCATCCGCTGCTTTATTTTTGAGTTCCGCAAGTCTTAAATACTTTTTGTTTAATATTCCCATATTAAATTTTGTATATTTAGACCTGTCCTCGCCTTCCGGAATACCGCCTTTCGGAATAGGGAGTTTCCCTTTAGCATCTTCAAAAATCTTTTTAAGCGCCTGATCAAGAGGGGTTGTAATAACTGTAGAGAAGGCAAAACCGATTATACCTGAAGCTATTGAGTGTCCGGAAGCGTAAATTTTATCTTCCTTATCAGTATCTTTTTTACCCGGAAGTGACATAATAGTTGCAGGTCTTACGATACCGGCAAGCAAAAATGCCATCAGGGCGCTGCAGCCAATATTGTGCGCATGCGCATATCTTAAGAATTTGTCAAACCATTTTTTATTAAACAGCCCGCCGCCGCTGTTTGCAGAAGGTACATTAAAACAATTAGCGGCAGCCTCACTCATTCTGGTTAAGCCACCGCTAAATGTCACACTTTTATCCGCGTTATTTTTTTCACACAAACCCGCACTCTTCTCTTTAAATATTTGCGGGCCTCGATGAACCGTAAAATATCCCTGTTTTCGGGTAATGTCATATTTAATAGAATTTGTTTTCATGTCCCACCAAAGTTTTTAATGTCTTGTACATTTATTTTAAATCAAAGAAAAAAAATTTTTGCTAGCATTTTTAAAAATTTTACAAATTTTTTATTAAAAATACCGCAAATAATTTATAATACTGAAAAATATCAGCTTTTCAAATCTTAACATTTAGTGTAAAATAAACACTTTATATATCCATTACATATCCAGAGCTAAGTCAAGCGTTGGAGCCTTGGCAACAATTGCGCTTGATGAAATTATATCAACCCCGCAGGCAGCGATAGCCTCGACGGTAGAAAGATTAACATTTCCGCTGGCTTCAACAATTGCCCTGTGATTAATATATTCACATGCCTGTTTCATGGTGTCAAGCTCCATATTATCAAGCATAATAATATCAGCCCCTACAGAAACAGCCTCCTTTACCTGCTCAAAAGTATCGCATTCAACTTCTATTTTGTGTGTAAAAGAAATTTTACCGCGGAGTTTGTTTACAGCTTTTGTAATACTTCCGGCAAGACGTATATGATTATCCTTAATCATCGCGCAGTCAGAAAGGTTAAACCTGTGGAGATGACCGCCGCCTGTGAATACTGCATACTTTTCAAACGGTCTGAAATTAGGAGTAGTTTTTCTTGTATCGGCAATTTTTGCAGGGTAAGACCCGATTGCATCCTGATATTTTCTTGTTTCTGTTGCAATCCCGCTCATTCGCTGGGCATAATTCAGCGCAACACGCTCTCCCATAAGAAGGTACTTTGCCGGGCCTTTCAAATCCGCAATTTTATCTCCTTTTTTAATCTCATCTCCGTCTTGAAAATAGAATTTTATTTCAACTTCTGGAGAAAGGATTTTAAAAACAGTTTTAAAAACTTCGCACCCGCAGAGGATTCCATCGCTTCTTGTATTCAATTCAGCAGAAAGAATGTCGTCCTCTTCAGCCAGATTTTCAGTTGTAATATCACCGAATCCTATATCTTCTTCCAGGGCTCTTTTTACGTGATCCTCTATATAAAAATTACTTAACAAAACAGAGTTCTCCTTCTTTTTTAGTAAAACATGTGTGAACACATTCTTCATTTGTATTCAAATAATCCAGTCTGTAATGAGCCCCGCGGGATTCTTTCCTCCTCAAGGCTGATATTACAATTAATCTTGCAACGGTGAGCATATTTTTAAACTCATATTCCTGCTTGCTCAGACATTTTTTCTTCCGCGGGAATTTTTCTTTCAACCCGTCCAGCTTTTCAAGCGCGGTCATTAAAGTTTTCTCGCTTCTCAAAATTCCGACATACTCCCACATGATTGACTGGAGTTCTTTTTTTAGTTCCGGAATATTCAATTCATCAGAATCTATATCTTCAGAATAAGTGTCAATAAGAGTTTTTATATCAGCATCAATCTGTTTCGGAGCATCCAGATTAGCGTTCTTAAGAAACTCTGCAGCCTTATAGGCACATACAACGCATTCCAGAATAGAATTGCTGGCAAGCCTGTTCCCGCCGTGGAGCCCTGTAGATGCAGCCTCACCTATTGCATAAAGTCCTTTTAATGAAGTTCTGCCCTCAACATCTGTTTTAATCCCGCCCATAAAGTAGTGTGCGGCAGGCGCTACCGGTATGAAATCGTGTGCTATATCAATTCCGTTTTCAGCACATTTTTTTGTAATATTCGGGAAGCGGTGCTCAAGTGTTTCTTTATCAAGACAGGCAGCATTCAGGTAAACGCAATTCGTATGATTTTCAAGCATTTCGTTAAAGTTTGCACGGGTTACAATATCCCGCGGAGCAAGCTCTCTGCGCTCATCATACTTTTGCATAAATTCCACCCCGTCAGCATCAACCAGTTTTGCCCCCTCACCCCTGACGGCTTCCGAAATTAAGAACCGGTTTTCCTCGCCGTCAATTGCAAGGGCTGTCGGATGGAACTGCACAAATTCCATATCCTGCATAACAGCGCCGGCATTATAAGCAAGCGCAAGCCCGTCACCGGTAGCCCCTGCAGGATTTGTCGTATATTTATAAAGCTGTCCGATACCGCCTGTTGCAAGGATTATTGCTGAAGCGTATATAGTTTCGTACTCACCTGTCACATCATTATAGACAAGTATCCCTTTACATTCAGAATTTGCATTCACAAGAAGTTCTAGAGCCATAGTCTGCTCGTAAATTTCAATGTTGCTGTTTTCAGCAACTTTTTTACATAAAGCCTGCTCAATCATTCTGCCTGTAGCGTCCCCGCCGGAGTGTAAAATTCTTCTCACACTGTGGGCCGCCTCTCTTGTAAAACACAACTGATTATTTTCATCTCTGTCAAATTCAACACCGAATTTCAAGAGGTCTTTTACCACTTTGTCAGAATTTTCCGAGATGAATTTAACAGTATTAAAGTCACTAAGACCGGCACCTGCTTTAATTGTATCGCTTATGTGAGATTCGGTTGAATCAAGCTTATTTTCTTTCAAAACCGCAACCATGCCGCCCTGCGCATAACGTGAATTACTCTCACCCAGTTTCGATTTTGTCAGAAGTAAAATACCGTCAGGAAGTTTTGTCTGCTGTTCTATTTTAAGCGCTGCATACAAACCCGCAATACCGCTTCCTACAATTACTGCCGAATATCTTGAATATTTCATATAGCGTGCCTTTATCTTTTCTCCCTATCACAGTATATAATACTCCAAAATAATAAAAATTGCCAGCTTATACATTAATTTTTTATTAAGTTTTTAATTTTAATCCAAATTTTATTTATTAAAGTTAATAAGTTAATATTAGCAGCCGCCGGAGATTTTAAGCCGATTAAAAAGGAGACATAACATTTTATAAATATAATAGAAAAACTACAGGCAATAAGGAGAAATTATGGCACAGGTAAGAATATTATTAGTTGAAGACCATAAACTTATGAGAGTCGGACTCAAATCTTTATTTGAGGAACACAAAGAATTAGAGGTAATCTCAGAAGCACAGAGCGGCAAAGAAGCAATAGAAAATTACAAAATTTCCCATCCGGATGTTGTACTGATGGACATAGGGCTTCCGGATATGAGCGGTATTGAAGCCGCAAAGAAAATACTTGAAATAAATAATAACGCAAAAATAATCATGCTTACTTCCCATCTTTCAGAACAGGAGGTAATGGATTCTCTGCATGCCGGAGCATGCGCTTACGTGATGAAAGATATTAACATAGAAATCTTAAAAATGATTATTAAAACAGTAAAAGAAGGGGCAATGTGGCTTGATCCGCAGGCAGTTCCTATCTTAAGAGAAAAGAACTGCGGTGTCATTCCGCCACGGCACATGTCACGGGCAATGTTCAAAGAACAGCACGCAAACCTTACGCAGAGAGAATACGAAGTTCTAAAACTCGTTGTAGACGGGAAATCAAACAACGAAATCGCACAGGAACTTACAATTTCCGAACATACAGCAAAAGCGCACGTTTGCAATATAATCCAGAAACTTGTTGTAGATGACAGAACTCAGGCTGCAGTAAAAGCCTTAAAAGAAGGACTTGTGTAGCGTTAAAATTTTCACCTGCTGTAGATTAAATATTTCCACAGCAGGGTTAAAAAATTTTCCTCCTCAAAATCATATATATAACCTAAGCAAATTTTGCATAAAAATAGTAAAATGTTAAAGAATTGAGGAGGAATGTTATGAAAAAAATACTTGCAGCAATATTTATATTATCGGCACTCAGCATAGCAGCCACCGCGGCAGAACCTTTGAGTACTCAGGAACAGTGTATAAAACAAATTCTTGAGCAGGATGTGAGCTACAGTGCCAGAGGCTTCTTTAGCGCAATAGAGGACGGAAATGCCGCACTTGTAAAACTATTTTTAAAATCCGGCATGAGCCCGAATACAACATACTTCAAAGTTCCTGCAATTTATATGGCAATATATTCACACCAGAATGAAATTGTTGAAATACTGCTTCAAAACGGGGTAAAACCAGACGGGGATTACACAACCGGCATAACCCCTCTTCTTGTTGCCATTAAGAAAAAAGATCCTGTAATTGTGGATACACTGATAAAATACGGGGCAAATGTCAATCTTCCCGGCGGAAACGGAAACCTGTACCCGCTGAATTATGCAATCAAAAAGAATAATGAAGCAATTGTAACAAGCCTTCTTAATGCAGGCGCAAAAACGAATGAAGATGCTCTTATTAAAGCCTTAAAAAGCAAGGACGATAATATTAAAAGTCTTGTTCTGAAAAATTTTAAAAACGAATAAAAAATAAAACCTTGAAAATAAATATTTTTTTGCTAAACTAGAAGTTGCGGGAGACCGCAACTTTTTAATAAATAAAAGGACAGGCGTGTGTAGCTCAGTTGGCCACAGTAAGTTCGCAGAACTTACGGAGTTTTAAAATTAAGCTCTATCCAACTGAAACCACAAAAAATTGAATAGTAGCAAGCGTGTGTAGCTCAGTTGGCCATAGTAAGTTCGGAGAACTTACGGAGTTTTAAAAAATAAGCTCTATCCAACTGAAACCACAAAAAATTGAATAGTAGCAAGCGTGTGTAGCTCAGTTGGATAGAGCGTTTGGCTACGAACCAAAAGGTCGGGGGTTCGAATCCCTCCACGCGTAAGGTTTAAAAAGTAAGTGTTTCAAGCCTTTTTGAAACACTTACTTTTTAGTAAATTATAATAAAAAATTCAACTTTAGTTCAACTTTTATATTTGTATTTTTTTGTCCAGTTTGATTTGTACGGATAGATAGATTATTTTGGTAAAGTTGGCTTTGTGTGGGAGTTTCCGGGTCGGAAAAATTAAGTTTACCCAAAAAATCAAACTGCCGAAATGGACTTTTTCTGGACTGTACGGATAGATTGAGATTTGCAGAATTTCA
>CASFGU010000068.1 GCA_949294395.1 uncultured bacterium
GAGGCAGGATACCCGCAGGGCAGAACCCTGTTTGCCGCGACCGGCGGGAGCGGCTAACTCGGGTGAGAGGCTGGCGTCCGCTCTGCAATGCACGCCAATTCTCTGTTACATTTTAAACTAAAAAGCGGACGACGGGACTCGAACCCGCGGCGTCAACCTTGGGAAGGTTGCATTCTACCACTGAATTACATCCGCTTATGTAACTTACAGAATTATATTAACACCAACAAAATTATACTGCAATTCTATACGAAAGATTAATTAAATTTTATGAAAAATAACTTATTTATTCTAATATAACCTGATATATAAAATACAATTAGGAGAATAACATGCTTAGAATTGCGCTTTTAGCTTTCTGTCTTTTAATAGTTGCGGCAATTGCGCTTACGAATTACGCAAGAGCCGAAGAAATCCATTTTAACAACAACGTATATATTTTAAAATACAGTGTCCTTTCACCGGAAACCAAAGGTTATGAAAACGAGTATTTTTTAAAAGGTGAAAACAGAACCAACAGAACCCAATTAATCGGAATTTACTACTACCCTGAGATAAATAAACCAATAAAATTTGCGGATGAGAAGTGTAAAGAAATTGAAAATAACGAAATAGATGTGCTTTTAAAATTTATAGAAAACAAAAAAGCGGATAAAGCCGCGCTGAGTTATCTGGCACACGGTTCAGAGCAGGGTAAAAATTATTTTGAATATAATATCTACAAATATGAAAAACATCCGGACAAAGGCATGATGGTTCTGAGATATTCCGTAAGAAAATTTTTCACAACAGATGAAGAAATCACTCAAATCGGCACCAGAGTAAAAGAAGAAAATGACGCTTATCTTCAAAAAATTATAGAATCACCTATACCTCCGGTGGTAGAAAAAGATATTAACGAATCCTAGTATTATTTCTCAAACACAAAAATAACGCTGTCGCCATTTTCATAACGGCCTTTAAAATTCAGATTACGCGCACACATCTCTTTGACTACAATTAATGACTTTATAGTAAGCAAATCGTTATAGCTTATCAGGGCATACTTTTCATCATTGTTAACAGTACCTGCAAAAACTTCCGGAGAGAATTCGTCAAAGTATTTGCTTGACGTAATAACAAACCTCTGTCCAGGTTTCATCTTACGCAAAATAAAACTCATCAGAGCGATGTTGTTCCGGGGCGGAATCACTTCCGCGAAATAGGTTCGCAAAATTTCCTTACGCTTTTCAAGAGAAAGCTTGTTAAGTTCCTCTTCATGCCCTAAAATTTTTTCAGAGCGGTAAGCAAAATCTTTCAAAAGACTAAGTATCATAAGATTTTCTGTTTGAACATACTTATCCAGCACTTCTTTTCTGTTCCAGACAACGACAAAATCGCCGTCATTCAAATTTTGAGAGTTAATAAGCTCCGATACCACACGAAACCCACTACGCGGCAAACGAAACGCTGCATTTTGAGAAAAACAAAAGTAAGAAAGATTAATAACCAGCAGCAGTGCCGGAATAATTATATTAACTTTTTTAGTTTTAGGCAGCATTGAAAGCCCGAGCCCCAGAACGAGAAGAACATTCGGCAGAGCAAGAGCAACATATCGCGGCAAAATTTTAAAATTTGTTGTCTGGAATGCAATTATTTCTGCAATGAAAAACACAACAGACGGTATAATTAACAATAACGTATCTTTATCTTTTTTGAGAGCAAAACCTGTAACCGCTAGAGAAACAATAACCGGCAGAATTATAAAAAATAATACACTTAACGTAAAATTATGAACAATGTAAGAAATATAGTGAACCGGATTATTTAAAAGCCCTTCAAGTACCGGACTGAACCAGTCTTGAATAACTACAAACAGAGATGACCAGTCACAGTAGTAACCGTTTATCTGATTTGTGTAATTCGCATAATTTGACGAAATATAAAACAACGAAGGCAGGCACAATATCCCAAATATTGAAGCCACATAATTCAAAGGCATTAAATTTTCCTTTTGCCTGTATTTTTCATAATACAAAACTCCGAAAACCGGAAGCACATACAAAAATGCAATTGTATAAGTATGTACCGCAGCCCATGCCGTAAGTGAAAGCCCTGTAATGACAAGCTTTGAGGCAGGTACCCTCCCCCGTACATTTTTAAACCTTAGGGCAAAATATGTTAATAAGGTTATCAAAAACATTAAAAGAGAATAAAGCCTGACTTCCTGTGAATAATAAATCAGGAAGCTGTTAATTGCAAAAACAGCCGCGCAATACAGCCCAGTTTCTTTTGATTTAAGTTCTTTGCCGGCGAAATATGCTGCAATAACAGTTAAGACGCCGAAAGTGACAGAAAATGCCCGCAAAGATATATCCGACAATGAAAAAATTTTTGTCCAGAGGTGAAGCAAAACAGGATAAACAGGAAAATGAACATCCGTTTTTAAAGTATAAGAAATTACATGAATAATATCAGCCTGCGCGGCTTCTTTATATGAAACGAGTTCATCATACCAGAGCCCGCCTGTTTTATCCAGACAGAGAACCCTGAAGATTACAGCTGCCAGAAGTATCCCTAACCCAATCCATAAATTTTTATTTTTCATGCTTTAATATCCCTTTTTTAATCTTAATCCATCCAAAACGCCACCGGCCGGCGCATTTATAAGTTCGCATCAATATTGAACTTTAATAAAAAAGACCCACTTAAGGTGAGTCTTTTTTATGGAGCGGGAGACGAGGCTCGAACTCGCGACATCTTCCTTGGCAAGGAAGCATTCTACCACTGAATTACCCCCGCTTATTTGCGTTACTTCTTTATTATACACGGGCAAAAATTTTTTGCAAGCACTTTTTATAATTTTGTTTTTAGGTTATTAAAAACACAGCAGACAGCCAACAGATTAAGGCACGTGCCACTAATTACCTCTTATACATATAGCCCGCACAACCACACTTAGTTTTATGCAGCCTGTAGATCTTCATCTTTACTGTCCATTGAGCGGATATTTATCTCAAGTCTTTCAGGAAAAGCTTTTTTCAGCCGGTTAGACAAATCATTTGAAGAATCTACCCAGAACATTGAGGCTGTAAGTATTTTTGACATACCAAAATCATCCTTAACTTTCAGCATTACAGGGTCAGCTCCCTGATATTCGCACAAAACATTTTTCAAAAGAACAAGTTCCTCAAACTTAAAATCATCAGTAAGTTCTATAGTAAATATATTTGAATTATCAACCGGTTTAACTGTATCTACAAGAATAACAGGCGGTTCATCGTCATTCCTGCGGTTAATCTTTCCGGAAATAATGACACGCTGTTCAGTTTCCAGAAACGACCCGTATTCCTGAATTTTACTGTTAAATGCTATTACATCGGTTTTGCCGGATAAATCTTCCACAGTCACAAACCTTATAAATTTTGTAGGATCCTTCTTGGTAGGAATCTGCTTTGTGGCTGTCACAAGCCCGCAAATAGTAACAACTTTCTCATTCTTCAACTCCGGAAGCTCGGATATTTTATGTGTCATTAGAAACGGAAGTTTGTCACGTATTGTGGAAAGCGGATGAGAAGTTACGTAAAACCCTAAAAATTCTTTCTCCAGAATTTGAATCTGGCGCTGGTCGTATTCTTCATCAGAACCGGAAAGCTGAAATTTTGCATCCTCTACTGCTGAACTGTCGCCTAACAAATCAAAAAGACTTCCCTGTCCGGACTCTCTGGCTTTCGCTTCTCTGGACGCCGTTGCTGTTATATAATCGATATTTTCCATTAACTGTTTCCGGCTTTTTTCAATATTAGAAAAAGCTCCGGCTTTAATCAGTCCTTCAAGAGTTTTTTTATTTGAACATTTTGAATCCAGCCGCTTGCAGTAATCGTAAATTGATTTATACGGCCCGTTTGCCTCGCGTTCTTTTATAATTTCCTCAATAACACCTTCTCCAACCTGTTTAATTGAGGCAAGTCCGAATCTGATATTTCCCCCATCAGGAGTGAAGGTTGATTGAGAATGGTTTATATCCGGAGGAAGAACTTTTATTCCTTTTTTCTGGGCTTCTTCTATGTAAAGCTGTGTCTTATCCTGATCGCCTGCAACGCTGGAAAGAAGTGCAGACAGATATTCAACAGGATAATGGCATTTCAGATAAGCTGTCTGGTATGCTACAAAAGCATAAGCAGCCGAATGCGACCTGTTAAAACAGTATGATGCAAACGCAAGTATCTGGTTAAACAAAGCTTCCGCATCTTTTGAGGACATGCCATGCTGGGCTGAACGCTCGATGAATTTAGATTTTTGTTTTTCCATTTCATCGACTTTTTTCTTACCCATCATACGGCGCACCATGTCTGCCTGACCGAGTGTGTAGTCTGCCAGAACCTGAAACACCTGCATAATCTGTTCCTGATATACAATTGTTCCGTAAGTATCTTTCAAAACCGGTTCAAGAAGAGGATGTGCATAAGTAATCTGCTGACGTCCGTGTTTTCTTTCTACAAAGTCAGTAACCATGCCGGAATCCAGCGGCCCCGGTCTGAACAGTGCAACAAGGGCGCCTAAATCTTCAAATACGTCCGGCTTAAGTTTTTTCACAAGGTTTTTCATCCCCTGAGATTCAAGCTGGAACACCCCGTCTGTATCACCTGTCATAAGCATGTCATAAACAGGTTTGTCATCAAGCGGAATATCGTTAATTTTTAATTCAATTCCCTGCTGCTGCTTAATTAAATCTACGGTTTTATAAATAGTTGTAAGGTTTCTGAGCCCCAGAAAGTCCATTTTCAAAAGGCTTAAGACTTCCGTAACATCATGCGGAGGATAACCTGTCTGAACAATGCCGTCTTTTGAAGGCTGTACCGGAAGAATATGATCCAGAGGCTCGGGTGCAATAATTACACCCGCGGCATGAGTTCCTGTATTATTCTTAATTCCTTCAATGGCAACAGCTAAATCTACAATCTTTTTTACGCCGACGGTTTTACCTTCAGAAGGTTCTCCTGCCGGAAGCTGTTCATCTTTATCATAAAGCGTTTTCAACTCTGAACCGTCAACCTGCATGGCATCTTTAAGAGTTTTCGCTTTAGGATTTGTTGCCTGAGCAAGTTCAATTGCAGGTTCAACAAGTGAAGCGAGTTTGTTGCTCTCGGAAAACGGAACTTTCAAAATTCTGCAGATACCTTTGAGGGCAGCTTTGGCAGCGTAAGTACCAAAAGTTATAATCTGACAGACTTTATCCTCTCCGTATTTTTTGGTAACATAATCAATTACCTCACCACGGCGTTCTATGCAGAAGTCTATATCAATATCAGGCATGGTAAAACGTTCCGGATTCAAAAATCTTTCAAACAACAGTTTATGCTTGATAGGATCAAGGTCTGTAATTTCCAGTGCATAAGCAACAACTGAGCCTGCAGCAGATCCTCTGCCAGGGCCTACAGGAATTCCGTGGGTTTTGGCGTAATGAATAAAGTCCCATGTAATTAAGAAATACGCAGCAAATCCCATCTGCTCAATTACACCGATTTCGTAATCAATACGCTCTTTCAAAGCCGGAGTAATTTCCCCGTAACGTTTTTTACAGCCTTCATATACAAGATATTCAAGATAGGAATCAATCGTATAACCCTGCGGAACTTTATAATCCGGCAGCGGGCTTTTACCGAGTTCAAGTGTAAGATGGCATTTCTCAGCAATTTCTACGGTATTATTTATACACTCCTCAAACATTTCAGCTTCCATCCACCTGAAGGAATCCCTTAATTGCTCGGCTGTTTTTACGTAAAATTCATTATTGGCAAAGTGAAAACGATTCGGGTCATCTTTTTCGCTGTTGGTCTGCATACAAAGAAGCGTATCGTGCATATCTGCATCTTCCCTGTAAAGATAGTGTGAATCGTTTGTGATAACCATTTTCAGATTTAATTCTTTAGCGAGTCTGATAAGTTCCGGGTTTGTACGTTTCTGATCGTCCAGCCCGTGATCCTGAAGTTCTATATAATAATCTTCGCCAAACAAATCTTTATAACTCTGCGCGGTTTTCTTTGCAGCGTCGTAATCGTTTTTCAAAAGGTTCTGCAGCACCTCGCCGCCCAGACACGCAGAAAGACAGATAAGCCCTTCATGGTGTTCTTTTAGCAGTTCAAAATTTATACGCGGGTGCATGTAACGTCCTTTGCACCATGCAACAGAAACTAGTTTTATAAGGTTTGCATAGCCGGCTTTATCCTTTGCTAGAAGAACAAGGTGGTAACACGGATTGTGCGACTTATCACGCTCTGTAATATCACCGTCATGCACATAAAATTCACAGCCTAAAATAGGTTTTACACCGTTTTCTTTTGCAGTTGTATAAAGCTCCATATCGCCGTACATTACACCGTGATCAGTCAGAGCAACTGCCGGCATGCCGTTTTCTTTTGCAAAATTTACTAAATCTTTTATTCTTATAGCGCCGTCCAGAAGCGAATATTCACTGTGGACATGCAATGGTACATAAGGTCTTGACATATTTTAATTTTATCACGGGTAATTTATTTTATCAGTTATTGTTAAATTTAATTAATCCTGATAATTTTCAAGCGTTTTATCAATAATAGAAACCATGCGGTCTTTCAAAAATTTCGGTGAAACAATTACACATTTATCTGCATACTTCAATAAACGGGCAAAAAGTACGTCAAAATCTTCATTTGTATTTATCACTGTAAGATTACCCTGCTCATCAAATCCTTTTGCATATTCCCATTCTTTCAATTTGTAAGATTTTGAAAGCGGCTCTTTAAGCTTAAAAACAACCGTCATACTGATTTCTGGAGCACTGGAAATTGTCGGAAGCTGCCGGATTGATTTTATTGCATCAATCGGAATATCAAATATCTGGCGGCTGAGCTGGTTATATACACTGAAACAAACTTTTCTGTTCTGATACTTTACCTCTTTCGGCGAACATATTATAGACTGAAATTCATCACCGGATATGTAAGAAATTTCGAGTTTTTGTTTTTCCTGACAGTATTTTTCGCAATCATTTATCCTGTCTTTAAACTTTGCGAAATAGCATGACAAATCAAAATTTTCATCCGGAGAAATTGATTGAAGCAAAACTTTTGTTTTTTCACTGTATCTTAACTCAAGCTCTTTGATAAATTTGTTAAAACTTTCTTTTGATTTACCCTCCGGCAAAATTTCAGACGCTGATTTTAAAAGTAATACAGCTCTAAGTTCATTTTCTGTTAAATCAATACTGAACGGAGTGTTTAAAAGATAGTATGTACTCTTTTTCTTCTTAATTTTTAGTCCGAAAATCTTTAAAGTATTCAGATATTTATTCAAAATTACATGAGAATTTGACTTCACGCCGTCAACTTCATCTGCGAAAATATTTATAACATCAAAATACTGCGCTTCACCATTTGAAAGCAGCTTAAGAAGTTCAAATATTTTCAATACTGAATCATTATATTTTTCACTCAATCTAGCCAAGGAAGTAACCCTCCTTCATGCGTTTAAGAGTTTCAATAATTTCATTTTTGAACTCTTCAGGATACAAAACCTTGCATGCACTGCCGAGAGAAAGCACCCTCTGTTTTGCGATAAAAGGATTTGAGGTAATTAATTCTGCAACAATGCTGTTGTCTTTTAGCTCAACAATTTTCTCATCATCACCCAGCTTGAACTCTGATTGTTTTGTTTTAACTTCAAAACCTATAGTAATATTTTCCGGGGGTGTTATTGCATCATTTTTTAATTTAATCTCAATAATTCTGTTAATTCTTGAAACAGGCAGATAGGTATACTGATTGTATTCCAGTCCTGTTCCGTATAGATAAAGCTTATTGTTATTAAAACCGAGTTTGTCTATAATTATTTCAAGAGGCTTAACTCCGGAGCGCGGAGAGTTATACTCAACTGTTACCTGTCTTTTTGCAGAAGCACATTTTAAAAGTTCATCCAGCAGGTCTATATCCAGCCCGAAAAGAGGGGAAACAGCCTCAATTGACTCTTTAAAATCTTTATTATGAAGCTGACCTGCAAGTTTATACAAAAATTTATCTAGCAATATTAATTCTTCAAGTTTAATATTCTTTGACAATGCCTTATAAACTTTGGTAATACTTTTTATCTGATCAGCATTAAGCGAAAGTTCAAATGGATGTGAAACCATTCTGTATTTTGAGCCTTCTGTCTTTTTTGCTCTTATTATCTCGCAACCAGCCATTCGTAATGAGGTCAGATAAACCCTCAAAGTATCTATTGAGATAGACTCTTTTATAAATTCATTCTTTTCAAAATAATCTTTAATTTCAAGATAGGATTTCGGAGATTCAAGCAAAAGAGAAAAAACAAGAAGAGATTTGAAGCCGGTAAAAGACATCAAATTATATGTAACCTTATTGTTTTTCAAAAACTCTTTCATAAAAAAGCTGCTCCTTCCTATTATAATATTACAAAATTCTAAAATTGGCTACAATTTACAATTGTGCGGAAACATTTAATAACCGCATACCATAACGCTATATAAGATAAGTAAGGATTAAATAAAATCTTACCGGAACTTCATTCGCTAGACGTTTGTAATCGGTTCAACATAAAGCAAGTGAACTCGCTACGCTCAAACAGCACTTGCTTTTGAAAACGTTTCACCGAACAACGTCTGCTCTTTCCGTTAAGGTAAGATTTTATTTAATCCTTACTTAAAAATATTTTTTATCTATACAAGCATGGTCTGTTTATTTTCACGGAATTTAATTTGTCAACAAAAAATCATTAAAATTTTTACGTAATTTCATTAAAAAATCTTCATTAAGATTTAAGAACTTGAATTTTTTATGATTAAAACGGGGGGCATGGTCAATTGTAAATAATAATTAATTTTTTTTTGCTTGTCAATTATTTTACTTAGTTTTACATTAATACTTGTGGAAAACAAATAAAGTAAATTACACAGATGGATAAATCCGGCTGCCGGATAGGGGAGATTTGAGAGATAACATCAAGGTAAGAGAAAGAAAAAGAGGTGATGGCTTAATAATTCTTGAGAGAGGATTAAAAGGATAGAAAAAAGGTTAATTTTAAAAAGTTTTTACTTGAGGTGTAAGAAAAGATTAGGGATATATTTTTTTATTATTTAGGTTAAGTGAAAAAATTTGTTTATACAGGAGTATTTGGGGATTAGTTGATTTTTTAAATCGTAATTACACATTTTCGGGTAAATAAAAAGATGGATGAATTAAAAGATAAAAAAATTATAGCACTCATGTCAGGAACTTCCTGCGACAGTATTGATGCAGGGTTGTGTATTGTCCATCCGGATTTGAGCTGTGAACTTATTCAGGGTATTAACTACAAATATCCCGAACACATAAGAGCAAAAATTTTTCAAATATTTTCCGGAAACGCTACAGTCAAAGATATTTGCCTGATGAATTTCGCAATAGGACACTGCTTTGCTGACGCTTGCAAGGTTTTGATTTCAGAACACGGCAAACCTGATTTCATATCAAGCCACGGTCAGACAGTCTATCACTTTCCGTTTGATGAAAAACTGGACGGTATAAGCCTGAAAAGCACCCTGCAGCTTGGCGAAAGTTCTGTAATCGCAAATGAAACAGGCTGCCTTACTATATCAAATTTCAGGGAAGCTGACATTGCCTCCGGCGGACAGGGCGCACCTCTTGTTTGCTTTGCCGATGAAAAATGGTTTAAGAAAACATGTAAAAATATAGCCGTCCAAAATATTGGGGGAATATCAAATGTTACGGTCATATCACACTCGCATCCTACTTTCGGATTTGACACCGGCCCGGGCAATATGATGATTGATTACTGCATGCAAAAATTCTTTAACATGCCTTTTGATAAAGACGGAAAAATTGCCAAATCCGGAAACATTTCATCAAGCTGGCTTGACTGCCTGCTGCAGGATGAATACTATTTTCGGAACCCTCCAAAAACTACCGGCAGAGAATATTTTTCCGGACAATATATCGAAAATGCCCTGCGCTTTGCACCTGAAAATCCGGCTGATATAATAGCCACACTTACGGCACTCACTGCAAAAACAATTGCTCAGGCTTACGAAAGATTTATATATCCTGAACTTGATATTGAAGAAGCCGTAATCGGAGGAGGAGGAGCTTACAATCCTCAGCTGATGAAATATTTAAGGCAATATCTTCCTTCAGAAATAAACCTCAAAACCCATGAAGCTTACGGAATTTCAAGCAACTTTAAAGAAGTCATGGCATTTGCTGTTCTGGGATACTGCTGTTACTATGGAATTCCAAACAATCTTCCGGAATGCACAGGTGCAAAAAAACGCGTAATTACAGGTAAAATTACTAACAGTTAAAGGAATAAACATGTGCCTGAGAGGCATTTATAATCCGCCGCAGAGCGGAATATAGCGGTAATTAATCTATTCCTTTTAAGCGAGGTGGCGCGAGAGCTCCGGAGAGTTTTAATTCGGGCGTGTACGTCAACTATTATTAATATTTGTAAAGGTTAGGATATACTTTTAGCAATTATTATTTTTATGAGTTATAAATAAAATATAACCAAATATTATTACCCCGTAATGAATTAAAAAAAGGAGAAAAAATGAACAACACAATTAACTCAGTTTCTTTTAGCGGTAATATGGCTAAAGCTTATTTGCAGAAAAAAGCATCTCAGCAGGCTAGATTAGCAGCAGAAAAAACAAAGGAAGCCGCACGCATGCTTATTAATTCAAACCAGAAAGCTGCCAGATCTAACCAGTATGTAGGTGTTGGTGCATATTTTGGAAATGTTCCAACAACTCAAAGAGCAATCGGTCATGACAAAACAATGCAGTCTATAGCTGTAAGCAAATCTATTGTTCCGAAATTTAATGAAACTAAACCGGCAACAATTGAACCGAACTTCAATTTCTTTGGATAATTTTATAATATAGATTTAATAGCATAAGGAATGCACCTGATCAAATCGTGAGCCATAACTCCGTATTCGGTCAGGTCATTTTTTGCAATATCCCCGCAGAGCCCGTGAAGATAAACTCCTAATTTTGCCGCATAATAAGAATCACATTTCTGCGCAAGAAGCCCTGCTATCATGCCGGCAAGAACATCCCCGCTGCCTGCCTTTGCAAGGGCACTGCAGCCTGTATGATTTATATATATTTCTAAATTTTTTGAACAAACTACAGTGTTATGTGATTTCAAAACCGTTACACAGTTAAACTTTTTTGAAATTTCTTTTGCAGAACCTTCCATATCGGCAAGGATTACATCCATTTCTTTTCTGAGAAGTCTGGAGGCCTCTTTAGGATGAGGGGTAAGTACCGTATTTTCCGGAAGCTCCGGTGCTTGAAGTTTCGATAAAATATTCAGCCCGTCAGCATCTATTACGCATGGAATATCCGGAACCTTTTTTAAAACGTCATTAAATAGAAGTTCAGCCTCACCCGATGTCGACAATCCGCAGCCAATGAGCAAAACATCTGCCAGCTTTAACTGATTTGAAATATCCGAAAGAGGTGTAAATACCACATTCTGCGTCTGTGCAGCAACAGCATCAATTACCCTTTCGCAGGCCGCCAGAAAAACATATCCGCATCCGATTTTTAATGCGGCAAGACTGGATAACACCGCTGCCCCCGGCATATAATCAGAACCCGAAATATTCAAAACTCTTCCGAATGTTCCTTTATGGGAATTCTCACTTCTTGGCGGCATTTTAAAGTCCATTTTGTCGTATCACCTCATAAGCTACAATTGCAACCGAATTTGAAAGATTTAAGCTCCTCTGACCTTCCTTCATAGGAATAGTAAGCGCATTTTTATCCGTTACATACACCTCCGGAAGACCTCTTGTTTCCGGCCCGAATACAATGAAATCTCCGTCTTTAAATTTTACATCCGTATAAACCTGTTTTGTTTTAGTAGTCAGATAATAAAAATTAGCGCCTTTATTTGCCTCAAACAATTCCTCCATTGTATCAACTTTATGCAGGTCAACACTATCCCAGTAGTCTAATCCTGCACGTTTTGTGTATTTACTGGCAAGAGAAAATCCTAACTTTCCTACCAGATACAACGAAGCTCCGGTACAGGCGCAGAGTCTTGCAATATTCCCTGTATTCTGCGGAATTTCTGGTTCATAAAGAACAATATTAAGCTTACTCATTTTCTGCCTTATTAAATAAATAGCCGCTTTCAAGAATAACCGGCAGCGCCCTTACCACACAGAAAACAATTGCTATAAATGCCAGCACCTGTGCCAGCACCGGAAGATTAATAAGAGCAAATAAAGGACATCCTGCAACATGAGATAAAATTAAAAGCATAAATGCACCGACTTTTGCAACTGCGTAGCTTATTCTCATAAATTTTGAAGCACAGATAAACTGTCCCAAATCAGTTTTTTGCATTGTTTTCTCGCCGAATGCGGTATATCCCTTAGAAAGAGCCACACTTCTTATCCCGTCAGTCACAAAAGCCCTTGTTACACAAATTAGAGGAAATACTATGCTTATCCACCCTAAAACCGCAAAAGCCACCCAGTATGTAACTTCAACAATTCTATCTCCCATTATATCAAGAACAGAACCGAGTTCAGATGTCTGATTTAGTTTTCTTGCAAGATAACCGTCAAGACCGTCAAGTGAAAAGGCAATTACTGTTAAAATAAATGCCCATAAAAGATTTATATCAGACGGAATAAAAAGCAGATACACAGCAGCAAACGCCACAAAAATTCTGCTGATTGATACTATATTGGCAATATTATCTTTTATACTAATCATCATATCTCCTTACTTTTTTGTTCTTGAGAGCGCAAAGCTTACTTCATCAAGTTTTTTTCTTCTGTCGCCGAGCATAATCTTTTCGGCCTGCTCGAGAATTGTTGTCACCATAAAACCGTTATCACCGTCAGAGCGGGCTTTTTTACCGGTTTCGCAGCAGCTGATAAAGTGCTGGCATTCAAGTTTCAACGGTTCAATTTCCAGATAATCAAGACTGATATTTTTTGAACTGTCTTTTACAAAATTATCAAAAATTACAAGTTTATTTTCCGGAACTGTATCATCTAAAATTGCAGTTGCTTTTGTTCCTCTCACGAGAAGCTGAACATGCTTCTTAGGTGTAATCCAGCTGTCAGAAATCTGTCCTACCATACCGCCTTCAAATTCAATAGTAATATGTGTAATATCCATAATATCATTTTGTTCGGACGAACATCCGACTGCAGCAATAACCCTTAGCGGATCTTTTCCGGTTACATAACTCATCATAGAAACATCATGCGGTGCTAAATCCCACATTACACTGCGGTCGTTTTTGAAGAAATTCACATTGAGCCTGTCGCTCTGCGCATAAACAATATCGCCGAGTTCTCCTTCTTCAATGAGCATTTTTAACCTGTTAACTGCCGGATGATAAAGCAAGAGATGCCCTACCATCAACACTAACCCTTTTTTATGAGCAAGTTCTGTCAAATCCTTTGCTTCCTGAGCAACAGTTGATACAGGTTTTTCCACGTAAACATTTTTACCGGCCTCAAGCATAGACTTTACAACTTTGTAATGTGTATGGCTCGGGGTTACGACAGCCACCGCTGTAATTTCAGGATTGTTGATAATTTCATTAAAATCATTTGTTGTTTTCACACCCGGATAAAGTTCTTTAACTTTCTGAAGATTACTATCATCCAGATCGCAGACAATATCAAGAACATTAAGGTTATAAAAATTTCTTACTATATTTCTGCCCCATACTCCACAGCCAATTACCGCGATTTTTTGTTGTTTCATATTAATCCTTAACCTTTTTACTTTTGTATATTATTATCATACGTTACACATGCTATTTTGCAAATAATTAAAAAACTTTTAACATTATTTTTTCTGCGCATCTAACCGCAGCTGGTGCATCTGCTCGCAGCGTTCAAAGAACAAATCCCTGTCCTCCTCGGGAAAACATGTGCTGAGTTTTTCCAAAAGCTCGCGCGGAAAATCAGAATCCTTCACCATATAATCAAGCATGTCATCATCAAGCCTTATCAAACTTCTGTAATTTTTATAAAAAATAGACTTACATTCGGCTTCCGACCTTTCAGGCTCGTTGTAAGCTTTTTCACCAAGTTTATAAGTTGTATAATTCCCGTCAAAAAATATCCCGTTATACTTTTTAAGCATAAGCCTGATGATTAAATCAAAATCAGACATTACTTTAAATTTTTCATCAAAATAATTTTCCTTTTCAAGAACAGACTTTTTAAAAAACATAGCCTGACGCGCACATGGCATTACCTGAAAAGCATTGTGCATAGCCGGCTGAAACAGAAATACAAAGCCTTCCGGATGCCTGCAATAAGCCGGAGAAAAAGAAAAATCAGCATTATTGGCTTCCATAAGATTAACCACATCCTGAATGGCCGTAATATCGTGGAAAAAGTCATCAACACTTATAAAAGCAATATATTTACCTTTTGCCCTCATTATTCCTTTATTGTAACCGTGGAATTTGCTGGTATCTTTTTCTGAAAAAAAGTTCAGGTATCCTTTGTTCTTGTAATCTTTTAAAAGTATATCAGTGCCGTCAGTTGATGCGTTATCAATAATAATATGTTCAATTTCAGGATACGTCTGCATATCCAGCAGATTTACCATCAAATTAAAATCATCGGTCTGCTCTTTATCAATAATATTATGTGTGGTTGTAATTATTGTTACTCTTGGATCCATCTTTTTCCGACTCCCGTCTACAGTATAACATGGACAAAACTCATCTCCTAATTGTTACAAGATGTAAATTTATTTCAAAAAATTCCACAAAAAAGATATTTACGAGTTAAAGTGTGTGCACAGGTTTATTAGGAGTTATAGAAAAAGGATAAATAGAATAAGGAGGTGTCATCATGAGTGAGAAATCCTTATACATTAATCCTGCGGCGGCAATGGCTGCAGGAGCCGGTGTCGGTCTTATAGGCGGTTATGTTTTTGCACCGCGGAAATATTCCTTAAAAAGACTTCTTGTACAACAGCCGGATACATTTGAAAAACTTTTTCCGAAAGAGGTTAAGGACACAATGCTAAAAAAAGAACTTACAGCACTAAGAGATATTCAGCACGCATCCGATGAATTTCACGCTTCCGGAGCCTCTGACCAGAACGCAGTCAGACATGCTGCAATAAAATGGCGGCAAAAATATTCTGCAGTAAAAATTGACGAGGAACTGCTTGCAAATGCTGCAAGGAAGAAAGAAGCCATCAGAGAAGCTTCCGAAACCGGCGCAGACATAAAAGGACTTGCATACGAATACAAAAGGGCGCTAAAAGAAATCCGCCGGGCAAAGTTTGAGGCAATGCGAAAACTCCCTGACAGAGGATATGAAGTCAAAATGGCATACAAAGAAATGCAAAAAGCTCTTGCGAACAAGCACACAAAAACCTCTAATAAACTTTTTGAGCTTATAAACAAAGATAACTTGAAGGAGAGCTACAACTCCATTAAAAAATTTCTACCAAAAGCTAGAGCCCGATCTGCAGCAGCGGGCGCTGTAGCTCTGGGGACCCTAACAACTCTGGTAACTATATTCTTTAATCCGTCAACCCAAAACAACTAGGTAGAAAAAAGAGTTGGGTTCGATACTTCCCCCAACTCTTTCTTTTTTTATTCATGCAGAGTTTAACTGATGGGCTGAAAGCCCAATCGCCTCCTCTTCACTTTTTTTATTATCAGCGCAGAGCATTTGTTGAACCATTCACCTGCTCACTCCTCACACTTCACCTGTTAAGTGTACTTCTTAACCAATCTCACCAGCACCAGCCCGCCCCCTGTGTCGGCGTTAATCATTTAGATAGATTGCTCTGATAATATATTCCTCAAGCACTTTTTTATCAATAAGGCGTGATTTTGCATCGTTTATCATAATATCAAACGCGTAAAGAGTGCCGTTTCTTGAGGTAATATATCCTGCAATAGCGCTTATATCAGATAATGTTCCGGTTTTGGCTCTGAGATTATCTTTAAAATAAAGCATTCTGTCTGTTAAAGTGCCTTCACCGGAGGTTGCCATCATTTTCTGCATTGCAGGAAAGTAAGACTGTTTTGCCTGTGCGGAAAGAAAATCTGTCATGAAATCCGCACTCATTAAATTATTTTTTGAAACCCCGCTTCCGTCAACAATTTTTATATTTTCAGGATTTACACCTATCTTTTTACAGTAAGCATCAAACATCTCCAGAGCTGCCGGAATAGAACCCGTGCCGTTTATGTATTTTCCGCCTGCTGTTTTAAAAACAGTTTCCGCGGCAAGATTGCTGCTTTTTACAAGAACAGCTTTCACTGCAAGAGCTAAAGGATGGCTGACGCTTGCTATAACATACACGTCTTTTGACGGAAGTTTTTTTTCTGTAAGATTTCCGTAATATTCCATTTTAACATCGCGGACAGCATCTTCGAGTCTCAGGCGAAAATACCGCTTCAGATTATTTACAGGAATTGCAAAGCCTTCACTTTTTGAAATGGTGCCTTTTACCGTAATCATATCAGGAGCAATACTGTTATTACGCTCAAATGTAATATTGTTTTCTTTTCCGGTAACGGCAAGGTTCATAAAAGTTACCGGATAAAAAACTTTTGTACTGATTTCTGCCGGAGCACCGTTTACTGTAGGCGAAACGAGAACACCTAGGAGATTTCCGTCAAGGTTATAGGCACTGAAATGCGGCATTAGAATATTTAAATCATCATCCCACTGCCAGCCTTCACCCCAGTCTTTATCATCCAGAACAGAAGCGTCTATATAAATATTCTTCGGTGCTGTAACTTTCTTTTCCATTGCAGCTGCCAGAAGCGTCTTTAAATCATTAGCCGACAAATACGGATCACCGCTGAGTTTTATATACAAATCGTTGTTTGTAGATTTATAAATAATTGTTGTAAATTTATAAGCAGGCCCCAAAGTATCAACAGACGCGGCAAGAGTTACGAGCTTGAGAGTAGAGGCAGGCGGAACGAGTTTTTCCGCATTAAGTTCGTAGACAGCTTCACCTGTTTGGACATTTTTCACGGAAACCGAGATGTTGTCTTTTGCAATACCGGAATTCGAAATAACTTTATTGAAATTTGACGCTGCAAATGATCTTGAATTACAAGCCAGAAGCACAAAAATCCCTAACATGCTCAAAAATTTTTTCATACAGATGTTACCTCGTAATTATCTCTGATGTCTTTTAGTATAGTACAAGTGTTCCGGTATTTGTACATTTCGTTAAAATTTATGTCACAGGAACATATACCCTCGCGCTGATCTTTAATTTCGGCAATTGTTTCACCCATATAATCAAAAATTCTGGAGTGTCCGATATTCCATTCTCCGTCTTTTATAGGGCCGGATTGAGTGACTGCAGCAAGATATATTTGATTTTCAATCGTGCGGGCGCGGGTAAGGGTCTCCCACGGAACCGGTTTTTTAGAGCCCCATGCAGCCATATTTACAATCAAATCCGCTCCTGCCTTCCTGTACGCTCTGAAAATTTCAGGAAACCTTATATCATAACAAATAGTAAGCCCGATTTTTACACCATCAAGCGTTACCATAACAGGACAATCGCCAACTCTAACAAAATTTCCCTCATTGCAGCCGCAGTATGAATAAAGATGATTTTTGGAATATAAAGCAGCAAGCCTGCCCCGTCTGTCAAAGACAGGACAGGTATTTAAAGATTTACCCTCCGGCATTTCTTGAATAAAGCTTCCGCCCAGAATGTTAATATCATAGGCTTTTGCAAGTTTAGACAAAAACTCAAGCGTTGGCGAATCTGCAAGCGGCTCAGCACTTGCAGGGAAATCCTCACAAGACCAGCCGACAGTCCAGACTTCCGGCAGGACTAAAAAATCAGCACCCAACGGAAGTTCACGCTCTACAATATCCTGAACTTTTTTATGATTAGCCTTTATATCCCCTATTTTGGAATTCATCTGCAAAACGCAGAGTTTTATTGCTTTTTGTCCCATAACCTGTTTTCTAAAGCCTCCTTATAAACCTCAGGTGCTCTTTTCTGCAAGTTTTCAAGGGCATCTTTAATCTGTTTTTTCATATCAGAAAGTTTTTCATCCGGCAGCTCTTTAGGAACATAAATCGGCTCTCCGTAAAGATTGATAATTCTTGCACTTCCTACAGGAAAAGTCATCTTATCCCATGTCGGAATTGTATGAAAAGTTCGGTCTGCAGAATACCAGCAAACCGGCACAATCGGTTTTCCGGACATTCGTGCAAGTTTTATTGCGCCGTTTTTAACAGAATGATAAGGCCCGCCAGGCCCGTCAACCATAATCGCAACATCTTCGCCGGCGTTAAGCTTTTCAAGCATCTGCATGGAAGATTCAACAGCCCCCTTCTTGCCGGAGGAACCTCTCACTGTACTAAAACCCATTCCCTGTGCTGCATAGGTAACGATTTCCCCGTCAAACGAAGTGCTGATTAAAACGTTAACTTTAGCTTTATCCTGCAGTCCGTACACGCAAAACTGATCGGAATGCCACATTACATAAATACACGGTCGCAAATTTTTCTGGTTAATTTCCACAATATGAGTATGAGGCTCCTGAAGCTTCATATAGCCAAGTACAGCCTTCTTTAATATCCAGATGTTTTTTTCATTAATCAATCTAACCATAAAAAAATTGTACCACAGAAAAAACAACATGTATCTCAATTTGTTAAAGTCATTTCATTTATTTGACGGACTTGCACTAAGATTTTTTTCGGGTATAATCAGGGAAGATACATGTATAATATAAAGGAAAATTTATGAAAGTTACTGTTGAAAATGAAAAAGAAAATGTTGTAAAATTGAATATTACAGTTCCGGCTGTTGAGGCTACAAATGCTTACAACCTTGCCGTCAGAAGAGTTTCCCAGTACGTAAACATTGACGGCTTCAGAAAAGGAAAAGCTCCGAGACAGGTAGTTGAAGCACAAATCGGAAAAGAAAGAATTAAACAGGAAGCTATTGAAAACCTTATGCCGAAAGTTATTAACGAAGCAATTAATGAAAACAATCTCGACGTAATTACACAGCCTTACATAACATCTTATGATTTTGAACTTGGCAAAGATTTAACAGTATCAGTACACGTTGAAACAAGACCGGAAGTGAAACTCGGTGAATATAAAGATTTAAACGTTGAAGTTGAAGATATTCCTGTTACTGAAGAAGCATTCAACAAAGCTCTCGAAAACATCCAGAGCCAGTATGCAGAAGAAAAAATGGTTTTAGACAGACCGGCTAACGCAACCGATATTGTAAACATAAATTTTGAAGGTTTCACAAACGGGGAAAAAATTAAAGGAGGAGAAGGCAGAAGCTACAGATTAGATCTCGGTCATTCCACATTTATTCCTGGCTTTGCAGAACAAATTGTAGGTAAAAGCCTTAATGATGATTTTGAAATTGAAGTTACTTTCCCTGAAGATTACCACGATGAGAGTCTGAAAGGTCGGAAAGCCTCTTTCAAAATTCACCTTAACGAAATTAAAGAAAGAATCATCCCTGAAATTACCGACGAATTTGCTCAGAGAGTCGGGAAATTTAATAACGTTGATGAATTAAAGGCTGATGTGAGAAAATATCTTGAAACAGCAAGAGAAAATGCTAATAAAACCAAAGCAGAAAACGAAGTTTTCAAAACAGTAATCGACGCTGCAGAAGTTGAAATTCCTCAGTCAATGATTGACAGAGAAGCAGATTCGCTTCTTGCTGATTACAAAAACAGACTTGCTGCGCAGGGTATCAGCTGGGAAATGGTTACTAAAACCCGTAATGAAGAAGAAATCATGAAAGATATTCAGGCTGATGCCAGGTTAAGGATTAAAAATTCTCTTGTTATTGACAAAATAGCAAAAGAAGAAAATATTAAAATTGCACCGGCAGATCTTGATAAAAAATTTCAAGAACTCGGTACTGCTTACGGCGTATCCCAGCAGGATATTATGAAACAAATCAGCAAAAATCCGGAAATTCTGGGTTCCCTCTCGCAGCAGGCAATCAACGATAAAGTAAAAGAATTCTTGATGGCAAATAACAAAACTGAAATCGTTGCGCCAAAAGCTTCCAAATAAAAACTGGAAAAGCAGGCTGTCCGTATAATATAATGAAAATAAGAAAGGAAATAAAAAACATGAGTTTTGTACCTGTAGTAATAGAACAATCAAGCAGAGGCGAACGTTCATTTGATATATTCTCAAGATTATTAAGAGAAAGAATTATATTTCTGGGCACTCCGATTGACGATATGGTAGCAAACCTTGTCGTTGCACAGATGCTCCTGCTTGACAGTGAAAATCCGGAAAAGGATATTATGTTATATATCAACAGTCCTGGCGGAAGCGTTACTGCAGGTTTTGCAATCTATGACACAATGCAGCACATAAGAGCTGACGTTTCAACAATATGTCTTGGTCAGGCAGCTTCTATGGGTGCATTCCTTCTGTCATCAGGTGCAAAAGGTAAGAGAATGGCTCTGCCGCATTCACGTGTTTTAATCCACCAGCCTTTAGGCGGCGCTCAGGGACAGGCAACCGATATTGAAATTCAGGCTGCTGAAATTATCAGAATTAAGAAATCTCTGAACGAAATTCTCGCTTCAAATACAGGTCAGTCAATTAAGAAAATCGAAAAAGATACCGATAGAGATTACATTATGACACCGGCAGAAGCACTTGAGTACGGAATGATTGATAAGGTCGTATCACGCGATACCATCAAGTAGATTGACGGTCAAAGCCATAAGCCTCTGAATCAGGCGGGGCAATACTAAATAGCCTCCATCCGGTGTAACTCAGGTAATAAGCTTGACTTGAAATACTCAGGAGACTTATAATTCAACAAAAAGTATAAAACTGCAGGGCTTAAGAAGCTAGCAGGCAATAAAAGAGGAAAAAAGAAATGCCAAAGCATGATGACAGCAGATTAAAATGTTCCTTTTGCGGGAAATCACAGGATCAGGTAAAAAAATTAATTGCCGGCCCTGAAGTTTACATCTGCGATGAGTGCGTAGAACTTTGCAATGAAATTCTTGATGAAGAATTTTTTGAAAATAAAGAAAAAGAAGGAGAGAATTCCGAAGAATTAACTTCTGAAAAACCTATACCGAAACCGCACGAAATAAAAGCATACTTAGATCAATACATAATAGGTCAGGATGATGCAAAAAAAGTGCTTGCCGTTGCTGTTTATAACCACTACAAAAGATTAAAACACAACAAGTCTGCAGATTTGAAAAATAATGTTGAAATACAGAAATCAAACATTCTGCTTGTAGGGCCGACAGGTTCCGGTAAAACTCTCCTTGCACAGACTTTAGCAAAAATGCTTGACGTTCCTTTTGCCGTGGCTGACGCTACAACTCTTACTGAAGCCGGATATGTAGGTGATGACGTTGAAAATATTCTTTTAAGACTTTATCAGAACGCCGACTTTGACTCATCAAAAGCAGAACGCGGCATTATATATATTGATGAAATCGACAAAATTTCAAGAAAGTCTGAAAACACTTCAATTACAAGAGATGTTTCAGGGGAAGGTGTACAGCAGGCTTTATTGAAAATGATTGAAGGTACCGTTGCTCATGTTCCTCCTCAGGGGGGAAGAAAGCACCCTCATCAGGAATTCATTGAGGTTGATACCTCAAATATTCTGTTTATTGTAGGCGGCGCCTTTGTCGGACTGGAAAAAATTATTGAAAGACGGGCTCAGGTTGGAAGTTCGGTAGGGTTTGGAGCAAAAACGCCTTTATCACAGGCAGAAAAAGAAGCTAATGCCGCTAAATTACTGAAAAAACTCCAGCCGGATGATTTGCTGAAATTTGGTTTAATTCCTGAATTTATCGGTCGTATTCCGACTTACGCGGTGCTTGATCCGCTGAATGAAAAAACTTTAAAAATGATTTTGACAGAGCCTAAAAATGCAGTGTTGAAACAGTACAAATGCCTGCTGGAAATGGACGGCGTTGAGCTGGAATTTGAGCCGGAAGCAATTGATTTGATTGCTCAGGAAGCATTAAAACGAAATACCGGAGCAAGGGCTCTGAGAGCTATTGTTGAAGAAATTATGCTGGATGTAATGTATGATGTGCCATCTAAAGAAAACAAAGGCAAATTTACAGTTACAGCCGATATGGTAAAGAACAGAAACAACGCAGAGGTTGTTCAGCTTCCGACAAAAACAAACGGCGATTCAAAAGAAATAATAGCTTAAAAACTAAAGCGTAAAATATTTGGAAATTGACTATGGGAAAACAAAAAACATTAATATTGATTGACGGTCACGCACTGGCATTCAGGCAATATTTTGCGCTGGAGAGAACAAATATGAAAACCACCAACGGTACACCTTCGTGGGCTGTTTACGGTTTTTTTAAAGCTATATTTGATCTTCTTAAAAACCCTGATTTAAAAGCAGACGCAATTGCAGTAGCGTTTGACGTCAGCCACCACACTTTCAGGACAGAAAAGTATGCGGATTACAAATCCAACAGGGAAGCAATGCCCGATATGATGCGCCCGCAAATGGAAATAATTTATGAAGGCTTAAGAGCTTTCAGTATTCCTGTATATACTAAAGAAGGATACGAAGCTGATGATGTTATAGGCTCAATTTCAAAACAGGCGTGTGAATTAGGACATAAAGTTTTAATATTGACAGGGGATCAGGACGCATTTCAGCTTGTTGATAAAAAAGGTTGTGTAAAAGTTATTATTCCGAGTCGCGGCGATTTAATAGAATACGACTGGAAAAAAGTTCACGACAAACTCGGGGTTTATCCGGAACAGGTTATTGACTATAAAGCCTTAAGAGGAGATACGTCAGACTGTATTCCGGGTATTCGCGGCATCGGAGAAAAAACGGCCCGTATGCTTCTTTTAAGATACGGCAGTCTTGCCGGAGTTCTTGAACACTGTAAAGAAATTCCTGAAAATTCTATCCGCGAAAAAGTATGCAGCGGAAAAGATTCCGCGATTTTAAGCCAGTATCTGGCAACAATCGTAAGGGATTTGGATTTAGGTTTTGATTTTGAAAAAACAAAAGTAGAACTGCCAGACATAAAATCGGTAACAGAATTTCTTACCAAAATGCAGTTTTACAGCTTTATTAAAAACATTAACGCAATACTTACATCATTTAATAAAGATACCGCAAGAGGCAAGAAAAAACACAATGCAGAATTAATAGAACAAACCACCCCGCTGCAGCTCGGCATATTTTCACAGGCAATACAGGCTGAAGTTAACAAAGAAAAGAAATGCTACGAAGGGGAACTTATTACTGATACTCAAGATTTTGAGGAAATTGTCGGAGAATTAAAGAATAAGGATTTAATAACTTTTCAGGTGTACGCGGACATAAAAAGTGCAGTTTCCAGCACACTTACAGGCATCGCAATAAGCTGCAGCGAATTATTGAAACTGGAGGATAATAAAGTAAAAATAAATCAAACAACAGGATACGAAAAGAAAGTTTACTATATCCCGCTGCATCACGAAAACCTTGCAAATCAGCTGGATGCGGATTACGTATTAAATATATTGCGTCCTGTTTTTGAAAATGAAAATATCAAAAAAATAACTTATGATTCAAAAACAGCCTACAATGTTTTCAAAAACTGCGGAATTACACTCAGGGGTGTCAAATTTGATGTTATACTTGCCAGCTATGTAAAAAATCCCGCAAGAAACCACGATATTGCAGTTCAGGCGCTTGAACACCTTAACCATGTTATATGCGAGTACGCTCCTGTTGTAAAAGACAAGAAAAAACAAATAAAAGTCAAAGATGCTGATATAAATAATGTACTAAGACATGCTGCCGATGAAGCAGGAATGATAACAGAACTTACAGCATTCTGGTTAAAAAAACTTAGCGCTGACGAAGTCAAATTCATATATGAAATTGAAGTTCCTATGGCTGAAGTTCTTGCCGAAATGGAATATAACGGCGTATCAGTTAACGTTGAATATCTGCAACAGCTTTCCAAAACAATGGACAATCAACTTCACAGACTGGAAAGAAAAATTTACGATCTTGCAGACTGCGGTTTCAATATAAATTCACCCAAGCAAGTTGGAGAAATACTCTTTGACCAGCTGGGATTAAAAAGTAAGAAAAAACGGGGAAGGTCGCATTATTCCACAAGCGCCGAGGTGCTGGAAGAACTTGCTGAAGAATACGACATTGCAAGGCTGATACTTGAGTACCGTAAATATGCAAAGCTGAAATCAACATACACAGATGCACTTCCGGCACTGATTGATCCGGTTGATAACAGAATTCACACAACATATAACCAGACAATCACGGCCACAGGCAGACTTTCATCTTCAAACCCGAATCTACAGAATATACCTATAAGAACAGAGGAAGGCAACAAAATAAGGACTGCTTTTGTACCGAAAAACAAGAAAACCGCAGTAATTTTATCAGCTGACTATTCCCAGATTGAATTGAGGCTTCTGGCGCACATATCAGGAGATGAACGGCTTATAGAGGCTTTCAGGTCAGGAATGGATGTACATACACTGACGGCTTCAAAAGTCTTTGAAGTGCCTGTAGAGAAAGTTACAAAAGAAATGCGCTATAAAGCCAAAGCCGTTAACTTCGGAATAATCTACGGTCAGAGTAAATACGGACTTGCCAAGGCTATCGGGATTACCAACAGTGAAGCTGATTTGTTTATCAACAAATATTTTGAGACCTACCCTAAAATCAAAGAATATATGGAAGCAACAGTTATGCAGGCAGACCTTCACGGTTATGTTGAAACAATTTTCGGCCGGAAAAGATACCTCAAAGAAGAACTGGCAAGCCCGAACAACATGATAAGAGAGTTTGCAAAACGTGCTGCAATTAACCAGCCTATGCAGGGAACTGCCGCAGACTTGATGAAAATTGCAATGATTGATTTTTCTAAAAAATTAAAAGAAAATAAGCTTAAATCCAAAATGATAATGCAGGTTCACGACGAACTTGTAGTGGAAGCGCTAAAAAAAGAACTGCCAGTGATAAAAACTTTAATCAGGGAGGCAATGGAGCTTCATCAGCCGCTTGCTGTTCCGTTAGTTGTTGACATAAGCACAGGTGACACATGGAAAGAATAAAAAAATATCTGATAATTATATTAAGTTTATTATTTTTATCCGGCATACCCGTATTTGCGGAACAAAACACTCAGAATACCGGAATGAATTTGAGCACTCTTGTAACCCCGCAAAACGTACCTTTTGAGCACTGCACAAGGATTTACCCGATGGAGGCTGAAAAATTATTCTATATGACACTGGCAAGCATTAACGCAAACCGTTTTGAGCCTCTTGAAATGCAGTCTAAAACAGGTTACATACTGTTTAATGCCGTCAATAAAGAGTTTCTAGCAAGCATTGTTAATATTGACAACAAAAATACAATGTTGAAGATTACGCCGGCAAACAACAACTACTATTTTGCACCCGGTATTGTTTCTAATATTTATAAATACATTGATATGTATGGTGCAACACCGCTTACGGAAATAAAACCGGCAAAACCTACGCCTTAACTCAGTACCTCAAAAGCTTCTTTAACAACATTTTCTATATCCGGCATAAAGCCTTCTGTTTCTGTAGAAAGCCAGATAAGGTATTCAATATTTCCCGAAGGGCCTTTGATTGAAGAATAAGTCAGCCCTTTAACCGAATACCCTGTAGTTATTGCAAAATCAACAACATTTTTTATAACTTCTGCATGAACCTTTTTATCTTTAACAACCCCGCCTTTTTCAACATTTTCCCTGCCAGCCTCAAACTGTGGTTTTATAAGACAAATCATTTCATGAAACTCCGGATTAAGCAGCTTTTTCAGATTGGCAATAACCTTGGTAAGAGAAATAAATGATAAATCACTTACCAGTAAATCTGCGACCGGCTCATCTGTTGAGTAAATATCTTCATAAGCACAAATCTTCAGATTTGTGCGTTCAACAACCTTAACCCTTTTGTCAGCGCGAATTTTCCAGTCAAGTTGCCCGTAGCCGACATCAACAGCATAAACAAACTTTGCACCGTTTTGCAGAAGGCAGTCTGTAAAGCCGCCGGTAGAAGCACCGGCATCAAAGCAAATCCGCCCTTCCACTCTGACAGGGAATGTATCAAGTGCCTTTTTAAGCTTGAAACCTCCTCTGGATACGTAAGGCATTGATTTTACAGTAATTTCATATTCTTTTTCCGGTGAAATTTGAAACCCAGCTTTTGTAATATATTCATCGTTAATTTTGACATGACCTGCAAGAATTGCAGATGCAGCCTTGCTTTTTGTTTCAAAATATCCTAAATCAACGAGATATTTATCCAGTCTTTCCTTTTTCATATTTTTAAAATAGCACACTAATAACATTTTTGCCAGATTAATAACCGCATGTATTTATTTTCTCAACACGCTCCCGCCCTGCTCCCGCTATCGTTTCGAAAACAAATACCTCAGCTCGACATTGTAAGATTATAGTAAGCTCATTACGAATTAAAATCAAAGATTTCAGTCCTCACTCAAGCAATAGGCAAAAGTTACATAAAGTAAACGGCCTCTGCATTACGAGAAGTTACAGCTGCAACTTCCTCAAAAGTAATCCCGCGGAGTTTTGCAATTTCTTCCGCAACGAATTTTACATAAGCCGGCCGATTTTCTTTACCGCGGAAAGGCACAGGGGTCAGATACGGCGCATCGGTTTCAAGAAGCAGCTTATCAAGCGAAATATCAACGGCAACCTCTTTCATCTTAACTGCATTCTTAAAAGTTACAACGCCGCCTAAAGCCAGATACCAGCCCTCTTTTATACATTCACGAGCAAACTCTACACTTCCTGAAAAACAGTGCATTACAATTTTTGATGATTTATTGTATTCTTTCAAAATATCAAAACTGTCCTTGTGCGCCTCTCTATCGTGTACGCAAATCGGGAGGTTAAGTTCATTTGCAAGTTTTATCTGCTTTATGAAAACCTCTTTTTGCAGATCATTAAAAGACTTATCCCAATAGTAATCCAGTCCGATTTCGCCTATACCGGCAATTTTTTCGGATTTAGAATACTCTTTTATTTTATCAATAAGACTGTCATCCCAATCTTTTGCTTCTGACGGGTGAACACCTAGAAGACCATAAAGTTCATCATAACTATTTACAAGTTCATAAATCTTATCCAAATCCTGCGGGGAAGCGCATGGAACTATTATCTTTTTAACACCTGCCTCTTTTGCATTTTTTATTGCATCCTCAACGCTTATCTCCTCAAGCATATCAACATGTGAATGCGTGTCAATCAAATATGTTTCATTCATATAACAATTATACCACGGGTGAAATTTGTGATATAATTAATTTGTATGGAAATCAGAGCTTTAAAAATTTCAATAGCACATCTTTATCCGGAATTGTTAAATCTTTACGGCGATATTGGCAATATTATTACCCTTAAAAAACGCTGTGAATGGCGCGGAATTGAGGTTGAATTTGAAGAAATCCATACAAAAGATACTATAAAAGAACATGACCTGTATTTTATCGGCGGCGGACAGGACAAGCAGCAGGAAGAAGTTGCAGACATTCTATATTCACACAAATCTTTTTTAACAGAGGAACGCAACCGCGGGGCGGTATTTTTAGGAATTTGCGGCGGGTATCAGCTTTTCGGACACTATTACCAGCCTCATGACAAGGAAAAACTAAAAGGCATAAGCCTTATGGATGCCTACACGGTTGCAGGACACAAAAGGTTTATAGGAAATGTTACGGCAAAGGCAGACTTTCTTACCCCCAAAACTCTTGTCGGGTTTGAAAATCACAGCGGGCTTACCTATCTTCAGGGAGAAACAAAACCGCTGGCAACAGTAACAACAGGCTACGGAAACAACGGTCAGGATAAAACAGAAGGCGCACGGTATAAAAACGTTTTCGGAACATATCTTCACGGCTCTTTTCTGCCCAAAAACCCTCACTTTGCAGATTATTTGATAGAATTGGCCATCGAAAAACGTTGCGGCGAAAAAATAAAACTTCAGCCGCTTGATGATAAAATAGAAATGGAAACACACAATTCCTTAATAAATAAAGCTTATTAATTGACTTTAAACTTTAATTTTTAGTATAATTAAGGAATGGGAGCGTTCAAAAAATACTTTAGACAATCGGCAACATATAAGATTTACAAAGGTCTTAGCGAAGAAATTGTTGATTTTCTGAATACACTCGGAGGAATTGTTCAGAACGGGTTTGCAGCGCTGAAATACATCCTCGCATTTCAAATTAACCCTAAAGAATTTATGTGGCAGTGCGAACGATTTGGAATAAGTTCACTCCCGATTACGCTTTCAATTGTTGGAATGACCTCCATAATTGTAGCATCTCAGGTTGCTTCAGAGATGGTAAAACAGGGCGGAGGACATTTTGTCGGGCTTTTGATGACAATTCTTATCATAAGAGAAGTTGGCGCAATTATGTCAGGGTTTGCTATAATTTCAATGATAGGCTCCTCAATAGCCTCTGAAATCGCTACAATGCGTGTAACAGAACAAATTGATGCCCTGAAAGTTTTGAAAGTAGATCCCGTAAAGTATCTTTTTGTGCCTCGAATATTAGCTGGTTTATTTATGATGCCGGTTGTAGTGATTATTGCTTCAATTGTAGGCGTGCTTGCAGGGGCTGTAACCACAACTATGACCACAGAACTCGGATACAGAGCCTATTTTGACTCTGCCTGGCTCGGCGTTTATATGAAAGATTTAAGCGTTAGCCTTTTAAAATCTATATGCTTCGGCGGCACAATCGCTCTTATCAGCTGCGCCTGCGGCTATGCTGCAAAAGGCGGTGCCAAGGGTGTCGGAATTGCAACAACAAAGGCTGTTGTCTGGTCTTTTGTTGCTATTGTAATATGGGATATGATTTTTGCAATTATATTCTTCTTTTAATAATAAAGGATAATTTATGAGTATTGAAGTTAAAAATCTTGTAAAAATATTTGATGATAAAAAAGTTATAGATAACGTGTCATTCAGGGTTGAGGACGGTGAAACCCTTGCAATAGTCGGGTTCAGCGGCTCCGGCAAAAGCACCATCCTGAAACTTATCTGCGGTCTGATTGAAAAAGACGGCGGAGAAATTATTACATCAGAAGGGGACATTGCTATGGTGTTTCAGTACTCTGCATTATTTGATTCACTGGATGTTGCGGATAACATTTCCTTTGCACTGCGCGAACGACGCGAACTCCGTAATAAATATACAGAAGATGAGCTTCATCAAATAGTTGAACAAAAGCTTGAACTTGTCGGCTTAAAAGGAATTGAGAATAAATTTCCTTCTGAACTTTCAGGCGGTATGCAAAAACGTGTAAGCTTTGCGCGCGCAATTGTCACAGAGCCGAAAACAATTCTCTATGATGAGCCGACAGCAGGACTTGACCCTATATCTTCTACACTTATAGAAGATTACATAGTAAGACTCAAGCAGGAAACAAACGCCGCCTCAATTGTCGTAACCCACCAGATGTCAACAATTATGCGAACGGCAAACAAAATAATCATGCTTTATGACGGGAAAATAGTGTTCGCCGGAACTCCGGAAGAAATGCTGAGACAGGACACCCCGTACACAAAACAGTTTGTAACAGCCTCACTGGAAGGCCCTATGAAAATGATTGCTTAAAAATTAAGAAAAGAGGATATTTATATGAAAAAAGGAGAAAATTTAGCAGAAAAACTTTTTAACAAAGATGTAATGTCGCTTGACACTTATATTATGTTTAAGCTAAAAGAAAAAACCGAACAGTTAAAACCGGATTTAATAAAGAGAAACAGAGCACCGATTTCTTTATCAATGGGTGCCCCGACAGCTGCTCCGCCAAAAGAACTTCTTGATAAACTTAAAGAGGTTCTTGATGAGGATGGAATTCATCTTTATTCAACCCCGAAGGGCGAAGCTTACTTTAGAAAAGCAATAGCAGAAAGGATGAAAAACCGTTTCGGCGTAGAACTTAACCCTGACACTGAAATATTTTCGCTTATGGGTTCTAAAGAAGGAATTGCAAACCTTGTGAGATTTTTGATTACACCTAAAGAAAACAGGCTGGAAAAAGATATTATTCTTGTTCCTGATCCTGGGTATGCTTCATACCTGCAGTTTGTACAGTGCTCGGGCGGAATCGCGTATCCGATGCCTTTGACTTACGAAAACGATTTCAAGCCAAATCTTGACGAAATCTTTGATAAACTCATCAAAGACGGCTATAATCCGGATAATGTTAAGGCTCTTATTATAAATTACCCGAACAACCCGCTCGGTGTAAGCACCACAAAAGAATACGCAAAATCAGTAATTGAGTTTTGCAAAAAACACGAAATTCTTTTAATTTCTGATGCTGCATACTGCGACTTATACTTTGACGAAAACGAAAAGCCTTTCAGCATCTTTGAATTAGACGGGGCAAAAGACATTGCTGTTGAATTTTTCAGTCTTTCAAAACCTTACGCGATAACCGGCTGGCGCTTGGGCTGGGTCTGCGGAAATAAGGAAATTGTACAGCGGCTTGGAAAAGGTAAATCAACCATCGACAACGGGATTTTCAAGGCGCTGCAGAAGGCATGTGCATACATACTTAACTCTGAAGCCGGCGACAGGTACATTGAAGAAGGCAACAAAAACTACAAACACAAACAGGCAATCATTGCAAAAGGATTTAAAGAACTCGGCTGGCCGATAGATGAAGCTAAAGTTCCGCACACAACCTTCTACCTCTGGCTGCCGGTACCTGCAAGATACTCCTCGGCATTTGATTTTTGCGCGGATGTCTTAGAAAAATCAGGAGTTGTTCTTGTTCCCGGCAACGCGTTCGGCGCACACGGCGAGGGATTTTTCAGATTGTCATTCGTATGCAGCGATGAACAGCTTCAGGAAGTAATAGACAGGTTTAAAGCAGACGGATTTTATTTCAATAAATAAACATTAATTAAAATCCCCGTTTACACCGGATATACAAATATTGTTATGCTGAATTTAGTTCAGCATCTCTCTGAAATTATCCGCCGTCAGCGTTAGGCATTTTGCACGAAAACAGAAACACTAAAAACTCCGGTTTATATAGCTAACCGGAGTTTTATTTATATTAACTGCAATTACGACTGAATTATTAGCAGCTTAGAGCCATTAATGCTTTTACTGAACGTGCATTATCTCTGACTTCTTCTTCAGAGTGGTTTTCAACTGTATCTTCAAGAATTTTGATTGCTTCTGTTTTGTCATCAAGAGCAAGCAATTCATTAATTGTACTCATGGCAACGAGTGTGCTTAAATCGTTAATACCTTTGCCTTGATTAGAGATAACAACTTCGAGTGAATCGTGCACATTCTTTTTAACAAGAGCGCGCGAGGTCATTTCTCTAACCTCATCAATTGAAGAATTTGTTCCTACTTCGTTCAGAACTCTGATAGAATCAGGATCCTGATGAATTGCTAAAGCATCAATAATATTTTTAACGTTTCTTCTGTCCATCATCTATCCTCCTTAAGCCGCAACTGAAAGCCCGAGCTCATTTTTCAACATAGTTTCAAGCTGAGCCGGTTCTTTTTTAACGTAATTATTAACAATCATATTATCCTGCATTGCATTCCAGCTTTCTTTAAAAGTTTTAACCGGGTTTGCAATAGAGATTTCAATTTCATTTAACTTGTTCCAGCCGCCGATTACGCTGTCTTTAACCTTTTTGCCGAATTCAGCAACAGATTCAATGCCGGAACGGATTTTTGCACCTATGTTAGAAATTGAACTAACAAGCGCACTGGCTTTTAATTTACCTGTAAAACTTGTTTTGTCCTTTGTTTCAAAAACATCAGCTGTTAAAACGTTACCTTTGAAAGAAGTAGCAGCGAACGGATTTGAAGTTCTGGACACAACTTTTTCGTGCTTTGTCGAATTAAACAGACGTTCACGAACCGCATCAATTGAAAAACTTCCCATTATATAATCCTCTCTCTCTATGTAAATACTTTACATTATAAGGATAGCATAACTTTGTATATATCAATCAACCTTTTGGTGTATTGTTTGAAAAAATACTTATACTTTAGTTGCAAATTTAAAATTATCTGAAAATCAGACTTAGAAGTTTGCCGGTTATTGTTCTTTCAGGGTTATGAGAGAACACTTTAAAATTTTTATCGTCAATTCTTGCGTTTGGAATACTTATATCTTCAATTTTTACCTGATTTTTCCAGAGAACATAAGAAAGTGATAGCTGGTCGCGTTTTGAATAGTTTTCAATATAATACCACCACTCCTCCATGAGTTTATTAATATATTCTGAATGCTTACGGTAAATTATATTTGTTTCATTCAAACCAAAATTATCCGGCATATCGCTATTTTTTACAAGATTAAGCATGGCTGATATATTTTCCTGCGTATCCTTTTGAAGAAAAGATACAGCCTCAGCCTCCTCATAAATTGAACTTCTGCAGTAATGCTCCGGAATTAAAATGCTTTTAGAGGATTGCTCAATAATATCAAAAATATACGGGGTTAAAATATTAACATTTGCATCAATCCACAGACTTTGCTCATATTGCGGAAAAAGTTTATCCGGATGCGTTTTGTGCCAGCGGGCATTTCTGGTATCGTCTAGAGAAGAATAGGCAAGAGGAAGTATCTTCCACTCCCCGAAAGTTCTCATCTTCAAAAGAGTTTTATTATCCGTAAAACATACATAATCCCATTTATAATTAATATAGTCATGCAAAACCGGCATTATATCACATCTGCCTGCAATTACGGTATATACAACTTTTTTATTTAATGCAGGCAAGCTTTTATACTTCATCAGATTTTTAATTGTCATAATGCGGTTTGATTCAGATTGATTATTTAACTTTTTCAAAAACAGAATATAACCTTTGAATTTTCCGAAAACATCTGCAGCCAGATTTTCCATTATATTATCAGGCAAAGAACAGTCGAGCTTATGAAAAAAGTTTCCCCACCTTTGATATAAAATTCTGTTATTTTTTGAAAGCGCCCCGGCTTTTGCACCATTAAAGCTTTTATTTCCGTGGTGAAGTACATACAGGTTGTCAATAAGAACACATCGCCTTCCGCGGCTGCGCGCAGCAAGCGAGAAATCAACTTCCTCACAGTAACCTTTTTCATAAATTGTATCAAACAATCCGTATTCATCGACATAGCTTTTTCTCACACAAAAACAAAACCCTTCTGCATTAAAAATATCCGGATACTGCGAAACCCTACGCTTTTCAAAGAGAAAATTCATCAGTTTTAAGGGCAGTATCTGCGGCAGATAATAACGTGCACTATAAGAGGCAACCGGCGAGGCTGCAGCAATATTTTTGTCAGAAGCAAAACATGCAGCAACTTTCCGGCTAAAATGCTCCGGAATTTCGCAGTCGCTGTTAAGAAACACAACAACTGCCCCTTCTGTATGCAAAACCGCCATATTACAACTTTTCAAGTAACCGAGGCAAACATCATTCCGGATAAGTTTAAACAGACTGTGCTTTTCGACAATTTTTTTAAGATACTCGGCCGTTTTAGTATCAGAGCAGTCATCGACAATTATAACCTCTCCTGTTTCAAAATCAAAATTTCTTAAAATACTTTTCAATGCCTTCTTTACATACTTACACGCATTATGCACCGGCACAATCAGACTAACCTTCATCGCTGCTCCTTAATGATTAAATGAGTAGTATTCATATTAACTACTACTGTAATGATACTTTATTAAATAAAAATTATCATGTCATGAGGTTATAACAAAGTCAACAATAATTTAATATAATTATTGGATTTTAACAAAAGAGAATTATGCAAAATACTAAAGAATTATTAGCAATAAGAATAAAACAGCTTAGAAAAAGCAGAGGGCTTACTCAGGAAAAACTGGCAGAACTTATCGGCAGGGATACCAAACACATTTCAAAACTTGAGATTGCCGGTTCGTACCCGTCTATAGATACGCTTGAGCGTATTGCGAATGTTCTGGATGTTGAAATAAAAGAGTTTTTCAACTTTGACGGGCTTAAAGATAAAAACTACATAAAGGACGAGTTTAAAAAGCTTCTGCAGTACGCAGATGAAAAACATCTTCAAATTTTGTATAAAATTCATAAAGATTTAATTAATTAAATAAACATTTGTGCTATCATAGAAATATGGGATATGTGGAAGAATTAAAAGAATTTGTAGAGGTAATTGCACGGCTCCGTGCGCCTGACGGCTGCCAGTGGGACAGAGAACAGACACACCTGTCACTGCGGCCTAATATGCTTGAAGAAGCTTACGAGGCAGTTGATGCAATGGATGACAATGACATGAAACATCTTCAGGAAGAACTCGGCGATGTTTTGTTGCAGGTAGTGCTTCACGCACAGATTGCAAACGAGGAAGGAGCTTTTACCTTAGAAGACGTTGCACGCGGGATTAAAAATAAAATTATCCACAGACATCCGCATGTTTTCGGCAATACAAAGGTTTCTTCCACAAAAGAAATCCTCGATAACTGGGATAAACTAAAAGCGGAAGAAAAAAAGCACAGAAAATCCGCAATGGACGGAGTTTCAAAAGCGCAATCCGCCCTTATGAGTGCACAGAAAATCAGCAAAAAAGCTGTTAAACAGGGGTTTGAATGGCCTGACGAAGCTTCCTTATACGACTGTATAACATCAGAATTTAAAGAATTTCAGGAGGCAAAACAGGCAAAGAACCGGGAGCTTATGGAAGAAGAATTCGGAGATATTCTGTTTGCTGTTGTGAATCTTGCCCGCTGGAATAAAATTGACGCAGAGCAGGCTCTCTTAAAGGCAAATAAAAAGTTTATAAGCAGGTTTAATAAAATGGAAGAACTGGCGGACAAACCGTTAACAGAATATTCACTTGAAGAATATGACCAATTATGGAAAGCTGCCAAAAAAGCTCTAAATTAAAACAGCTTCTCCAACGTTCAAAAGCCGCTAATAGTGTAATTTCAGGGTTATATTAACAAATATTAAGTAATATTGTTTCCAAAAGGCAATTTCTTTAGAAAAAAATCCTTTATAGAAATATAAGGAAAGAGGATTAATATGAAAGAACAAGAATTAAATACAATGATGTCTGTAGTTTCTGATCCAATCAAGAATGTTTATAAAATCAATTCAAGAAAAGATTTGGAAGAAATCCAGAGAATTATTAGAATCTTCAATATTTCAGAAGAACAGCACAACAAACACGCAATGCTGTCTATCAAAAATCTTGCAACTTTCAGATTAGTTCTCAGCAACAACTAACAAACAAGCCCACAATATCCTAAACGATATAAAGCGGAAGCCCTGCCTTAAAAAGCAGGGCTTTTAAGCTATCTACCACGGGTAATCGTCTTTTATCTTCCAGCCGTCCCGCACCAACTTTGCAGCGCACATATAACCGGTTCCGCTTTTTGAACAATTATCGTTAACAGTATCGTCATCCTCGTTGTATCCGTAAGGCATAATTCCTTTTCCTGCAATTCTTTGAAGGAGAAAGGTATCCCTGCCAAACTTGTTTGGAATTTTTGAAGCATTTAAGTCAACAATAATTCTGGTGTCCTCACCGACGGAGAAAATCAAATTCCCATCTTCATCCGTTTCTTCTCCGCTGCCTGAAGCATAGCCTGACGTCATCAATATACTAACAAAAGTTCCGTCAGATAAAATAAATGCAGTGCGGGAACCATCATTAACAACCCAATAAGCATCATTGACACCATTAGCACGATACCACGGCTGTGCAGCCTTGTAATTACAATCAGCTTCTCTCGACGCTCCGGTACAGTACCTCATTACTTTTAAATAAGGCTTCCAGTAGGTATCAAAATATACTTTTGCACCTTTTGAAGTATCCCAGTAAAGCGAGGACTCATTATCTACCTCGGATTGCCTGAAAGCTTGATTTAAAATAGTATACACCTTCTGAAGCTGTGTTACAGCCTGC
>CASFGU010000069.1 GCA_949294395.1 uncultured bacterium
GCAGGCTGTAACACAGCTTCAGAAGGTGTATACTATTTTAAATCAAGCTTTCAGGCAATCCGAGGTAGATAATGAGTCCTCGCTTTACTGGGATACTTCAAAAGGTGCAAAAGTATATTTTGATACCTACTGGAAGCCTTACTTAAAAGTAATAAGATACTGTACCGGAGCTATGGGAGAAGCTGATTGTAATTACAAGGTGTCGCAGCCGTGGTACCGTGCTAATGGTGTCAAAGATGAATACTGGGTTGTCAATGATGCTTCCCGTACTGCATTTGTTTTATCTGACGGAACTTTTGTTAGTATATTGACATATTCGGGTTATGGCTCGGAAGAAGGCAGTTCTAATGCTGACGGCGGGATTGTTGGTGATACCGGCGGTGCTGAAACCAGAATAATAGTTGATTTAAACGCTTCAAAAACTCCTAATAAATTTGGCAGGGATACTTTTCTGCTGCAACGTGTTGCTGGTAAAGGGGTAATGCCTTACGGATACGACGAGGATGATGATACGGTTAATGATAATTGTTCTAAAAGCGGCTCCGGCTTTATGTGCGCAGCAAAGTTGATGCGTGAAGGCTGGAATATGAAAGACGACTATCCGTGGAAATAACGAAAATTTGTCAAACAAAAATCAGCCGGCACACAAGGGTTGTAAAATAAAACCAAAAGCCTGCACCAAAATAAAAAGCGGTCATTATGACCGCTTTTTATTTGTTAAACATCCTCATAATCTTATCAATCAACCCTTCTTCCTGAACCATTTCCGTATTTTCAAGTTTATTCAGCTTCCTGCGGATTTGTTCTGTTTCTTCTGATTGCGGGGTAAAAGAAAGGTATTTTTCATAGTATTTTATTGCGTTTTCTTTATCACGCAACTTTTCGTACAGTTTTGCAAGCCGTTTTATGGCGTTTGCGTTTCGTTTATCAAGCTGTACGAGTTTTTCAAGGTATTCAGCCTCCATCCTGTCATCGCCTATGCTTTCTCGAAAGTCAGCAAGTTTCTGGAGTGCGGTTTTGTTTTCAGGCTCAAGCTTATGAAGCTTTTCGTAAAACTCGAATGCATGGTTTTTGTCGCCGGATTGTTCCAGAAGAACAGCAAGTGTATTGACAAGGTTTACATCATCCTCTTTTATCTGGTAGGCGTTCAGGAATTCATTTATTGCAATATCTTTATTTCCGCGCACAAGATTGTACTTGCCCCAGTTGAGGTAGGAATTAAATTCGTCCTGCTTTTCCTCGTAAATTAAGGCTTTCATCTGGTATGCAAGTGCGGTGTTCGGCTGAAACTTGTCGTACTGTTCTACCGCTGCCAGAGCTTTATCAAAATCTTTCTCCAGATAATAGTACTCTGCTTTCAGCGCGTAAAATTTAGGATTATCTTTATATTTTTCTTCTGACTTGTTAAGTCTTTCTATAGCCTCTGTTGTTTTGTATTCTGTCAAAAGACATTTGATTTTTGTAAGTTCGTCCTTTGTAATTTCACCGGCTTTTTGCGGCTGGTTATTTTTAAGATAAAGGTTTGCAAGATTTTCACGGATGCTGTCAGTGTCAAACCCTTCTTTTATGGCTCGTTCAAGTGTCTCAACTGCGCTTGGCACGGCATCCTCCTGAACATAAAGGTTTGCAAGTCTTATGTAGGCATCCTGAGGCTTATGTTCAAAATCAAGAACTTTAAGATATTCATCAATTGCTCTTGTCGGATTGCCGGTTTGCTCGTAGAGCGTTCCTAATACAAATCTTGTTGAACAAGTTTTTTGATGATCATCATCTACATGGTTAAGTGCTTTTTTGAAGTCATTAATTGCGTGTTCCAACTGATGTGTCACGTTGTGCATGTTGCCGCGACAGACGTAATATTTGTACTTATCTGTTGTTACATAAATATCCATAAGCTGTTCGTAGCAAAGTGTGTTTGTTGCGTCAAACTCAAGCATTTTTGTGTAATATTCAGCGGCTTCATCTTTTTTATTAAGCACCATTGCAAGATGCCCGAGGCGTTCTAAAATGCTTAAATCTTCAGGTTTTTTCGCATATAAGTTTTTATATTCTTGGTACGCTTCTTCGTACTGTTCGTTTTCTTCAAATTGTTCAGCTGTCTGTAAACTCATTTTATACTCCTTTTTTACTATTATATATGAAAAACAGCGTATGTATTATCCTGTTGTACAAGAAAAGACGGCAAAAGGTATTACAGTGGAATTTGAGGAGGCGTTCGTTTTAATTGTAAGTGTTCTGGGCTTTTTCCATTCCGTTATCAAGATAGTATTTTACTGCATCTATTGCGCGGTTCAAAATTTCTTTCAACTCATCGGTTTGTTCGCGCGGAAAGTTTTGCAAAACATAATTTTCAGAAGGACCGATCTGCGGCCCGATACCGATTTTCAGACGGTCAAAATCTTTTGTTCCGAGGTGCTGTATAATGGATTTAATGCCGTTATGTCCACCGTCCGAGCCGTTTGCTCGGAATCTTATTCTGCCTAAATCAAGCGCTATGTCGTCATAAATTATAAGTATATCTTTCACATCGATTTTGTAATAATCCATGACAGCTCTGACAGCTTCGCCTGAAAGATTCATAAATGTTGTCGGCTTTATCAGTATTAAATCCTCGCTGCCGTATTTGTAGCGGGTGAGGAGACATTTCAATTTGTTTTCCTGTTTGAAGGAAACTTCCTCTTTGAACATCCACTTGTCGAGCACCATAAAGCCGGCATTGTGCCTTGTGAAACAATATTTGTCGCCTATATTTCCTAATCCTGCTATTAATTTCATATTTACCACCTTTTATATTTATAATTTTAACCTAAATAAAGATTACCGCCCCGGTTTGCCATGTATCGGCTTAACAAAATGATAAAATAGCTTTATTTTTAAAATGAAAATACCGGATGAAGTCAGCGGCTCTACACGGGATATGGCTTCGAATCGGACTATAAAAACATTATGAGGATAAAAATTATGTGTGCAAAAGACAAACCCATTATTCAGGAAAAAAGTTCCGAAAAAGTTGCAAAGTTTTTGGAGAAAAACGGGCTCCATAAAAAAGATTTTGCAGAGATGATAGGCGTAACCCTTTCTTACGTATATAACCTTATAGATGATACAATTCCGTTTTCAACACGCGGAACGACACTGGAGCGAATTGCGACGGTTATGGAGATTGAGCCGGATGAATTTGAGGAATACAAAATTCCGCAGGAACCGCGTGTAGTTGATGACTTTGTGGAATACTTAAAAGATGAAATGAAGTCTAAAGATATGTCAGTAATCAATTTTTTGAAAGCATTTCCGCGTAAAAAGCGTCTGGAGATAGTGGATATTCTGCGCGGAAGCCTTCCGCTGCCGATTGATTACAAAGAATTGACCATGATTGCGCAGGTGCTCGAACTGAATAAAGACGAGATTTATAGCATGTGGGAGCGGCGCATGAAACAGGTTCTGGAAACGAACGGTATGAACATATATTCAAACGCGGCGCTGATTAACGCCATGTTTGACTGCGCAAAAAAATATATTAATCTTCAATAAAAAATATATCCAGATGGGTGATTGTAATTTTAACACTTAATTAGTTTAATATAATTAAATCTTTTTCATACTTCCAGCTATTCTTAATTCCAACGAGCCTTTTTTAAGGCTCTTTTTTTTTGCGTATATTTGAGGATACAAGTTCAAACTGTTGAAATAATTTCATCATTTTTTTGCAGGTTGGAACTAAATTGTCGCGTTTTGACTTTATTAAACTTACTTCCGCATATTCAAGATCTTTATGTGCTTTAGGAGTTCCCTCGTCAAGTGTAGTATCGTATGAAGAAATATACACTTTATTCAAACATTTTTCATAAAATTCAAGTGCAGTGTTATTTGTTGCTATACAATCTAAGAAAAACTTTGCAGTTATATAAATATTAATTACACACTCACGTAATTCATCATTAGTAATTTTTCCAATTTTTGATGTGTTCGCATTAAATATTGTAAAATAATCTGTCCCCAATGGGTACGAATAGTTTAAATATTCTTCATTGGGGTTAAGTATTTTAGGTATAAATTCAACATAGAATATTTGTTTTAATGCCTGTAATTCTGCAATTATAGCTTTTATTGTAGCTTTAGTTTCCAGTTCTTCTTGTTTTTTCAGTAAGTCAAAATTATTTTCATAATTTTTCTGAACAGTATATCTTGATGTAAATAAAGTGATTAAACCACCCACAACAACTCCAAACATTGAGGGTAAAATTGTTGACCATTGAACATCATTTGATGTTGTTCCTACTAAAATTTCATGGATATTTATGTGCATATTTTTACATAATCCTTATTATTTAAAGTATGTTAAATCTTTTTATTTATAAAAAGTTATCAATACGCGAAACTTTTCTCAGTTTTTCAAGTGAAATAACATAATATGTGTTCTTATTGGTTATTCCATATGTCTTTAATAAACGCAAGACCTCTTCTTTATTATATAAAATAGGAACCGCAATAATATCGACAGCATGTTCAATTCGACAGACTGGGTATAAGTTATTCTTCACTAAAGTATCATAATTTTGTGTAATATACTCTAGTGAAACTTCTATGCCTTCTCTATTCAAAAATTCTTGTTTGCTTTCATTTTTAGGCTCAATATAACACCCCATACAATTCCTCCTTGTTACCAACCATAATAATATCCATAATTACTATAATGATTAACATTTAGCGTTCCACTGTGATGAACATTAGAATTTATTGTACCACTATGATTTACATTAATATTTTGATTTCGTAAAGAATATGAATAATCATTTAGTGCATTAATTTGTTGCTGTTGCATTTGTTGTTGAGCCTGCATATATTGCTGCTGAAGAATAATTTCGCGATCACGAGAAATCTCGCGATTTATTATATTTACAGCACCAGATAAACAATTATTTAGCTCTTGTTCCGATTTACTGTTTATTTTACAAGATTTGAACATACTTCTAAATTTTACTTCTTTATCTGCCCAATATTTTGCTTTGGGCATAAACTGATTAATCTCGCCTCTCAATTTGAAAGTTAATTTATTAAAAATACTATTTAATTTCAATAAAACTTCATAAACTTGTATTGGATAAGCTGTTGTATCTGTATAAATTTGTGCCCAGTACATATCAAAAAAATGATCTTTGGGTATTTCAGGAATACAAATTAAAGTTTTTGTTAGTGTATATGAAATTTTATCATTATCATTATTTTTAATTAACAAGTTTACTGTTGGATTATTTAACTGCAAATCGAATTCGCTTCTTGACATTTTCTTAGCTTTTATCCCATTAATTTCAATGATTTCATCTCCTCGCATTAACCCTTGTTGTTGAGCAGATGAATTATCAAGAATGTCTAAAATGAAAAATTTCCCGCTATAATCTCGCCAATCTTTAAAGCCAAATGTCTCTCGACAGGTTTCATTATTTAGTTTATTTTTAGTAACTTTAGTCGCAAATTGTTGTTTATTTGAAGAAAAAACCTTATTACTTTCCAATAACATGGCTTGACTACTTATACAAACTAAGCTGATAATTAATAATAATACTCGTTTTCTTACCATAATAACTACACCTCTCTATTTTTATTTATTATGAATACATCAAAATAGTTAAAATCGTGTATTTTCTTTTTAAACGTAAGATACACACAGCTTTTACGTGCAAATATTTTTATATAATTTTCAAAAAATACAACAAAAGATGTAGCTTTTTTGCTTGTAAAAAGCGTGAAAATATGCTATAAATGTAAAATTGATAATTACAGACATCAAATTAACTATTTTGTTGGATTTTTCTTTTAGTGGATTTATAAAACAAACTGTTTGTAGCTGTTATCTATTTCGTCCTGCTCAATCCCTATATAACGTAAAGTAATTCTAGGGTTTGAATGGTTAAATATCATCTGCAACATCGCAACATCTTTGAACTGCTTGTAATGGTGGTAACCGAAACTTTTTCGCATACTGTGCGTTCCTATGTTGACGGTTATCCCGACAGCCCTGCAAGCCTCATTCAGCATTCTATAAGCCTGTGAACGGTCAAGCCTCTTTTGTTTTTGGCTTAAAAATAACGGTTCATCATCTTCTTTATTTTTTATAAATTCCTGTATTAAATTTTTAAGTTTATCGTTTATCGGAAATTTTTTGAATTTACCTGTTTTCTGTTCCTTTATTTCAATGTGTGTTTTGTTCCGTACATCGGAAACGTTCAAGTTTAATATATCCGAAATTCTCAAACCGCTGTTTGTTCCAAGTACAAAAATTAATCTGTTTCGCTTGCTTTTCTTTGCAAGATATTCTTCAACCTGTTTTATTTGCTGTTTACTGCGTATCGGTTCTACAGTCTGTTTCATTAATTAACCTGCCTTTCTTACAACAGACAATTTTGTGTCTATTTAATAAAAAAGGCAGATCGCAAATCCGTCGAACGCTTAGACAATGCTTTAGCCTTGTGCGCGTTCAGAAAATCTTGTCAAAACAAATAAAATAGAGGATAGGTTTAGCCCTATCCTCTATTTTATGCGCTTGGCGCGATTCGAACGCGCGACCTATCCCTTAAAAGGGGAGTGCTCTACCTGCTGAGCTACAAGCGCTTATTTATTTTTCTTTCCGGCAAAAGTGCTTTTGCTATTCTGCTATGTGGTGCCAGATTTTCCTTCTTACTGCCCCACCCCGCAAGATTTAATTTATCAAGAAAAAATTTCATTGTCAATAGTTTTTTATCGAGACTTATATAACAAGTTTACACAGTACTAACTAAATATTGTCATGCTGAACTTGTTTGACAAAGCGAACCAAAAAATTTTAAGATCCTGAAATAAATTCAGGATGACAAAATTTTTGTGTGAGCCTGTCCTTACGAAGTGCTGCATCTCTAAACTACGAGACCCTGAAACGAGTTCAGGGTGACAGCAAAATCTTTTCACTATACATATTTAAAACAAGAGGACACTGTGTTTGTCAGCAAACTGACATGAGCAGCTGAAAAATTATGCTGCTCTGTCATATTTTCTGTTCTGCGCTGTATTGTCGGTATTTTGTGTTCGGCTGCGCTTGTAAATATATATTCCGCCGCCTAAAACAGCAACAGCTCCGAGTGCGATGTAGGCACCAACTTTTTGCCATTTTGAACCGGAAGGCTTTGAAATGGTTTCCTGTGCGTTGTCGACTGTTTCTTCAATAACAGTTCTGGCTGCGCGTTTAAGTTTTTCAAATTTACCGCCGAACTCGCCTACCAGACGCCGCATTGGATTTTTATTTCTGCCTTCCCAGCCTTTTGAAATTTCCATGCCGTCCTCTGTATATAACTGGAGAGTCGAACGTCCTCCGTTAAGTACATGATTGTTGTGCCAGTCAAATTTTGCACGTCCGCCGTTTTCTGCCATTCTTGCGTACAATTCAGGTTCTTCATAGTAAGTTCGTGCCATATCCTCAAACATATCGGCAACCTGTTCAGCGGCAAGTTCTATTCGTCTGCTGTCAATCTGTTCTCCGCTTAATTTTGAAATGTCAGTGCCTTCCGGCCAGCCTAAGTCCTCAACATTTCGCATAAAAGCATCCGTAGTTTTGAACCCGTTGGCTTTTTCAGCATTTTCACCGGCTGTAATAATCATTTCTCCGGCGCCGCCTGTGTTTAATGATGCGGTAGGTGTTCCTGACTGGATGGATTCCGGAACAGAAAGTCCCTGCGGTTCGCCTCTTGATGTGAAGATGCCGTAAGTAGCACAGGTTACAAGACGGTTAGGGAAGAAGCCGTTTCCGTACATGCAGTTTGTTTTGTATGCTCCTCCGTCAAGCTGCTGGATTTTATACATTGTGTCCTTGATCCTGTGGAAATCTCCGCCGCCTCTGTCGTCCATTTCCCAGGGATCAGGCCCGCTTCCGAGGGCAACTTTAAAATGTTGTTTCCATTCTTTCGGAACATTCGGGCGCTCTAAGAATTTCAAAAATCCCTGTAATGTAATAGGGTAGCCTTTTTGAGCATCGGATCGCCCCCAGCCCATTACAAGAATATCTTTAGTATCAAATTTTGATAGTCCGCCAAGAACATATCTTTTTTTCTCTATTAAGTCTTTAGAGTATAATAATTGATTCAGTTCGTCATCGACACTTGCGTTTGTATAATCACCGATTTTATCAAGTCGTTTTTCGGTTGCTTCGCCTACCATATTCAGGAAGGCTTCTGTATTTTTTCTTTTGGCGGCAACGATTGTTTGAGCAGAATCTTTTGCCGGATCGTACGGGGTGTACCAGCTCATATCTGCAGAAAGTCCGTTATTTTTGCCCATTGTGGCTTTCGGGTTGTTAATCTGCATAAAATCTATGTTACATCCGTTCGGTCTGCCCGGAATCTTGTCGCCTTCAGCTTCTGCTTCCCTGAATAGTGATGTCAAACCTCTTGCCATGTCGTTATATTTTATAACTTCGTTCGCAAAAGTGTGTGAAACATGGTTTACCGATACGTTATCAGGGTTGAGTTTCCGTGCAATCAGAGGAGTGATTGACTGGTTGTAGTTGCCGTTATCATCAACGTAGTGCTGGAGGAACGGTTTTATAATCCTGTCAACAAGGGCTGTTTCACTTTCCGAAAGATTATATCTATGTTTATCAAGTGACATAAGTTCAGGAAACTCCGGCATCTGCGAAAGTTTCATGTAATCGCTTACTGTGGCTTTATATCTTAAAAAGTCCATAGGGTTGCCGACAGTTCCCTGATAGTCAGGCATAGGGTTGTGGAATATATCAATAATCTTGAACCCTCTGTAATACGGCAGTGTAACAGAGCGGTTAATGATGGATTCTGTTATCGGAAAACCTGTCCTGCAGTGTGCAATAATGTTTGCAGGATTAAAGTTGCCGTGTTCTGGGGTATTTAATTTAGGCAGCATATCAGCAGCCGCATCTCCAAAGTCGCGTGTAAACAGGTTCACATGCGGGTGGTCTTTTAAATCAGGCGAATATGTGTAAGCCTTTTGAAATTTTGCTAAATCCGGAGTATGGATAGCATACACGCTTTTGTCGTCTAAAGTTCCATCACTGCGCGGTATAACCATCCTGTATACTCTGTAAGGGATAGATTTAATTTTACTTAAATCATTTTCATCAATTCTCTGGATAACCCCTCTTGTGTCAGTCGGAATAAGTTCTCTGAAATTTGAAACTCTTAGACCTGCATAATCACCTTCAAGACCGTACAGCTTGCGCATTGCCTCATTCGGGGTTGCCGGAGCATCCTGAACAGCAAATTTAATTCTGTCCACATCAGTATCAAGCCAGCCGGCTATTTGCGCTTTAGTCGTAGTTTCAGGGTAAGTGACAAACCAGTTTTCCGGCGCAGGATTACGCGGGTTATATTCAACGTCTTTAGGGATGACAAGGACTTTCATCTGTCCGTTCGGATTGTTATAGCTGTAAAGCGGAACAACATGTCTGAAATCCATGCCATCCATTTTGTTTAAGGCATTAGGCATCTGGTCAGCAACACTGCCTGCACCTCCGCACTTGTACATATCAAGTCCGATATAGCTGTCCTCAACAGAAATAGAAACGCCCTGCTTAACATTTTTTTCCGGCACTCCGGTAAATGAAATTTGTACCAGTGTCGGTTTTTGAGTTCTGTTATTCAGATTGTTCGGTTTAATTTTACCGGCTTTTTCATTCCGAAGCCCCCCCCCCCCTGAGTGAAAAGCTGTCGTAACAGGCGATATACGCATTTTTTTACCCCTTTACTTTATACTAATTCTATTTTTAAATTTTTTTTGTGTTGCAGAAAACATTTATTCTCTGCTTATATAGTAAAATGCTGAAAAATTTTTTTTCAACAGTAGCCGCTATATTTGTAAATTTTTGTTAAGTAAATTTTTTTCAATAATTCCAGTTTTTTTTCTTACTTTAAAGTAGAATAATCTTAAGGGGCTGCCCTGCATAAGGGCGAATGGATAGTAATTTGCGGCAGTCACGTCGTTTTAAAACTTGTAAAGGGTAGAAATGGATAGATTTTTTGGAATTTTCGGGATAGTATTCATATTTTTAATCGCGTTTTTAATGTCTAATAACAGGAAAGCAATAAACTACAAAACGGTCGGAACAGGATTTTTATTGCAGGTTTTGCTTGCAGTATTTGTGTTTAAAGTTCCTCTCGGGCGTGCTCTGTTTATGAATATCGGGCTTTTTATCCAGAAAATCCTTGATTTTGCAAAAGAGGGCGGAGCGTTTGTTTTCGGGCCATTGATGGATAATCTTAAGGTTAGCGCGGTATGGGGAAGCGGCGCAAATATTTTTGCACTCCAGCTGATTGCCTCTTTAATATTTATGATGATACTTGTAAATATTCTTTATTATTACGGAATTATGCAGCGGGTTGTCCCTTTGTTCGGGCGGGCAATGAATAAGATTATGTCTGTCAGCGGAGCGGAAGCGCTTTCAAATGTCGCAAGCGCCTTTGTGGGGCAGATTGCGGCACAGATTATGATAAGACCTTATCTTGCTAAACTTACACGCTCGGAGCTTCTGGCTTCTATGGCGGGAAGCATGGCGTGTATTTCGGGTGCAACAATGCCGATTTATATCGGTATGGGAATCCCTGCACAGTATCTACTTGCCGCCTCAATTATGGCAGCCCCGGGGGCGCTTGTTATCTCAAAAATTGTTTATCCGGAAACACATGTTCCGGAAACAAGTGAAAATTTTTCTATAACTTATAGTAAGAGAAAAAGACCTTACATAAATGTTTTTGATGCAATTTCATCCGGTGCGTCTGAAGGGATGAAGGTCGCAATAAATGTTATCGCAATGATTTTAGCGCTGGTAGCGCTTGTTGCTATGATTGACTGGTTCCTCGGCGGGCTCGGCGCTTTTATTGTTAAATATCTGCATATAAATTTTGCGTCGGTCGGATTTGATTTAAGCCAGCTTTCTTTAAAAATGATTTTAGGAAAACTTTTTGCAATATTTGCATATCTTATGGGAGTTCCGCTGCATGAAGCCACAACTGTCGGAAGTCTGATGGGAACAAAGCTGGTATTAAACGAGATGGTGGCGTACGTTGATTTAACAAACCTCCCGCAGCCGCTTTCTCCGAAAAGCTTTTTGATAGCAAGTTTTGCGCTTTGCAGTTTCGGCAACTTCGGCTCAATTGCAATACAATTAGGCGGTATCGGAGAACTCGCTCCTAACCAGCGTAAAAACCTGGCACGCCTCGGAGTGAGAGCACTTATCTGCGGAACCCTTACATGCTATATGTCCGCCGCAATTGTCGGGGTGTTGTTTAATTAATTTTAAATAAATCAATAAATTCAATTTCAAAAAATCGGTTTTAACTTCGCAGTCATATCAACAGTTACTGCTTGAGATTTTCAGGCCGGTTTTATTTTGGCAGATGATTCGCCCAGTGTTCATCAAGGTTTTTGATAAATCTGTGGGCGTCGATTACGTCATCATAAGAAATAGGCTCAGGCCCCTCCTGAACTTCAAGCGCAAGTGCATCATCATCCTTTACTTCAATTCCGGAGAATCCTAAAAATGCCATGCCGAAATTTTTTCCGCAGTGTCTGCAGACAAGATGCGCCACTGTTAAGCCCGGTTCTTCGCGCTTTATGATAAATGAGTTTTCGTCGAAATCAGATTTGCACTGCGAACAGCATAGATTTGAAAATAGTGCTTTAAGTTTCTTTTTCATTATTTCCTCTTTCTTCTATTATACATAAATGCACCGGTTTTACCATTAACGGCTGTAAATTCCATGCCGTATTTTTGTTCTTTTGGGGTATATTTTTTCAAATAAAATGTAAAAAAGCGTTACAATTTATTTGAAAACGGGCATAATATACATGGTAAACTATAGGAGAGTTTATATGGAAGCTATTAATTTAATTCTGTTCGGGTTCATTGTGTACACTGCGTTAATCGTAGTACCGAGTATCTGGGAAGAATTAACTACAGAATCTTAATTTTCTAAAATTTCAGACGTAGTGAAGTGTGAAATTGTTTCAATTTTTTCACCGCCAATCAGGTGAGTATGGTCTCTTAAAAGTGTTGGATGTACGCTTAATCATAAGCGCTCCGGTGTTTTACGCTCATTTTTAAGGCAAAACTTCCCGCAAACACTCATAAGCTATCTCTACTGCGGTATCCATCTCTTTTTTATCAATAATCAGCGGCGGATTGAAATAAATTACATCACCGAGCGGTCTGAGCAACAGCCCTCTTTTCAAAGCTTTTTTGTAAATTTGATACCCTGTCCGCAGCTTTGAATCAAACGGCTCTTTCGTAGTTTTGTCTTTCACTAATTCAATTGCATTTATCAATCCTATAGTTCTTATATCGCCCACATTCTTGTGTGAGGCGAACTTTTCTTTGATTATGCGTGTAAAGTACTCAGCGTTTTCATTAGCCTGTTTTAAGACGGTTCCGTCTTTTAGTATCTCAAGAACCGCAATTGCAGCAGAGCAGGCAAGCGGGTTTCCGCTGTAGGTGTGAGAGTGCATAAATGCTTTGCCGCTGTTGTAATCTGAATAAAAGGCGTCATAGATTTTTTGTGTTGTAACAAAAATCGCCATAGGCATGTAGCCTCCGGTTAAGCCTTTAGAAAGACACATTATGTCAGGTGATACGCCAGCATGGTCAAACGCAAACATTTTTCCGGTTCTCCCGAAGCCGGTAGCTATTTCATCTGCGATTAAGTGTACGTTGTACTTATCGCAAAGTTCGCGGAGTTTTTTCAAGTATAGAGGCGGGTAAACCTTCATTCCGGCAGAGCCCTGCAGCAGCGGTTCAACCAGAAGTCCGGCTGTGACCTCTCCGTATTCCTTGAATGTTTTTACGGCATGTTCGGCGCATTCGCAATTACAGTTGTCGCGGTTTTTGCCGTACGGGCACCTGTAGCAGTCAGGCCCCTGAATTCTTATTACATCCATTAAGATAGGTTTATAAAGCTTTGTATAAAGGTCGCAGTCGCCAACAGAGAGCGCACCTATAGTTTCCCCGTGATAAGCCTCTGATAGTGCCATAAAACGAGTTTTTTGAGGGTTACCGGTCTGTTCGTGGTATTGAAAGCTTACTTTCATAGCTGCTTCTATTGCGGATGACCCGTTATCTGTAAAATGAAATTTGCAAAGCCCTGCTGGCAAGACTTTCATAAGCCGTTCGCAGAGTTCTATTGCCGGTCTGTGTGAAAAGTTTGCAAAGATTACATGTTCTAATTTGTCGATTTGCTTTTTGACAGCGGCATTAATTTGCGGGTTGCAATGTCCGAGAAGGTTGCACCACCACGAACTTATGACATCCATGTATTTGTTTCCTTCTGTGTCATAAAGGTAAATTCCTTCCCCTCTGTCAATTACAATCGGCGGCAGTTCCTCGTAATCCTTCATCTGAGAACACGGGTGCCAGATGTATTTCAAATCTCTCTGTGCAAGCTCTTTGTCTTCACCAACTGTCATATTATATCTCCTTAAATAGTGATAAAAGTGTTTTTGTATTGATATTCAGGTCTGTGTCATTTTCTTTTGCAGCTGCAATCACTTTTATTCCTGTTAATTTTTCTATCTGATTTTTGTTGTCTTTTTGCATAAAATCATTTTCGTGGTAACGGTTAAGTATGATACCTTTTGCACTAATGCCGGCATGTTTCAGGTATTCAGCTGTTAAAACCGCACTGTTGATTGAACCCAGTTCTGCACCGGCAACTATTATAACATCAAGGTTAAGAAGTTTTATTATATCCGGAAGCAGCAGCGGAGGGTTCATTTTGAGGTTAAACGGGCATATTATGCCGCCGGCACCTTCTACAACAATGTAATCAAAAATTTTTTTCTTTTGTTCAAAATCGTTTTTTATTTTTTCTTTAGTAATGCTGACGCCTTCAATTTCCGCGGCAAGGTGCGGTGATACTGCAGTTTTAAATATATATGAGGAATAATCTGAAGGATTACCGTTTAATCCGGCAGTTTCCACAACATAAGCGCAATCGCCGGGAACTAATTGACCGGCAATAATCTCTGCGCCGCTGAGTACAGGTTTGTAGTATCCGCTGTTAATGCCGGCTTCTCTTAATTTTTTTACAATTAATGCTGATATAAAAGTTTTCCCTGCATCTGTTCCTGTTGCTGTTATGAATATCCCTTTTGCCATTCTTTCTCCAATAAATAACACCTCCAGTTTAGAACTAAAGGTGTTAGTTTTCAAGTTATTTTTTATGCAAGCCTTCATAATTAAAGGTTCACGCATAATTAAGTTTCGCAGAGTTTCCGGAGCCATTAACATGTGCACCAACAGAATTTATATAATTTCACAATTCATTACTCCGCGTGCCCTGTGCCCTGTGCCCTGTGCCCTGTGCCGGCGATACCAATGAAAATTTAACATTCTCCCTCAGCGCCGCCGGTGCGTGGGGTTAGAGAGAGCCGCCACCACCGTCGTTGAAGTAGTCGTAGTGTCTTATATCATCATAGTTGTTGACAGGTTCGGCTTCTACGTGTTTTTCTTCAACTCTTGCAACAGTGCTTCTGTTACGCAGCAGTGCATCGAAATTCGGCTCCATTGTCAACTCAAAGTGGAAGCGTCCGATTTTGTGGTCAGTTTCCCATGAGTGGTTAATTAACGGATAGCCCCAGTATAACCTTGCGCTCAAATCACCCGGCAGCTGAACTCTCAAGCCCATACCTATTGATGTCATAAAGTAGTTGTCGTCATAGTAATCTTCACCGGTTGCAGGGAAGATGCCGCCGTGGTCAACGAATACTGCACCTTTAACATATTTCCCGATAAACGGCACTTTTTCTCCGCTTCTAGGGCTTGTAATAGTTCTAGGAAGCAGCGGGAACATCAATTCGCCGCTTAAGTAGTATCCGTTTTTACCAATCATTAGACCTTCTGAATAGCCTCTGACTGTAGCAAGACCGCCTGCCTGGAACTGGTCAAGATACGGAACATGCTTGTTGTTAGGAATTACCTGATAACTGCCTCTCAACTGACCTATAACACCGTGAGAAAAATCATGCAGTCTTACGGCACCGCCGGAAATCTTTAAGTAGTTAGACTGTTCATCAAGTATAGGAAACGCATAACCTATACCCTGATTTAAGTACCATATACCGTATTTAGTATCTTTACGCAAGTTCAATGCAACATCGGCACTTGTAACTTCGTCTGTACCTAACTGTATAATATCGTCAAATACGCTTGTACGTGCTCTTTTATAGTTAATTGCAGCATACCCTTTTAATTCTAAGCCCGGTTTTCTAACAAGCGGCTGTGAATAGTACAATGAATAGAGGTATGATTTTGTTTTAAAATCAAGATCTGCAAGTTCGCCGTATCTGATTTTTGCAAAGCTTGAAGAATATAAGAAGCCGATACGTCCGTCATGCTTGTTTACCGGAATATTGTAATCAAAGAACGGGCTGATGGCGCCTCCGCTAAAGTATGAGCCGATGCTTAACTTATCTCTGCGTCCGAACAAGCTGTCCGCATAAATCATAGCCCCGCCTCTTAATGTACCGGTTGAATAACGACCTGCATTATCAAATACACCTACGAGGTGGAACGGGAAATTTTCGTGGGCTGTCAGTTCAATATCGGTTGTTCCTTCAACTTCACCGGCTTTGAGGTTTGCGGTAAGATTTACACCTTCGTTGTATCTGTTAAAATCAAGAATATCTTTTTCAAGTTCTACAATATCAAACAGATCATTCTGTTTCTGCGGCATTCTGTCTGTAATGTATTTTGACTTTGTCCATCTGTTCTGATTAACAGTGATGTTGCCGACTTTACTTTCAACAAGTTCAATATAAATTTTTCCGTTAGTAACAGTTTGTTCCGGCAGAAATGCTTTTGCCGTTACAAACCCTTTGCTTGCATACAGGTTGTTAATTTCATTTATTACATTAACAATGTCGTTCATAAATACATTTTTCCCGACAATCGGCTGAACGATTTTGTTAATTTCTTCTTTTGACAAAATTTGAGAAGGTGCAACTTCAACAGAATCTATATAAACGCCTTTTGTATCAATATCTTCAACCTGCGCCTGCATAAAAGAGCCGTTCGGGTTGTAATTTTTTATAATCTGGTTTTCTTTAGAAGGGTTGTTCTGGTATTCACGTTTTTGCTCGTATCTGCGGTAATCTTCCTGCAATTCCTGCTGATACTGTCTTTCTCTGATGGAATTAATATCGTGGGTATAGTTGGAATTTGCATCCTGAATAATACTTGTCGGGTTAACATTACCAAAATCAGGGGCGGCAGATGCAGGCAAGGTCATTACGCAGAGGGCTGAAATCCCTAATATTGCCTTAAATATGTTTATACTTTTGTTGTTCTTTTTCATTATTCACCTTCTGTTGATAATAGAAATAAAAACCAGAAAAAATAATTTATTGCTATAAAATTTACAAAACTTTATATTATAATAATTTAAACTATTCCGTTGATATTTCTATTATAAGGTATCTTTAGAGCCGTGTAAAGATTTTTATAAAAAGTTCACATTCCCGTTGTACGAAAATGTAAAAAATCGTATGTTTAGTGTAGAATTTTATTGTAGGTTGAAGTACAATCACAGAAAAAAGGAGAAAATATGAACAAGATTAAATTTGCAGTTTTGGGTGTTGCAGCATTTGTTATCGGTATGTCAGTACAGCATTTTGCTCTTTCTGATGTCCCTTCAAAAATCGCTGTTGTAGATGTGCAGAAAGTTGTTGCTTCTTCATCTCAGGTGAAAGCTCTTAAAAAAGAACAGCAGGCTAAAGCTTCTGACATTATTAAGTATGTTGAAAAAGCAAGAAAAGATGTTGCGGCAGTCACTGACGTTAAGAAAAAACAATCTCTTGAAGAAAAATATAACAAAGAACTTATTTCTAAAAGAGAAAAACTTGAAAAAGATTACGCTTCAAAATTAGCGGCAATTGACAAAAGCATTTCTGACAAAATTGTTGTAGAAGCTAAAAACGGCGGATATGATATAGTTCTTGCAAAAGGCGTTGTCCTCTACGGCGGAACTGATATTACTAATAACGTTATTAAAGCTGTTAAATAACAGTTTTCTATACAATATTATAAAAAGCTGGATTGTTTAATTTTTATATTACACGTGTGATGTAAAAACAATCCAGTTTTTTTACCCCTTATTTAAGGGCTGCTGCACGTTTTATTAAAGAGCGCATTGTTAAATTATATTAAGTACAAACTATGGCGTTAGCAACATTTGTTTGTTTTATACTTTATATAGTATGCGTACGAAAGGAGAAGCTTTTATATTAAATAATGCCGCAGCCAAAGCCTCAAAAAAAATGATAGGTGCTCAATATAAGTTTTATGACCCGTCAAAAGAAATGCCTGATTATAGGAAAGGTGCTAAAATGGCTTTTTCTGCAATGCAATCTATTGATAAATTCGCAGATAAAATTTTGGGGCCTATTGTTAATCCTATTATTAAAAAGTTTGTTAAATAATTTTTTATATAAAAAAGCCTCCCTAAGATAATCCGGGAGGCTTTTTAGTTTTTATATATCTTTATATGAACCTGCAAATTTATTTGCATAGGTTGTATGCAGGAGTTCGTGAGCTTTATGTGACCCCGGATGTTCCAGATATTCCTGATAAAGCTTCTGGATAGAAGGGTTCATGTGGGATTTACGCTGAGGAAGTTCGCTGTCTTCTTTGTAAAGTCCTTCTGCACGCTCAGCCTTAATTCTGCTGTCATCGCAGCTTCTAGGCTGACCTCCGCCGTTAACGCAGCCGCCCGGGCACGCCATAACTTCAAGCATCTGAAAATCAGCTTTGCCTTCTTTAATTTCTCTAATGGCTTTTTCTGCTTCTTTCAGGGTTGAAACGACTCTTACAACGAGTTTTGTGCCTTTGAGGTCAAGTTCAACTGTTTTTGAGCGGTTAGAAGTTCCTCTCATTTCTTTAATATCAACATCTTTAAGCTGTTCGCCAGTTGCAAATTCGTAAGCTGTACGAACTGCAGCTTCCGCAACTCCTCCGGATGCCCCGAAGATTGTTCCTGCGCCGGTGTATTCACCGAACGGAGAGTCGTGGTCTTCCGGCTCAAGCGCATTAAAGTTAATACCGGCTTCTTTAATCATTCTGCCGAGTTCCTGTGTAGTTAATACATAATCTGTATCCGGATGTCCGTTTCTTGCAAGTTCGGAACGTTTGCACTCGTATTTTTTAGCGGTGCAAGGCATAATTGCAACAACTACAAAATTTTCTCTTTCAATGCCGAGCTGTTTCGGAACCAAATCAACAAGTACCGGCGACAGCATTGACATAGGAGATTTGCAGCTTGATAAGTGTTTCAGCATATCAGGGTGCTGATCTTCAAGATATTTGACCCAGGCCGGACAGCATGATGTAAATAACGGAAGATTTTGACCTGATTTTAGTCTTTCTAAGAATTCGGTTGCTTCTTCCATAATGGTTAAGTCAGCCGAGAAGTTGGTATCATAAACCTTATCAAATCCGATTTTTCTAAGCGCTGCGTTCATTAAACCGATAGTGTTAGCGCCCGGTTTTAAACCGAACATTTCACCTAAGGCAACACGTGTTGCCGGTGCCATCTGAACGACAACGGTTTTATCTTTGTTTGTAATTTCGCCCCAGACTCTTTCAATATCTGTTTTAATAGTTAAAGCGCCTGTCGGGCAGACTGCCGCACACTGACCGCAATTTACGCAGTCAACCTGACCGAGCGGTCTGCCGTTCATCGGCTGAACTACGGTTTTAGAACCTCTGTTTGCAAAGCCGAGAACTGCGTGTCCCTGAAATTCTGCGCAGGCTCTCACACAAGCGCCGCAGAGAATACATTTGTTAGGGTCGCGGACAAGTGACGGGCTGCTGTCATCTATCGGAAGATAGTCTTCCGGGGCTTTTTCAGCGTAGCGAATTTTTCTTATGCCGTATTCTTCCGCGTATTGCTGGAGTTCGCAGCTTCCTGATTTTTCACAGGTTAAGCATTCTTTGTCGTGGTTTGCCAGAAGAAGTTCAAGAACGGTTTTTCTGATTCTTCTTGTTTTTTCGGTATTAAGATGGATTTTTAATCCGTTTTCAGGCGGCATTGTGCAGGAAGATTGAATGCCGCGGCCTTCAACTTCCACAACACACATTCTGCATGCGCCGAATTGAGTTAAGTCAGGACGGTAACAGAAAGTCGGAACATTCATGCCTGCTTTTCTA
>CASFGU010000070.1 GCA_949294395.1 uncultured bacterium
ATGTCTATTGTTAACCTTTCACCCCTTCAACTTTTCAACTTTTCAACAGTTCTGCCTGTCGGATTTGTAAATCCGACCTACGCCACAGGAAAACCCTCACCCTTAATCCATCTCCCAGGGGGAGAGGGTAATAGAGAACCCTTCACCCATCACTCTTCACACTTCACCCGAAGAAAAGCCGCCTTTACCTTGGCAGAAGTCCTCATCACCCTCGGGATTATCGGCGTGGTCGCTGCGATGACCCTGCCGTCGCTTGTGAACAATTACAAAGAAAAAGAGCTTGTCACACAGGTGAAAAAGACTTTTTCAAATATTCAAAATGCGGTACTGCTTGCCCAGAAAGATTTAGGCGCTGTCGGGGATAACACGTTCCTCTTTGATGTCACTAACACCCACGCTGAAACCGCAAAAAATTTCGCTAAATACTTTAACGGCGCTAAACTTTGTGAAAATAAAAGTCAAAAAGGCTGCAGCCGGTATTATTATAAAGTTAAATATGCCACTGCATATAAAGGTTCCGGTGATAGCAATAAAACTTACACTCCGGATGGTGCCAAAATTATATTAAATGACGGTACTGTTCTTACAATAAACCAAAAAACATCTTGCCGCAGGACAAATACAGGATGCAAGCAAGATTCTTCAGGAAACTGCATAAAAGATGAAAATGGTGATACTATTCCTACTACAGAAGTACATACAAACTGTGCCACTATATTTATGGATGTTAACGGTCTAAAGCGGCCGAACCAATTCGGGGCAGACATATATCAAATACTAGTTACAACAAACAAAGTAAGACCCGGCACCTGGTCTCCTTACGGCGGCACAAGCTTTAGAAATATTCTCACCGGAAACGGTAAACTTCAATATGCAAACTACAAGGAAGGACAGAAGTAAAATTATTCTTACCAGTCCTCAGCACCATATTTTTTATAACTTTCAATCATGCCGTAGATTTTATGCACTACGGCATCGATTTTTTTCAAATCCTCAGGATTTTTCATCTTTGTCCTTAGAAGCTTGAGTTCCAGCAAATCCTCTTTTGATTTTCTTATTTTCTGCTTAACTTCTTCGCGCTTCAAAAAGAGCCACGCCTCAAACCCGCACCCCGGAGGCACAACAGCCCACGGTGTACTCGGACAGTGCCTGCAAAGAGCAGGTCTTTCTTCATATATTGAACATTTGTTATCATCAAGAAGATACTTACACTTATAAAATGTAAGCGCCGACGGCTCAAGATTTCTTTCTTCGCAGGTGCGCTTTATAACATTGTCAACAACCTCTGCATCGGCTTCTCTTGCTGCTTCCAGCGACGGATACGGCTCAAATATTTTCAAAAAATCAACCGCACCCTCTTCACCCGCAGCCGCCATTTTTTGTAACTCTTCATAAGGACGGGTTGTTGTTACCACCCTGCAGCACCTGCCGCACATGTGACACAAACTTTGAGGACGCTTTTCAAGATATAGTTCTTCATAACTTGTCATACATGTATTATAAAGCGCATGCCTTTATAAAAAAACATGCGTTACATTTCTTAAAAAAACATAAAAAAAAGCAATTATTTCGGGGTTTAATACTTTTATATAATAGGTAGGTGAAAAGGTAGTATTATATGCAAAGTTACGTGCAACAGGGAAATATACAGCAGCCGGCGCAGGCACAACGATACACCCCGCCGGTTCAACAGCAATACGCTCAGACACCTGTTATGGCAATGCCGCAGCAGTATTCACAGCCGGTAATCTCTCAGCCGCAGGTTCAAACAAGCCCGAATCCTAGTTATGCAGGGGTTAATATTCAGATATTTAACCCGTCAGTCGGTGTTCCGGGTGCAACGACCAACTACAACGTTAATTCCCCGAATTATCAGGGAAGCGGCTTAGGTCAGTGTTACCCTTCAAATTACTATACCCAGCCGCTCGGACAGGGTAACCTTACTAACAACACAACAAACAATACCACAAACAACAAAACCGTTAACGAAACAGAAAACAAAGAAACTAACAAAAAAACAGAAAAAAGAAAAATCGTACAGTTAACAGACGATTATATAAGAAATCTTGAGAATTATCTGAACAGTCAGGATAAAGAAGTAAGGCTTATGGGTGCAAAAGAGGTAGTGGCAAGGCTTCAGGAAGATGATTCCCGAAAAGACGACAAAGCACTTACAGCACTTATAAACAAAATGCTTCAGGATCCATCCCAGCAAATCAGACTTCTGGCACTCAGCATGCTCGAATCCAGAACTGTAACAGGTGATGATTATACGGTCGGAGTTTTGAAGAATATGCAGAACTCAAAAGAAGGGTACGGACAGGATGCCCTTCAGGCAACAAATATTCTGCTGAAGATGTCGGCACCGACAGTTGAAAAAGAATTTGAAGTAAAAGACAGTCCGAAAAAGGAAACTACTACGACAACAACCACAACAGTACAGGCTAAATAGAAATGAAAATTTTTAAAGCGATAAAGAACAATTACGGTAAATATCTTGCTAAAGCGGCAGGGGCTGCGGCTGTAGGGCTTGTTGCTTACGATGCGCATGTTCTGGGCAAATTAAAAGCTGATACATATTCACAGTCGAAAATGGCGGATTACTGTACTGCAACATTTGACAATTCAATGTATCTTTCAGAACCGAGCGTTATTCAGTCAAAATTGAAAGAAAAAGTTCATAATCTCAGAATGGAAAGCAACTTTGGCAACTTATTTAATTCTGCTGTCGGATATTTTGGCGGGGTGATTGAAAGTATGGTTTCAAGCGTTGTTCCTCTCGGGTTAGGACTTACCGCACTCTGTGCAAGCATTAAAAAACATCCTGCCGTTGTAAAATGGAGCGGAATAGGGCTTGCGGCTTATGCAGGGGTTAAAGTTGTAAGGGATATTCTCGGCTTCGGTCAAAAACATCCGCTTAACTCAAGATACAAGTAGGTTTTGTTTTAATAAACACCGAACTATAAATTAAATTACCTGGTTTTATATTAAATCCCGTTACACAGTCATGCAGATAAAATAAAATAAAATACGACCTTAATGAAATGAGCAGCTGTTGTTCCGCGAAACAATGACAAAAGCAAGTACTGTCTGAACGCAGTGAGTTCACTTGCTTCCGGTTGAGCGGACTACAAACAGATAGCGAATGAAATTACAGGTCGCATTTTATTTTATCTGCATGGCTACTACATAAAAGGACTTCTGCCGGTACAAGCCTTAACTGTTAATATATTTTTCATACAAATCCGGACGTTTTTGCTTTGTACGCTCAATAGACTGCTCAAGCCTGAACTGTGCAATTTCCTTATGATTACCGTTCAAAAGCACCTCAGGAACCTTCAAGCCCCTGTATTCCCGCGGCTTTGTGTAATGAGGATACTCTATCAGACCGTTTGAAAAGCTGTCCTCGTCTGCAGATTCAATTTTTCCGAGTGTTCCCTCAATCTTGCGGCTCACCGCATCTATCACACATAGTGCAGGGAGTTCCCCGCCTGTCAAAACAAAATCCCCGATAGAAATTTCCAGCGGCTTTATAATCTCGCGAATCCTCTCATCAAACCCCTCATAATGCCCGCACATCATAACAATTTGTTCATATCCGGCAAGTTCGTTGACAAGTTTGTCATCCAGCGGTCTACCTTGAGGAGAAAGCATTACTGTTATTGAATTTTCACACCGCTCAATACTTTCATAAGCGTCAACATAAGGCTGTGCCATCAATACCATTCCCGCCCCGCCTCCGTAAGGCGTATCATCCACTTTTTTATGCTTATCCAGCGTGAAATCACGCGGGTTTATAGTATTAACATTCACAATCCCGTTTTCGGCAGCACGCTTAAGAATACTGAAACTGCAAGCGCTTTCTATCATCTCCGGAAAAAGCGTCATTACATCAAATCTCATTCCAGAAGCCCCTCAAGATTGTTTATCACAATTTTTTTATCCTTTATGCTTACGCCTGTCACAATTGCCTTTACAAACGGCACAAGCGAAACTTTTTTGGAATTTGTTTTTACGGACAAAAGATCTGTTGCACCGTTGTTTGAAACCCCGACAACAAAACCTAGTTTTTTATCCTCAGCATCATAAACACTCAAACCTACAAGTTCATCAATTAAAAATTCATCCTCTTCAAGATTTTCGCGGATTGTCTGTTCTTCGACAAAAAGCAGGGCGCCTTTGTATGGCAGAAGTTCATCAATAGAATTGATACCCTCGAATTTTATAATGGCAAAATTCTTATGAATACGGCTTTTGGAAATCTTGAGCGGAACATAATCACTGCCGGACTTCACAAACACTTCCGTTAAGCCAAGCAAAAATTCCTGCTGGTTTCTGGAAAAACCAACCTTTGCCTCACCTTGAATGCCGTGAAAGTTTAAAATTTTTCCTACTGAAATGAATTTACTCATTATTCTGCAGGTTCTTCAACCTTTTTAGGTTTTCTTCCGCGTTTAGGCTTTTCAGCAGCAACTTCTTCCTGCGCAGGGGCCTCTACCTGTGCGGCAGTGTCTTCACCCTTAGGAGTTTCTGAAGCCGGCTGTTCTGCAGCCTTCTGGTTTTTAAATTCTTCCGGACAATCTTCTCTGTCCTGATTCCAGCGCTGAAGCCCCATCTGGGAGCGGATTAATCCAATCCCTACATGAACTCTCCACTCGTCCATTTTCAACTGAGCTGCAATAATTTTGTGGCACCCGATTGGAGGAAGCGGAAGCAGCGGTTCGTATAAGTTTTTGATTGCAAAAAGCTGGTCAGGAGAAATCGCAAGCTTACGTTTCGGGAACGGGAGTTTCGGAAGCATAAGCTTCTGCCTGATTAAGTTAATACCGAAAAATACTTTTCTCGGCTCAAGCCCGATTTTTTCTCCGATAACTTCGTGTGCATCAGGATTTGGCAGAGGAAGCATCGGCTTATAGAGCAATTCAATCTGTTCCAGCTGTTCTTTGCTTACCAGAAGCTGTTTTGGAGCTTTATTCCTCATCTGAGGACGTTTCTGAAAACCTCTGTTGTCACGACGGAAGCCCCCTCCCTGCGACCTATTCTGATTATATCCTCTGTTATCCCTTCTATAACCGCCTTGCTGAGGTCTATTCTGGTTATAATTTCTATTATAACCGCCCTGATTATTTCTGTATCCGCCCTGCGGGGCTCTATTCTGATTGTAGCCTCTGTTGTAGCTACCCTGGTTGTTTCTGTAACCGTCCTGACGATTTCTGTTGTATCCGTCCTGATTGTAAGGACGCTGAGGACGCTGCGGGCGGCCTTCGCCTGCACTGTAGCTGCTGTAGAATTGCGGCTGGTTTTCCGTACTGTAACCGTTTAACGGACGGGAAGCTTCAGGACTTTCCAGAGTCTGTGACGGCTGACTTTCTGCAGGGGCATCTGCCGACGGTTTAATCATCATATTCTTATCAGGATACAAACAATCCGGACAGATAACTCTTTTGGGGTTCTTTGTCTCAAATTCACGACCGCATTTGACGCACTTGTTTACATACATAATTTAAAGCCTCTTAATTAACAAATAATTCATAAACATAAAATAACAACTAGTTTTTAAATTCTTAAAGTATTACTCCTCGGTAATATAAATTCATTCAATATACTTAATATTTATACTATAACACAAAATTCAAATATTCGCAAGTGGATTTTGAAAAATATGTAGTTATTTTTCAATCATAAAAGTAACGGGGCCGTCGTTGATAAGCGAAATATCCATCATAGCACGGAATTTGCCTGTCATAACTTTCTGACCGGAAGTCTTAATATTTTGTACAAAATATTCATAAAGTTTGTTTGCCTCCTCAGGAGGAGCGGCATTATCAAAAGACGGACGGGTGCCTTTTCTGCAGTCGCCACAGAGTGTAAACTGCGATACAACAAGAATTTCCCCGTTAACATCTCTGACTGAAAGGTTCATTTTGTCGTTTTCATCTTCGAAAATCCTCAAAGTCATGACTTTCTGCGCAAGCTTTTCGGCATTTTCCTGCGTATCCGATTTTTCAACTCCAAGAAATATAAGCAGCCCATGCTCGATTTCTGAGTAAAGTTCATTTTCTATTGTGACAGATGCCTGTTTTACGCGCTGAATAAGAGCTTTCATAGATTAAGTTCCCTCATGTTTTTTATCGACTTTTTTAATTTTCAGTATGTCATTTTCAATCTGCATTTCAATTGTATCATTTTCCGGATCGATTTTAAGCAGTTCAATTATAACTTTTGGCAGGAAAAGCGACCATCCGTTGCCGGCTCTGAACAATTTTCTTTCCATAATACCTCATAAAAAATTTTTAACACGTTTATAACATGTACTTTACAAAACAAACAAAATAATATATATTTTAATTAGTTTATAATATATTACTAACAAGTTTATACTAGGAGGTATAATGAAAATAGCTTTTACACTTGCAGAAGTGCTGATTACATTAGGTATAATCGGGGTAGTGGCAGCGATGACACTGCCAACTTTAATTCAAAAACATACTAATACTGTTGTAGAGGCACGGCTTAAAAAGTTTTACTCCGGCATTAATCAGGCGGTTATGCTCGCTGAAAAAGATTACGGCGATAAAAAATACTGGTATCAGGACTACAATAATATTGACACAGACGATGAAGGCAAGCCTATCTTAGGAAGTTCTGAAATTGAAAAATGGTGGAACAAATATATCGCTCCTTATATGAAAACTGTAGGAGTAAAATATGATACAAAAGGACTTCCTATCTTTATTTTTGCTGACGGAAGCGCATTAAAGGCCCGCCATATTGATGCAATGCGCGACTGGCTTTTCTACACCGGCGATCCTGATAAATGTGATAAAAAATACGGAAGCGAAAACAAAAGTATCGGAAAATGTTCATTTATGTTTCTTTTCATGCCGGGCGGGGACGGCGCCGGAGGTGGTGCTGAGAAAGCTCCAAATTGGAAATACCATGTAAATAAAGGATTTGAGCCCTACAAATACACATGGGACGGAACAGAACAAGGATTATATAACGGAAATATTTATAGCTGTAAATCCGGCACAAACCCTTATTTCTGCACAGCCATTGTTCAATATAACGGATGGAAAATTCCGGACGATTATCCGTTTAAGGTTAGTTACTAATTAACTGACTTTGCCCTTCAACTGTCCGCATGCGGCGTCAATATCAGCGCCGCGTTCAAGACGCACAGTAACCTTTTTCCCGGAATGCTCCAGCAGATATTTAAATTTCATTATAGAATTGTTTGAAGGACGCTGATAATCGTTATCGGCTGTCGGGTTGTAAGGTATCAGGTTTATGTTGCATTTTATGTCATGAAGATACTCTGCAAGCTCTTTTGCGCTCTGGATCGTATCGTTCAAATCCTTAATCAGCAGATATTCAATTGTAATACGCCTTCCTGTTTTTTCAACGTAATTTTTCATTGCAGTATGAAGGCTTTTCATATCGTATTTATTTTCAATTTGCATCAGCTTTTTACGGATTTCATGGTTCGGAGCATGCAAAGATACGGCAAGGGTTGACTGCATATCCAGTTCCGCAAGTTTGTTCATCTGCGGAATAATACCGCTTGTGGAAACTGTAAGCCGTCGTGCGCCTATCTGGAAGTTTTCGTTAAAAATCTCCATTGCTTTTAAGACATTATCTAAGTTCAAAAGCGGCTCGCCCTGCCCCATAAACACAACATTCGTAACCTTAAGCCCCGTATCCCTCTGGATTGTCAAAACCTGCTCTATAATTTCTTTATAAGAAAGGTTTCTGATAAACCCGCGTTTTCCGGTTGCACAGAAAGAACAGTTAACAGCACATCCGACCTGAGAGCTTACGCAGGCTGTTAAATTTGCACGGTTATCAAAGCGCATAAGAACAGTTTCCACGCACTCACCGTCTGAATATTCCAGCAGATATTTTATTGTGCCGTCAGAGCTTACCTGCTTAACCTTAATTTTCACATCAGTAACCCGAACAATCTGCTTTAATTCTTCTCTGAACTTCACAGATAAATCCGTCATTTCATCAATTTCTTTTACTGATTTGAGGTAAATCCAGTTGTGAATCTGGCGTGCTCTGAATTTTGAAGCTTTCAGACTGTCAGTTATTTCTTCTATTTCTTTTAGACTCAGCCCTGATAATGTTTTCATACAATCCTTTTTACTTTAGGTTCAATTTAATTTTGTCAATGTAATACTCAATAATTTCTACCATAGCATGAAGCATAAGCGTAACCGGCTCAACTTCATTTTTCCACTGTTTAAAACCGCAGGTTTCCGGCAGAATACTCAGAGGATTATCAGGAAAATCCCTGCATATCTGAGGCCTGTTTTCATAATCAGAACACCTCTTATCAGCGGTCAGTTTAGGACAGTGGTAGAAATAAACCTTATCTTCCTTACTCTCATCCAGCATTTCGATGTATTGAGGATAAATTTTCCGTGCTTCCTCTTTTGAAGAATACGGCACAAAAACACTCAAAAATTGACGGGCAAAATTATCACCGTTTTCAGCCTTCTGTTTTAATTCATCAGGAGAAAACTCGCTGCAGGCAAGGTTACAGCAGGTTGCACAGCCCGAACATTTAAAAGTTTTTCTGTAAGCAAGGATTTCTTGAAATTTTCGGTAAACCTCTTTAGAAATGTCATTCTCAAGCATGTCAACGGTATGTTCCTGCCATTGTCTGCCTTTGCTGTCAGGTTCATAGTAATCAAAAATATCGCCTGACAAATTTTCAGGTTTAATCTCATCAATACGTGTTTGAATTTCTTCTACGGATTTTTCAAAAATTTCGCGGTATTTTTTGCGTAAATTTTCCACCGTGGTACCGAGTTTATTCATACCAGAATAATATCACAAACGGAACTCTATTCAACCGGCTTTTTACCGAAAAGTGCATTATAGGTATAAGCGAGTTTTTGGTCAATTACATTATGTTTCTGCATTCCAAGCGCCAGAGAGTTTGCCATAAAATCATAGGCGCTGATTTTACCGTTAAGACCGTTTGATTTGCCGTCCTCGGTTCCAAAGTCTATTGCGTGCAGGTAAGCGGACATTTCTTCGTGGTCAATATTGCCGTTTTTATTCAAGTCCAGATGCTTAAAGGCATTTTTTGTGACCTGTTTTGCTTCGGGATCATTTTTTAAGATTTCCGGCATATCAGCACTTTCAAAAGCTGCATATTCAGCCTCTGTAAGAACACCGTCGCCGTTTCCGAAAGTTTTATCCGCATAAAGGGTGTAAGCTTTGCCTAACTGCTTAATATTTGATTTATACTGAACATCAAGCTGCCGTTTTTCAGCTTCTGTCTTATTCTTTTTACCGGCAAGAGCACGCCAGCTGTCATCAGTTATCTTAAGTTCCACATCTTCGTTTATCAAATCTGCATCATTATAATTAGACATAGATTTAAAAGTTTTGTGAATTTCTTCCCCGAGTTTTAAAAGCTGTGCCTGCTTTGTTCCAGTCTGCCCTGCCGGCTGAAGATTTCTGGTACTTGCCGGACGCTGCAGCCCCTGATTGATTGCAAATGATACATTAAACATAAATAAATTCCCCTTAAAATCCTGTATATTTTTATAAAGTATATTCAGGGGAAGTAATTGCCATGTCTTAACATTATTTTACATTTACATACATAAGAACAGAATCGCCGAAACGCCAGTTCTCGTAGACTTTTGAATTTTTGTAGAGATAATCTGAAAGTTCCGCTGAAACCGCCCTGTGCGGAATATCATAAGGCATATATATCCAGAAATCGCCCTTTTCCTTTTCTATAATCTCAATAACTTTGCTGACGCGTGTGTCTTTAAGGTTCTCAACAGGAGATTCTTTCAGCACCTTATTCTTAACCGGATAGAAGTGTTTGTAATACTCAAACTCTGTATTCGATGCAATATTCAGAAAAATCTTATCCTCCGGTTTTATTTTTTCATATACATACCTGCTGAATTCTCTTGCAGGATCTCGTTTGTTGTGATTTTTTGTCTTTATATATTTTCCGGTAAGCAGCACCTGTGGTGTAAAAGTTAAAATTATCATAAACAAAAGCAGTAATGAAACAAATTTTCTGTTTATTGAAAAAAGTTCAAACGGCTTGAAAAGGATTAGCGCATACACGGGGAACAGAAAAAGAATTACCCTCTGAGCGTACGGATAGAGCCTCAGCCACGAAAAAATTACCAGCAGACCTGCTGTTAAATACAGAATATAAAACCTGCTTTCCCGCTTTTTCAGAGCAAGCACAAGCCCCCATATAAAAAATATTGTTAAAAACAGCAGATTTCTGACCGGTTCAAAAAAGTATTTCAATGACATCACAAAAAGATACGGCAGGTTTGAAAAATTACGGCTGACAAATTCTTCGCTCCATGCCCGTGCCATAGTGGTTCCTGTGTATGATGCAAACAAAAACACTTTTACATACAACAAACACAAAATTAAAACAGGCACTGCCGACACTGAAACTTTCTTATAATCTTTAGTGGTAATTAAAGCTGAAACATAGCCTGCCAGCACAACAATTCCGCTCACAAAAGACATCCATATTATAACAGCATACAAAAAACCCGCAGCAATTGCCTTTTTGTAAGACATTTTTGAAATGTCAAACCGGTTAAACAAATAAATTACAAGCAATGAACAGAAAACATCCGTTGAATACTGCTTAAATTCATTTGAATAGTAAATCAGAAGCGTGTTTATGGAAAAGAAAAATAATGCAAGCAGTCGGGAAGTCTTAGTTTTGAGGTAATAACCGGACACAAAATAAAAAAGAACAACAGACGCACATCCTGCCGCCAGCGGAATAAAACGAAAAACCTGTTCACCATACCCGAAAAACACAGTCAGTACCTTTGTAAAAAACATAAAAAGCGGGGGCGCAACCTGAAGATACTCAAGCTTTTTGAAGAAATAATCAAAAAGTCCGTAATCAAAAACACTCAATGCAAGATTACACTCATCATGCCACATGGAAGGATTCGCAATATATCCTTTCAGCCGGAGAAAAAAGCCAAATAGCATAATTAAAATTACTAAAAGAAAATTAATAATCTGCAATTTTTTCATAGCCTGTATCCTCTACTCCGGAGATTTCCTGCATCCGGCAAAAATTTTGCGGACTAAAACAGATACCCTCCTCATTAAAAATCAGCCCTCTTTATTATTACAGTAAAGCTTTCCCTTCAACAATATACACGCCACTCTGCAAAGCTGCTTACGTAAGATCCCATCTTCCGCAGGTGCCGCCCCAGCGTGCGATTATATTGCCTTTAATATCTTTGATATTTGTATAATGAGGAACTTCATCCGCACCTTCAAGAATTGTGATAACCTCACAGTTATTTGAACACCCGTTGCAGTCACAGGTAATTGAATGGAAGTGCATATCGCCTACCTGCCAGCCCTTGAATTTAGTTTCGGCCTCGGTATACTGATGGTTTTCCATTGCAAGAAGCGCCGCACCTATTGCTCCCATTGTCTGGTGATTGTCCGGTACCACAATTTTCTGCCCGAGAGCTTCTTCAAAAGCCTTAACCATACCGGAATTTGTTGCAACCCCGCCCTGAAAAGTTATAATAGGAAGGAGTTCTTTACCGAGTGCCAGATTTGAAAGATAATTTCTGACAAGCGCCTGACAGAGCCCGTAAAGTAAATCTTCCACCGGATAGCCCAACTGTTGTTTATGGATTAAGTCACTTTCCGCAAAAACACCGCAGCGGCCTGCGATTCTAGCGGGATTTGTGGACTTCAGAGCGGTTTCACCAAAAATTTCAATCGGAACGTTCAACCTGTTTGCCTGCTGGTCGAGGAAGCTTCCTGTACCTGCCGCACAAACCGTATTCATTGCAAAATCGGTAACAATACCATCACGGAGAATAATAATTTTGCTGTCCTGCCCGCCGATTTCAAGAATAGTTTGAACCCCGGGAACATTAATACTTGCAGCAACGGCATGCGCGGTAATTTCGTTCTTTATAATATCAGCACCGACTAAAGCACCGGCAAGATTTCTGCCGGAACCGGTTGTTCCAACCCCCATTACGTTATAGTCTGTTAATTTCTTTTTATAAAGCTCTTTAAGTCCGTTTTGAACCGCTACAACAGGTTTTCCTGCTGTACGTAGCATATAACTGTCAACATATTTGCCGTTTTCGTCAACAAGCGCAAGTTTTGTTGTAACGGAGCCTACATCTATCCCTAAATATACTGTTAAACTCATGCCTTCACTTCCTTTTTCATCTTTTTCAATAGCTATAGTTTAACACAAAAAAACTACCACGGGTAATCCTCTTTTATTTCCCAGCCATCAGTCTGTATCAATGCTCCGCAAAATCCACCCGCAAAATCAGCTCCCGTTCCTTTTTTACACGCGTACTGATTGTGGTTAATTAACCTGTCTCTGTCATATAAAGTATTACCCCACAATACAACCCGCTTATTGCGTACAAGTTCTGCCATAAAAATATCTTTCCCCAGCCTGTTAGGCCCTTTCATTGCATTTATATCAATAAATATCCAGATATACGCTCCACCTCCGGGTGCAGCGTCACCTGTACCTGAATTATTAAACAGCCCGAAAGAGCTTCCGTCAGGAAGAATAACCCATGAAGTTACAAATGTTTTTTTAACCCCGTCAATATTATAACAATCATAGGTCGTATGCGCTACTGATTTCTCGCCATAATTTCCGACAGACTTTATGTACGGTTCAAAATATTTTTTAAAAAATTCCGATTCGTTAAAGCTATGGTCATAGTTGTTTTCGGTAAAACTCCATGTCCAAACTTCTCCATTATCTTTTTCTGACAATCTGACAATTTCATACAAAGTTGCCACACTCTTTTTTAGTTTTGATACCGTAATTTGTTTATCTATCTTTTGAATTATTACAGGCAGCGTCATTGCTGCAACGACACCGATAATTCCAAGGGTAATGAGAACTTCAGCGAGAGTAAAAGCGGATTTTCGGGAGGGCGCCGTGTGAGCGATAGCGAACCCAGCCCGTAAGATGTCGGAAAACCACGCTTTTCCGACATCCCGAATAATCAGGATGACGGATTTTCGGCGTGTGAAGCGTGTGATCCTGTATGCCTTGTGCTGAGGGCAGAATTTGTTAATGAGCGATAGCAAATTTACAAATTCGGGTGAGGGTTTTTCTTCTAAACCCTCCGGCACTTCTGTGCCACCTCCCTTAGGAAGGGAGGTTAGCCAATGGTAGGTCGGATTTACTAATCCGACAGGAATGCTCTCGTTGAACGGGTGTATGGTTGAAGGGTTTATTGGGTTAACAAAACCCTCCGGCACTATCGTGCCACCTCCCTTTACAAGGGAGGTAATTACCCTCACCCCCTTTTGTAAAGCGGATTTTCGGTAGGGCGTTAGCCCGTAAGGTGTTCGGAAACGTTGAGTTTTCG
>CASFGU010000071.1 GCA_949294395.1 uncultured bacterium
AGAGATTCTGAACAGCGGCAACTCATGTGAGCCTCAACGATTAATGTTTCAGAATGACATATCAAAAGATGAACCTTTCAACCATTCAACTTTTCACCCGTTCAACAAAAACTTCCCGTCACACGCCTGCAGCACCCACCCCCGTGGGGTATTAGTTGAACGCTTCATCCCTCACTCTTCACCCTTCACTTTCAGAAAGGCCGCTTTTACATTGGCAGAAGTCCTTATAACCCTCGGGATTATCGGTATAGTAGCTGCGATGACGCTTCCTGCGCTGACCGCCAACAACAGAAAAGCCGAAGCTACCGCCCGTCTGAAAAAGTTTAATTCTTCTATGCAGCAGGCTATTAGAATGTCTGAACTGAAAAATGGCCCCTGTCTTGATTGGGAATACGAAAAGATAGGTGATTATGATATTGAAGAAAATGCTGCACAAAATTACGAAACTTCACAGGCCTTTGTAGAAAAATATCTTACTCCTTTTATGAAATTAAAATCAGGTAAAAAAGAGTGGGTTACATCAAAAGATCAAAAACTTGAAGGGTACAGTCTTGTTCTTGCTGACGGCTCTGTTATGAATGCAAAAGTCGGCTCTTGCGTAGACATTTCTATTGATATTAACGGCGAGAAAAAACCTAATCAAAAAGGGATTGACCAATTCATTTTTTTACTCTGTAAAAGAGGAGAGGAACGCGTTCCGGATCGCTGTTTTACAAGTTATCGCGATACAGGCAGCAGTTTTAGGACAAGAGAAAGACGGCTGGAAGGCTGCAAAAGCAACCCGTATTATTGCAGCAGTCTGCTGGAATGGGATAACTGGGAGTTTAAAGACGATTACCCGTACAGATTGTAATTTTTTCGCACATAAGGCAGCTAAGGAGGTTTAAATATATACGAAAAAGGCTTCACGATTTTACGCGAAGCCTTTTTGAGTTTGTAATTATCGTTTAGTAAGTTGCAATTTCCTGTCCGTTTGTCATCTTTTGCAGAATTTCAATTGCTTTTTTCAACTGGACATCGTCTTTGTTTTTAACGTTTTCTTCAGTAAGTTTGACGGTAATGTCAGGTGTTATGCCTTTTTTGTTAATATCTGTTCCGTTCGGTGTAAGGTATTTTTGAATTGTAATATTAATGCCGGCATCATAAGGCAGTTTGTTTATTTCCTGCACAAGTCCTTTGCCGAAAGATTGTTCGCCGATTATGACGGCGCGTCTGTTGTCCTTCATTGCACCAGAGAAAATTTCGCTTGCCGACGCCGAACCTTTGTTAATCAGAACAACTACAGGTTTATCGGTTACGTAACCCTTTGTTGCCCTCTGGGTTTCTTTGTAGCCGTCACGGTCTACTGTGCTTACTATTATTCCTCCGTCAAGAAACATATCGGAGATATAAATTGCATTGCTTAACAGTCCGCCCGGATTTGATCTGAGGTCAATAATAAAACCTTTTTTGCCGGCGCTGTTTTCCAGAATGCTTCTGAATTCTGTTGCGGCATTACGGCTTATGAAAGAACTTAGCCTTATGTATGAAATATCCTCAGGCATTTTGATATTTTCTGGAATTTTCTGGGAAATTGATTTAATCTCGATTTCCGCACGGGTAATTGAGTAAAGTTTAGGCTCAGAGTTTTTACGTTTAATTAAAAGGTTTACTTTAGTGCCTTCTTTCCCTCTAATCTGATCGGCAGCTTTGTCAACAGTAATCCCTTTTGTACTTTTGCCGTCAATTTCAAGAATTTCATCGTCTGCTTTCAGACCTGCTTTTTCGGCAGGGGTATCTTCAATCGGTGCAATAACGGTTAATTTTCCGTCTTTTACAGCAATTTGGATACCGATACCTTTAAGCGAGCCTTTTATTGAACTTGTTTCTTCCGCAAATTCTTTCGGGTCAAGAAATTTGGTGTACGGATCATTTAAGCTCGCTATCATAGTGTTGATTGCCACATAAGCATCATCATTTGTAACAATATGGTTATCATATTTGTGGCGCCATTTGCTCCAGTCCTGAGCATTGTTTGTCTGGTCGACAAATTTTATGTTAATTAATCTCCAGACATGATCATACAAATCTACAGGCGTATATGCCATTACGTTATTGCGGATTACGCAGCCGAAAAGAAAAATAAATACGCCTAAAAATATTACGCTTTTCTTCATAAGGTTTCTCATTCTCTAGTTGTTCCTCCAATTATCCCTAACTCATAAAAAGCTCAAGCCTATGGTATTAGATGTAATTTTACGGGAAAAGTTCCGTATCTTTAGAATTTTATTTTATAAGCAGGAATATCCGGTAATATAATAACACAGTTTTGGAAAATTTGGTATAATTTAGAGCCCGCTGTTGTATTTTAAATTGTCCAGACCGCTGCAGCGACTTTTTCCGTCCCATTCAAGTCCGTTGCAGTGGAGGTAATCCATATTTGCTTTAAATACTACCCAGGCTGTACAGCCATAACCATCTGAACCTTTGCTGCAGTTGTTTTTAAATGTATAATATGAATCCTGTTCCATGCCGTATGGCTGAAGTCCGTATTTTGTTATGTAAAATCTGAATATATCGTATCCGAACTGATTCGGGTTTTTGCTGCCGTTAACATCGACTGTGAAGGTTGCGCAGACATTTTTCAATGCTCTTGTTGTGCCGAAAACAGCTTCACATTTAGGGTTTTCTACATTAAACGCATAATGAGAGCCTTCGTTAGTGGTGAATGCTGCGTATTTTGTATTTGTTTTAAAGTTGTCGTCTGTGTCAAGATTTAATTTTTTTGTTGTTGTATCCGGCCAGCAATTCAAATCAGACGAACACATTTTATTTACATTAAAGTACGGCGAGAGGATTTTTACCATATTTTTAGCGCCGACGTCGCTGTCTTTTGCTGTTAACTCCCAGAAATCAGGGGTACCGAAATCGGTTGTAGCCCTTGTTATTGCCTGAGTCATTGAACTATAGGCTTTTTTAAGTTTTGCAGTATTTTCACGTTCTCTGTTCTGAACAAGCAGAGCAGGTATGGTCATCGCTGCAACAATACCGATTATGCCTATTGTAATCAGCACTTCTGCAAGTGTAAACGCATTTTGGTTTATTCTCATCGTCACCCCATTATTTTGTGTAAATTTTTCCGTATTATAACAAATTTTTTATGTAAATGCAAATTATTTACAGCTTTTGGGTGATAAGAGCATAAATGTCATTAAATACCACAAGCACCATGAGTGCTATCAGTATCATAAAGCCTGCGGTACCTATTTTGTCTATTGTTTCTTCATCGAGCGGTCTGCCGCGGAGTTTTTCTATTAGAAGGAAAAGGACATGCCCTCCGTCAAGCGCCGGTATAGGAAGAAAGTTTACTATTGCAAGATCCAGTGAAATCAATGCTGTTAAAAGTAAGCCTGAGAACATTCCGTTCGTATCAATTATATCACCGCCGACTTTTGTAATGGCAACTATTCCGTGAAGATCTTTGAGCGGAATTTTTCCTGTAAATATCTGATACAAGCCGTATAGAAGCATTGAAGTCTGCTCCCAGAGGTATTTTGTACTTGTGACTATAATTGATTTGAAATCTTTTGTCGGGATTAATACTTCCTTAATTTCCATTTGAAGTCCCATTATGCCGTCCTCATTCGGATAAACAGGTTTCAGTTCTATCAATTTCCCGCCGCGCAGAACCGTCATATATACAGGACGCGAACTATCTGAGAGCGCATAAGCAAGGTCATTCAGCGTAAATGTTCCGTCTGAAATTATGTATTTCTTTTCCGGAAGTTTATCTCGTAAGGTTTTCTGGGTTTCGGAAAGTGAAAGCTGTGTGTCTTTATATTTTTCAAGACCATTTAAGACATTGCGGCTGAGATTGACCGGCGACTCGGTTTTGCGCTCAGGAAGTTTTACCAGAATATCATTTGGAATTACCTCGTCTTTTTCAAAAACAGGGTTCAATTTTTTGAGTTTTTCGTAATTTTCATTTATGAAAGCTTCATCAGCTTTGCCGTCATTTTTTTTGCTTAACTGTGAGGTTGTAACAAGTGCGGTGCTTGTTGTAACGGGCATCTTGTTAATTTCAACGATTTTATCGCCTTTTTGAATTCCTGACTGATTGATTGAGGCGGTTTTATCAGCGACAATATCTTTTACATAGATGTCGTATCTGCCGGATGGCATGTGCCCCCAGATTGCGGCGGCAAGAACTACTATTAAAAATGCACACACCACGTTTGCAAATACGCCTGCTGAAACCACTACAAGCCGCTGGTAGACAGGACGGTTCAAAAATCTGTCAGGGGAGTCTTTTGGAAGGTTCAATTCTTTGTCGTCATCCGGAAATGCTACGTAGCCGCCGAGCAGAAATGCGTGAACGAGGACTTTTACATCCCCGATTTGTTTTTCCCAGAGTGTAGGGCCTATCGGGAGGCCAAAACCGAATCTTGCCACACGCATTTTGAACATTTTTGCTGCAAGAAAGTGTCCTGCTTCGTGAACAAGGATTAGTACACTCAGAAGTAAAAGCATTATGATGATTGACATTATTCTCCCCTTAAATTAACCTTATCTGTCATAATTATATCATAAATATATGGAATAGTTTCATTTTGTGGTACAATTTCTTTTGAGAAAACGTGTGCGGGGGTATGATGCCGGATAAAAAGATAAAAGTTTTATATGACGCAACTTTTTTACTTTTCTTTTCCGATAAAAGAGCAAAAAGAAGCGGTATTTATTTTGTAGTATATAATATTTTAAAAGAATTATGCAAAAATTCAAAATTTGAAATTACGCTATATGGTAATTACAGGAGTATACCATATATAAAAAATTTCATGTTGCAGTATAAAATATTTGCGTGTTGCAAAACACTTAAGGCAAAGGAAACTGAAAGAATGTTTCCAATCATTATGTCATATATAAACTTTTTATGCAGGAAAATTGATGATACGAAAGATAATTTGTTAAAAAAAGCTGGACGTTTTTTTACTTACAAATATTTTTACCTGCATGAAAGAATAAATGCTAACAATCCAAAATTAAAAAAGACTATTAAAAATTTTGATGTATATTTTTCTCCATACGAAGCAATTCCTAAAGAAATTCTTGTAAATAACCATATAAAAAAATTCTTATTCCTGCATGATGCAGTTCCTTTTGTTTTAGATAACTTTTATAAAGATATGAACTACTCAAAACATTGGTTCCTCAATCTTGTAAAAACAATTAATAAAAATGATTATTATTTTACAAATTCAGAATGCACTAAAAATGATTTTATAAAATATGCCCCTGAGATTGATAAAAATAAGGTCTTTGTAACATATCTAGGAGCTAATGAAAATTTTTTCCGTGTTAGTTCCAATGAAAAAATTAAATATGTAAAACAAAAATATAAAATTCCTGTGGGTAAAAAATATATTTTCAGTCTATGTACTCTTGAACCGAGAAAAAATTTAATCTTCGCATTAAAAAATTTCGTTGAATTTACAAGGAAAAATGGAATTAATGACATTATTTTCGTACTCGGCGGCGGTCACTGGGATAAATTTTTGAAGCTTCTTGAAAAAGAAATCGGCAACCTTGGAATTTATAAAGACAAAATCCTTAAAATCGGCTATGTAGCGGATGAGGATTTAGCAGCACTTTACAGCGGAGCGGAAATGTTTGTGTACCCGTCAATTTATGAAGGTTTCGGGATGCCTGTTCTGGAAGCTATGCAGTGCGGGGCGCCCGTTATAACCTCAAATGTTTCATCGCTTCCGGAAGTTATAGGTGATGCCGGCATCCGGATTGACCCTTACAAAAATGACGAACTTATAGCAGCTTATGAAAAAATGTATTTTGACAGAAGTTTCAGAGAGCACTGTATTCAAAAAAGCCTTGAGCGCGCCAAAGAATTTTCGTGGGAAAAGTGTGTGAGTATAATTACAGAGGAAATTAAAAAGGCGGCAGGAAAGTAAAAGACGCTAAGATGTAGGTCGGATTTACTAATCCGACAGGAATGCTCTCGTTGAACAGGTGAAGGGTTGAAGGGTGGATTTGTTCAACAAAACCCTCCGACACTACCGTGCCACCTCCCTTACAAGGGAGGTAATTATTCTAACCCCCTTTGGTAAAGGGGGAATCAAAGGGGGATTTATTATAAAAACCATCCGGCGCTTTGCACCACCACCCTTAATGTTGAACGGGTGAATGGCTGAAGAGTTGAATGGTTCAACAAAACCCTCCGACACTACCGTGCCACCTCCCTTAGGAAGGGAGGTTAGCCATTGGCAGGTCGGATTTACTTACATTTTGTCTTACCGCTCCAGTCAAGGTCATTGCAGTGCAGATAATCCATATTCTCATTATAAATTACCCATGCCGCACAACCGCGCCCCTGCAAATCTTCTCTGACTGACGTGTCAGTTGTGCTGCAGTATTTAGTGAAGGTATAATTTGTATCATTTTGCATTCCTCTCGGAACAAATCCTTTGGTTGTAAAGTAGAAATTAAAAACATCAACACCGATTTTCATATTTCTTGAAAGAAATACAACCCAGAAATCTCCGCATTTGCCGTTCGGGCAGCCGTCAGAAGATGAAATCCACCCCTGAGCCAGAAGTGTTCCGTCTGCAATATAAATATACTTGTCTGCACTTGCTTTCCATGGCCAGTAGGCTTCTCTGCCGTCAAGCGAGCGGACATAACCTATAATTTCATTTTCAGCAAGTGTTTGCTGCTTGATGTATTTTTTCAAAATACCCATAGCCTTAGTTGCACCGCTGTAATCGAGGATTGCGTTGCCCTCCTCATCAACTTCTCCGGTGTTTGTTTTGGTAAGCCCCCAGTTGTCAGGGGTTCCGTAATCTTTTACTGCCATGGTAAATGCCTGATTTAAAACGGAATATGCTTTTTTAAGCTGCGTGACCCGCTGTTTTTCTTTGTATTTGCCAACAAGAGAAGGGAGTGTCATTGCTGCAACTACCCCGATAATTCCTAATGTTATAAGCACTTCCGCAAGGGTGAAACCCGATTTTTTAGTTCTATTTGTCATGTTTATGTACCCTAAATGTAATCTACAAATTATTATATTGTTCCTTTATATATTTGTCAATAGGTTTTACCGTAGCTTCCGGAAGTTCCGGTTTTAACCGGCAGTGCGGAAGTGTTTTTACAGGACTAATAAAAGACGATTAGGAGATTGTAAATGCAGAGAAAATTGGTGCCGAGCGGTACCGGATGGGAACTTTATATGCCGAAGGATGTTTTGAAGCTTCTCGGGGTGAACCCTTCAGAGAGCAGGGTTCTGTTTAAGATGGATAAAAATGTCCTTAAAATTATAAAAACAGGCTTTGATGTTAACAATCAAAACCTGTTGATAAAAAAGTTTAATAAAAGCGGTAACGGTTACGGGCTTTATATATCAAATTCAATAATACAGTTCCTTGAGATTAATCCCGAGGTGGATGAGGTTAAGTATGTTATTGAAGATGACATTTTGAATATTTCAAAAGCCCTACAGTAACTCTTTCAAATAATTCGGAAGCGCAAAGCGTGCCAGATGATAATCCTTGTTATAGATTTTGCATGTCTTTGTAATCTCTGCACAACGATTTTCATCTATGTAAGATAAAGGTTGGACAGTTTCCGAGCAAAATGCCCATGCCCAGTAGCCGCCCGGATATGTCGGAATATTTGAGGTATAGGTTGAACATACCGGAAATACTTTTTTCAATAAGTTATACATTTTTTTGATTTCTTCTTTGTTTACAAACGGGCTTTCTGATTGCGCTGCAACAATTCCGCCTTCTTTCAGGGAATTTTTTACGTTTGTGTAGAATTCTTCAGTGAACAAGCCTTCACCCGGCCCCATCGGGTCTGTGCTGTCAATTAAAACTATATCAAATTCGTTCTTCTTATCTTTAATATATTCAATAGCGTCCTGAACAAGGATTTCCACTTTCGGGTCAGAAAGCCCGCAGGAAATTGTCGGCAGATATTTTTTGCAGGCATCAATCACCATTCCGTCGATTTCACAGAGAACTACGCGTTTAACGGTTTTGTGTTTCAGAACTTCTCTAACTGTTCCGCCGTCGCCGCCGCCTATGACAAGAACGGATTCCGGACATTTGTGGTTCATCATCGGTATGTGCGCAATCATTTCGTGGTAATGATACTCGTCGCCTTCGGTTGTCATCATTAAGTCGTCAAGTGTTAAAACTCTTCCGAGGCTGCTTTCTGTTTCAAAGATTTCCACCTTCTGGAAGTCTGACTGCTCAGAAAATAAAACCTTTCCCGCTTTGATTGCAATCCCGAAGCCTGCAGGCGTAATTTCGTGATAATATCCGTTTTCGATTCCGTTTTTCATCTATCAATTCCCTTTCTAAAAAATCAAGTAAAAACCTCTAAAAAATTATACAATAAAAAAGAGAGGAATAAACCTCTCTTTCTTTTTATATGTCATCGAAATCCGGAAGGTTAATCTCAGTACCTGCGTCCAGATACATCTCTCCGTTTTCTGTTTTTACTGCATCGGGGTTAAGTTGTCTTAAGGCGTTGAGGACTTTTTGAAAGTTTGCCTTTGAGGGAGTAACACCCTGTTGTACAATATATCTGTTAATAAAGGAATTTAAATTCTCTCGTTGTCCTGACGATAAATGCGGTCTTGGCGGGTGAGAAGAATTCATTTGTGACAGCAGTGATTGTATTTTCCCGCCTGTATTATTAGAACTATTAGGACGATTTTGTGCTTGTTCCTGCGGATTCAATTCTATACAGCTAACATTTTTTGTAGCTTTCTTAAATTCGTCTATCGTCATTGTAATATTTGTATCAGGATCCCACGGGTTAGAAAGTACCACTTCATCATCAGTAACTTTTACAATAGTGAGAGCATGCCCGCCGCCGCTGATTACCTGACCGTTAACTTCCTGAGAAGAAACAGTAAATGAAGCTGTCGCCGCATAGTTATCTATTTTTCCGTCACGAGAATCTTCTCTTAAATCCGCAAGCATTCCGTCAACATCATTGTTTGGTTTATTATTAACAATAACAGCCGCTGCTTTCGCATTAAAATCACTGTCAAGATTTCCGGAAGCATCTGTAACATGCATGTTCATATCGGAATCGACATAACAGGTCGGTGCTTTTTGCGGATTAGAATACATATTTGACTGGCGTCCGGTTAAGATAAATGTTGTTTCCGCAGCTGTCCCGCCGCTAAGTTTATCTTGAGATGAAGCATTCGCAATGCCGAGCCCTGCAATATATTGGGTTTTATTCGAGTTAAGGTTATTATCTTTTATTGTTTGAGCCACATCTTTTCTGTATTTTTCGTAGGCAATTTCATAAAGAAGAACATCTTTATCTCCTGCGGAGTAGTCTTTTCCCGCACGTTTTGCCGCGGCCTCAAGTTCGGCTTCTGTCACTGTATAAGAACCCTGTATATGAACTTTGTCTGCCGGAAGTTTGCCCATCTTAACCTCACCTGTTCCGTTAATCAGGGAAGCACGGGCGATTTCAGCTCCGGGAAAGGTTATTGTATAAACTTTTTCACCGTTTTTGTTAACGGATTCCGTTATATTTTGACGTAAAATCTCCTGACCTTCTTCTGTCTGGCTCAGGGCATTTATTGATGCAAGAAGATAGCAGTCACCTTTACCTATCTGATATGCGGTATCAAAGTGTCCGTCAACTTTTGAGAAGTCATGTTCCTCTATCAATTTGCCGTTTCTGTCATATTTTTCACGGCCTATAAGAACTCCGTTTCCGTCAAATTTATTTTTAATTGTTTCTTTAACTGTTTTTCCGTCTGCTTCATAAACTATTCTTGTGGAAGGCAGACCGCCGCGGGTTCTGTTTGTCAGGTTTTCACCTTCGTAATAATCTTTATGCAAGGCACCGCGTTTATAGTAGCTATTAGTTTTGTTTTTTATCGTTTTGCCGTCTGCTTCGTAATTAGCTGTTGACTCAAAAGGTTTTCCTACGGTATCGGTTCCGCGGACTGTCGTTGAGGAGAGTTTTCCGTTTGTATAATTATAATCAGTTTCGGCATGTGACTTGAGCCGTTTGCCGTCTTTGACGGTTATGGTTTCTTTTTTCTGGTGTTTAAGTTTGCCGTCAGAACCATAGATGTTTTCCTGTGTTGTTTTACCACGGCTGTTTATTGTGGAAGCATTTGTCTTTTTGAGTTTTCCGTTTTTGTCATAGGTGTAATTTATTTGAGAGGTGTGTATATTTCTGCCTTTTTTATCTTTTACCGTTGCTTTTTTGCTGAGAACTTTTCCGCCGGCTCCCATAGTTACGGTTTCGGTGATTAAGTTGCCGTTTTTATCGGTTTTTTGCGTAATTTTTGTACCCGAACCGTCAGGATTAATACGGTTTTGTGCTTGATTGCCTGTGGTTGGCTGATTTTCAGTGTTAAGTCTGTTGACTGCTGCCAGTATAGAGTTTATTTTTCCCTTTTTTTTCGGCCCGCCGGTATTTCCGGTCTTGCTGCCGGTTAATGTTTCAAGTGTTTTCTGGTAAATTTCGTTATTTTTTGAGAAAAAATCCTCACTCATACTTAACCTCCTTACACATATAATCTTAGATAGTTTATCGGAGGGTTATATTTTAAACTTTAAGTTATTCCTGTATATATTTACAAAAATTTACTTTGATACTATTTTCCCAGAACGTGGATATGCAGGTGGAAAACTTCCTGACCGGCTTCTTTTCCTGTATTAATTTGAGTTCTGTAAGATTTAAGCCCTGCTCTTTTTGCTGCTTCTTTTACGCCCATCAGAAGTTCGCCCATAAGATTTTTGTCCTCAAGTTCGTTCAACGACGCAACATGAACTCTGGGAACCACAAGCAGGTGAACAGGCGCTTTCGGGTTAATATCTTTAAACACGACAAGGTGTTCGTTTTCGTAAACAAATTCAGTACCGAAATCGCCGTTTATAATCTTACAGAAAATACAATTTTCATCCATAACATACCTCCCAATTCTCTGACACGTAATTTTATAACAGGAAAAATAAAATTGCAATCTTTCGCTAAAAAAGATTAGCAGATATTACTATTTTATCTTAGACCTAAAGGGGATTATTTGTACCCAAAAAACAATTACAATTTTTGTATAAATTGCCGGATAAAAATTTTGCGGAATAAATTACACAGAATGAAACCTGCGGAATTTTACGGAAGGCGTTCTGAAAAGGTAAATCTGCGGCGCAATGCCTCAAGGACACCGGATTTAGAGATTGGAGTATTTGGTATGTTAACGGGAAATAATTATCACGATTGCAGCAGATACAATCGCTTGGAAATGAAAAATGTGAATAAAGACATCGTATCATGGTTAGAAGATATTGTTGAAGAAAACAACAGCCGTGTTGAACGCAAAGAGTGGAAAAGTAAGTATAACAGCTATGTTGTCTATGATTACGAACCTTTTTGCACGGACGGCTTTGAGATTAATCTTGTTATAACCTCTTATGACGAGGCGTATTTGAATTTTATAAAATACTTATACGATGAAAAAGTTAGTACGATTGATTACCTGAATAGTTGTATCAGTCAGTAGAGGCGGGGATTTACCCCGCCTTTTTTAAATTAAGTTAAAAGCGGTTATAATAAAAACAGGCGGGGGCTGTCCCGCCTGCTAAATTATATTATAATCAATTAATACTGATATTGAATCGTAAAAATCTGACTTTTCACATTTTTTGTTGATAGAGGCTTTAACTTTAGCAATCCGGTATTTTGAAATATTAAGGCATTCGGCTATTTCCCTGATGGAATAGCCGTTCATGCCCATTACCGCTATTCTTAATTCAATGTCAGTCAAGTCCTGTATCGTTGTAATCATTTAGACCTTATAAATATCAATCTAACATAATTATAAGACTAAGGTAAAATTTTGTCAATAGTGTAATACTTATAAGTATGTATGATGCAGCCAAAATCTTAAAACAATTTGGCAGAAACGTTAAAGCTGAACGTGTACGAAAGGGTTACACGCAGGAAACTTTTGCTGAGAAAATGGATGTAAATAGTGAGTATATTAGCAAAATTGAACGCGGGCTTGCGAATATGTCTTTGAAGAAAATTGTTAACCTCGCAAATTTCCTTGAGGCTGATTTGAAAGACATTTTGCGCTTTTAATCATCTGCACTTGAAATTTTTTAAAAATATGTTAAAATAATTATACAGGGGGAAGCCCCGAAGAAGTTGTGGTTCTCCGGAGCTTCACTTAGTACCCTATTAGATTAGCTATTTAAGAAAAGCTCCAGGAGTTCCAGCTCCGGGGCTTTTTCTTTTAGTACTGTAATGAGTAATTCCAGCACATTTAAAAAGCCTAATCTCATAGTATCCACCTCCTTTCCGCCGATTTCTTAGTAAAATGCGTGTGTCGGTGAGGTGTGGTACTACCCTGAAAATACTATACTATAAATTAATAATAATTCCAATTTGTTGGTAATTGTTATAGGGTTGAAAAATTCAAAAAAGTACGATATAATAAAAATATAGGGGGAAGCCCTAAGAAAACGTCACTTCCTTAGGACTTCGCTTCATACCCTATGATTGATTAAATTTTACAGGCTATTATTAGTAATGCAAGTGCTAATAATAGCTTTATTATTTGTACAATCATAGTTTTCACCTCCTTTCGACCGATTTCTTCATACAATCGCGTGTGTCGGTGAGGTGTGGTACTACCCTGAAAATATTATACCATAAATTAATAATAATTCCAATTAATTAAACTTTTTAAACCTTGTTATAGGTCTTAAAGTGGGTTTTGCATACTTCTTTAAGGCGATCTTTACTGTATTTTGTTATAAATTCCCTTGCGCAGTCTTTGACCTGCGGGGCGCAGCCTTTCGGAAACTCTATTCCGTAAATTTCCTGTAATTCTTTTATTTTGTGCACAAATGCAGCACGCGCAAGTACCGAGGCTGCAGCAACCGCTATGTCGCTTTCTCCGCGCACCATCTGGTCAAGTTTAATTGTCCGGCCCTTTTTCATTAGTGCGTCCTGTATAAAGTGATCATTGCCGAATTTGTCGGAAATTGCATAAGTGCATTCATGTTTTTCAAGAATATTTTCGATTGTTCTTGCATGACCCCAGGCAAGGAGTTTGTTAAGGTTGTTCATCTTTCCGTAAAGTTCGTTGTACCGGCTGTTGGAAATTGCAATAACAGAATACGGGGCGTTCTCTTTTATTATCGGTTCAAGCTTTAAAATCCGCCCGTCCGAAATCTTTTTGCTGTCACGGATATTTAGTTCCGAAAAGATTTTTGCGGCATTTTCATCCACAAGCACCCCTGCAATTACCAGCGGGCCGAAAAAGTCGCCCTTACCGGATTCATCAACGCCTATGTGTGCTGTAAAAGTTGCTGTCATCAGTGCAAACTCTCCGGAACTGCCATAGGAATAGGGGTTGGTGCGGTCTGTGGAGCCGGCGGCTGGGGTGCCGGAGCAGGTGTTGGCGCCGGTTCGTTAATTGTGTTTGGAAGCGGGTGCTGCTGCGCCTGCTGTTTTTTAAAGTTCTCCAGAACTTCGGCAGGGGTTGTTGCAGTAGGAAGCTGATTTTCTGTCTGTTCCTGAGGCTGTTCTTCTTTGTTTTCTTCTTCGTCTTTAATTACTTTTATGCTTCCAGGTTTTGCCTGAAATGCAGTAAGTTCAATATCCGGATAGTTAAAATCAACTTTTCCGTAAGGCTCGGTTGCGACTTTCATAACATCGCGCCAGATGAGTGCCGGAACAGTTCCGCCCTGAATAGAGCGCATATCCGAGTTGTCGTCATTCCCGACCCAGACGCCTGTAACAATAGTAGGTGTATAGCCGACAAAGCTTGCGTCTTTATAATCATCTGTTGTACCGGTTTTCCCTGCGGCAGGCTTTCCTATGTTTGCTGCGGCTCCTGTTCCGCGCTGGATTACTGTTTTAAGCATTGCAGTCATCTCTGCGGCGGTTTTAAGGCTAAGCTGTCTGGAAACCTTTGTTTTCGGAGCTCTGTAGACCACTTTGCCGCGGGAAGTTTCTATTCTTTCAATTGCGTAAGGCTGAACAACATAACCGCCGTTTGCAAAAGCGCCGTAAGCCCTTGTAAGTTCAAAGAGTTTAACGCCGTTTGAACCGAGTGCGATTGTGTAATCGTATTCAAGCGGGGTTGTAATTCCGAGAACACGCGCAATCTGAATTACCGCACGTATTCCTACTTCTTTAATCAATCTGACTGCACAAACGTTTGATGAAACCATAAGCGCTGAATATACAGGGATTTCTCCTCTGTATTTGGAGCCGTAGTTACGTGGCGCCCAGTCGCCTATTTTTATGGGTCTGTCTTCAATCAAATCATTCGGGCTTATGCCTTTTTCCATGGCTGCAGCGTAAACAAAAGGTTTGAATGCTGAACCTGACGGTCTTACTGCCTGAACCCTGTCGTACTGGCTCTGGGTGTAATCTTTTCCGCCGGCGTAGGCAAGAATTTTCCCGTCAATCGGCGAGAAGGTGAATACTGCTGCCTGCTGGTTTTTACCGGTGAGCCCGTAGGCTCGCATGTTTTTCAGGATAGCTTCATTAACTTTTTCCTGAGTTTTATAGTCAATTGTTGTTACAACTTTGTAGCCGCCCTGAGAGATGTCTGTTTCGTCAAACCCGAGTTTTTCAAGTTCTTTCATCACATAATCGCAGAAATACGGTGCTTTATTGGTTGTATAGAACTTTGGAACCGATGTCAGATGTACTTTTGCTTCTTTTGCCTGTTCGTATTCGTCTTTTGTAATGTATTTCATCTTGTACATTCTCAAAAGAACCTGATTCCTTCTCTGGATTGCTAAATCCATATTGTTAAACGGCGAGTACACGGAAGGCGCCTGCGGAAGTCCCGCCAGAAGCGCAAGTTCCGGCAGAGTAAGCTGTTTGAGGTGTTTGTTAAAGTAAATCTGCGCGGCACCTTCAAAGCCGTAAGCTCCGGAACCCAGATAAACGTTATTCATATACATTTCCAGTATCTGGTCTTTGGAAATTGTTTTTTCTATTCTTGCCGCAATAACCAGTTCTTTAATTTTTCTGTCAAAAGTTCTTTCGTTAGAGAGGAATAAAATTCTCGAAAGCTGCTGTGTGATGGTACTTGCACCCTGCACAACGTGTCCGGCTAAAATATTCTGAATAGTTGAGCGGACAAGACCTGATATATCATAGCCTCTGTGTTTGTAGAAGTTTTTGTCCTCGGTTGCAATGAGTGCTTCCTTTAATTCGTCAGGCACATTTTCTATATCAACTTTTTGAAATGTATATGCGGTAAAGGTTTTAATAATTTCACCGTCAGAGGAATAGAATTTTGTAACGATATTCGGTTTAAATTCTTCAAGGTTTTTGATAGGGGAGAGTGATGACAGGTACAGTTCAAAAGCTACACCGGCAGCGAGTATGCAGGCGGCGCAAAATATTGCAAAGTTTCTTAAATTTGCCCAGAAACCTACGTTTCTTCTGGAGATGTTGGATTTTGCAAAGTTTTTTGCTGACATCCCTCTTTCAGTTCTTCTTATCCTTACCATTCAATTTATCCCTTCTTATGATAATTTATAATATTATAAAATTAGAATATAGGCAAATGTTTTATGATATGATTAAATTATGTTTGATTTTCTGGTGAGTTTTGTAAATGAAATAAGGTCGTATTTTGTGCCGGAGCAGGTTGTGTACGAGGTGACAGGCAAGTGCCTGCAGTGCGGCAAGTGCTGTAATTATATGTACAGTTTTGACACTTATACAGAAAAAGAGTTTAAAATAATGCAGTTCTTCTTCCCGACATACAGAAGATTTTATATAAAGGGGAAGGATGAGGAGGGAAACTTTATTTTTGCCTGTAAACTTGTGACGCCGGACGGGAAATGTTCTGTGTACGAAAGACGTCCTGCAATGTGTAGAAATTATCCCGCAAAACGGATTTTATATCCGGCAAAGCTTCATGATGGCTGCGGGTATAAGGTTAATGTAAAGACTTTTGAGGATTATTTGAAAAAATCTGAAAAATAGTATATAATAAAAAAGGGCAGCGGCAAAATAAAGAGGAATATCTATAAATGTTTTCTCGAACACGCTCGCGCTAACGTCAAAATAATGTAGAACATTCCAAAATAAAAAAGGAGATTAAACGATGGAAAATGCAGGTATAGCAAGGATTTCAGGGGGGGGGGGCAATTAGTTTAAGCTCCTTAACCGGCACATAAAAATGGGTTCAGGCAGCCGAGGAAGGCAAATCCTTTGGATGGC